>NZ_QGGS01000005.1:0-357323 GCF_003148705.1 Pseudomonas sp. OV226 | reverse complement strand
CGCCCAAGGCCTTCAAGGCCAAGGACGGTGAAGATTTCAAAAACCCGGTTTCCGGTGGACCGTAAGGCTGCTCCGCTTAAGTGAACAGCATTACGCCATCGAGCGGGGTTTTTCATGTGTGAAATCTCGATTACCGGTTGAAACCTGAAGTGCCGACGTTCGGTAATGATGCCGTTTACTTTTTCACATACTTTTCACAGCCACCTCCGTAGGCTCAAACCATCCGTTAGAAAGCAGTACCTGGCCCGTTCCCCAGCGGGCTTTTTTTTGCCTGTCATAAAACCTTTCCCATAAAAGCTGTCCAACCGTCGCTGATTGAGCGGTGCGGTGGTTTTTGTGTGGACGTTTACTGCGTGACAGCATTTAATCCCCGGCTTTCTTTTTTCCCCTATTTTTGAGGTTTCGTCATGCGTTTAACACTGCCTTCCCTGGTTCTTGGGCTTCTGGTTGCTCAAGGTGCGATGGCTGCCAGCGATGGCACCGCCGCAATCGGCGGTGGTCTGGGTGGCGCGCTGGGTAATGTGGTCGGCCAAAGCATGGGCGGCAGCACCGGCGCAGCGATTGGTGCTGGCGTAGCGGGCGCGGCCGGCAGTGCTGCTACCGCACGCAAAGGCAGCCGCACTTCAGCCGCCATTGGTGGCGGTGTGGGTGCAGCGGGTGGTTCAGTGATCGGCAACAGCCTGGGTGGCAAGACCGGTTCTACCATCGGCGCAGGTTTGGGTGGTGCACTGGGCGGCGGCGTAGGCAGCAACATGGCCAAAGGTCACAAGCGTCACTGATCCTGATCGGCCCATTGAAGAGCCCGGCTAAATGCCGGGCTTTTTCGTTTATGAACGATTCTTTAAACAAAGCCTCGAAGCTCATATACCCCAGAAGAATACGAGGCTTCCCATGACCCCGGTTAACAATGGCAAAAAGTGTACAAGCATCAACGCTCGACGTTTGGCGCTGTCCGTGTTTGTGGTGGGACTGTTGGCGGCTCAAGGTGCAATGGCGGCCAACGACGGCACCGCTGCGGTGGGCGGCGGCCTGGGCGGGGCGTTGGGTAATGTCGTCGGCGGACAATTGGGCGGCAGCACGGGAGCGGCCATCGGCGCCGGTGTCGGCGGCGCGGCAGGGAGCGCGGTCGGGGCGGAAAAAGGCAATCGCAATGAGGCGGCCATTGGCGGCGGCTTGGGCGCAGCAGGCGGCTCGGTGGTTGGCAACAGCCTCGGCGGCTCTACCGGTTCGACCATCGGTGCTGGCCTGGGTGGTGCCGCGGGTGGTGCCGTCGGTAACAACCTGGGCGACGACGATAATCATGGCAGCTCCCATTCCGGTAACGGACACAAGCATAAGCACAAAAACAAGCATCACTAACTCGCCAACGAGTAGAAGCCCGGCCTAGCGCCGGGCTTTTCGTATCTGTGCCTGGCAAGCCGGAACGAATGGCGGCAGCTACTCTCGAACTTTATACACCCCCCAATAATTGCGAGGCCCGCCATGACGCCGGAAACCGAAGGCAAAGAACAAAAAGGCCCGAGTGGGCTTCCGTTCATCAATGATCCCGGCAATGAAGATCCAGGTTCATTGATTGACGACGCCACGGTGCCGCTCAATGATTCCGATGACGCGGGTGATGTGGGAAATCTTGAGTACGAAGACGAGTATGAAGACGACGAAGATTGATCTTTGTGCGGTCTCGTTGACCGAACGTCTCTTTGATCGAACGCATGTATAACCCGGCCTCTCGAAATATCAGGACCTGCTCTTCAGGTCCTTCGAGAGGTGCTTATGAACGCTGATCCGAAAAAAACCGACTTTGATGACACTCCAGAGTATCCGCTGCCTTCGCCGACCGACTCGCTGGGTCGCGATCAACGTCCGCCGGATGACGATACGGCGGTGGAACAAGTGCCCGCTGATGATGTGAAGCGCGGTGATGTCGAGGCTGATCCTGAAGATCCGGACATTGCCGGTGATGATTACTCGGGTGAACCGAGCTAGAAACCGCTCGTCGATTGTGCGGCTCCTTTTTAAGGAGATGCACCAGGATCGGTTCAAAGTTTGCAGCCTTGGCCGTTGCGGGCTGTTGTCGGTTAGCTCGTTGACTGCGTTTACCCAGTCTTACGGGAACGATACTCCTGTGGATAAAGGCGGGATGCCTCCGTCCACTGAAATGAATACGAATTTTGCGAATGGCAACGCGCTACCGCCCGGCTCTATTAATAGTGGGAATGGTGGGGATGCCAATGGGAGCAGTACTTCCCCGGGGGCGGTGAGTGGTGGAGGTTCGATGGGGAGAGGTGGTGGGGCTGGAGGATCTGGTCGTTCTGGTGATGCAGGAGCTAGCGATGTCGAAAAGGACAATGGTGGTCAGCACGAAAAAGTGCTTGAACTATCAAAGCCCAGCTATTTGTTGGGCTTTACACGTCTTTTGTTGTCATGACTCTAGCCCTAAAAGCTAGTGCACTATAAATAGGTGTAAACATCTATTTTGATAGCGACTCGATCCAGCGTTTGTAGAATTCTTGTTGCAACTGGGTGTCGTTGGTAATTTAATTTTCCTCATAGTCGAATATTCTCACCATGTCCTCAGGATCCGTGGGTATACCTAAATTGAGCTCGTACGCCACGAGGCCAGCAGACATTTACGATGACATTCGTGAATGGGTAAACAGTGGTGCAAGTGGACTCCCTTGGAGTGCGTGGCTATTTCAAATGCTTTCATAGGTGTTTTCGGATTCAAGATGGTGTGTTTTGTTTTTGTTAACTATTTTTTAGTGATTCTAACCAGCGGTAGAAAAAATCGGTTTGCATCTTTGGGTCATTAATAATGTCTTGGTCGTCATACTGAAAGATATTGACGAGGTCCTTTCTTGAGGCTCGGACGCCTAGCTTGTGCTCGTAGGCCATGATCCCACAACTCATCTGTGAGGACATGCTGGACGGCCGCACGTTTATTTTTGCGCCTTTACATAGAAATTTAACATCAGGAAGCGATTGGATTATTTTTCCAAGGCATTCATAAATATCAAGTCCTGAGAGTTTTTTTGTCCAGCCATTCTCTAGTGTTATTTGGATAGCAGGCGAATCTACATCGTAATCGAGTACTGCAATCTCTAATTTGTCACCGATTAAGATAGAGATCTTTTCAATTGTCATGGTCGTTTCCTTTGTGGATTCGGTATCGAATGCCCAACATAGCTGCCGTCTTTTTTTAGTGGTGTAGCGCCTAAAATGTCTTCGGTCTTTACTTTTCTAGGAATAGCTATCTCATCTTCGTAGTTGTAAGGGATATCGTTGGGGTGCAACTCCTTGTTGACGTCATGACCAAAAACCCTTTTGAGTGTGTACATATAGCCATTTTTTGTCCTGTATTCAGTGCCAAAATCTATCGCTATCTCTGGGTCAGTAGATGTACTGATAAAATTGCTCGGAGGGTTTTTGTTGTCCCAAACGTGAAGTAATAAGTCATTACTATCTCCTCTGCTCAAGAATCCAGTATCAAAAATTTCGTCGGGCTTACGCAGATCACCACGATATAGATACTCGCTTTTTTCTGTCGAGGAAGGAAGTGAAGGCGCACCCTCATCAACCCTAACCTTCCCCGCCGGATCCTCATCCCCAAACCCCGGCCTCTTGCACCCATCCGCCCCAGGACATTCATTCAACCCCAACGGATCAACCCAGCCCGTAGGATTCCGCGTGTACTGATACCCGTTAATCCCGCCCGCCAACCCACTCGGATCCGGTGTCAGGTACCGCCCGATATCCGGGTTGTAGTAACGATGCCGGTTGTAATGCAGGCCTGTCTCCGCGTCGAAGTACTGCCCTTGAAACCTCAACGGTTGGTCCAGCACCTGGTGGGTATCGCGGTTCAGTCGGGTCAGGCGGCCGTAGGCGGTGTATTGCGCGGCCCAGATGATGTCGCCGCTGTAATCGGTGAGTTCTTGCGGGGTGCCGAGGTGGTCGAGTTGGTAGTAGAACGGGCAGGCCTGGCGCGGGCCTTTGCCGTCGAGCATGGCGAGGGGGCGAAAGGTGCCGGGTTCGTAGAGGTAGCTGCGGTGATGCTCCTGGCTGTGTTCGGCGATGAGGTGGTCGCCCTGCCAGAAAAACTCGGTGGTTTTGCCGTCGACGGTTTTGCGGATGCGGCGGCCGAAGGCGTCGTAGCGGTAGGTCGCGCAAGTGCCATTGGGCAGCGTGACGCCGATGAGCCGGTGCTGGCAGTCGTAGCGGTATTCGGTGACGAGTTTTTGCGCGGTGCCGCGGCGTTCGCGGATCAGGTTGCCGAAGGCGTCGTAGTCGAAGTGACGGTCGCCTTGCATCGACAGACGATTGCCTTTGACGGCTGCCGGGCCGGGGCGGTCCTGCATCAACAGGTTGCCGGCGGGATCGTGGGCGAAGCTTTCGGGTTGTTGATCGCGCGAGTGACGGACCCGGATCAGGCGGTTGAGAGGGTCGTATTGGTAGTTGCGTTGGCCATGACGGGTGTCTGCGATGTAGTCGAGATTGCCGTTGGCGTTGTAGGTGTAGTCGCGCCGATACAGCGACTGTTGGTGTTGGCTGACAGCGTGGGCTTTCAGGCGGCCTTGTTCGTCGTGGTCGTACTGACTGCGCAACAGGCCTTGCTGGCGTTGTAACTCGCGACCGAATCGGGAGGTGTGGCTTGTGAGGCGTGTGCCGTTAAGGTCGATGGCGGTCAGCGCGCCACCTTTGGCGCGGTGGTAGCTGAGTTTGCTGTTGTCCGGCAGGCGCAGGTGATTGAGCCGGCCGCAGGCATCGTAGCCATAACGCAACGTGGCCCAACTCTGGTGTTCAGTGATCAGGCGGTTCTGGGTGTCGTATTCGAACTCCAGTGGGTGGTCTTGGCTGTCGTCGACGCTGACCAGCCGACCGAGGCTGTCGTAGCAATATTCAACCTTGGTGCCGTCAGGCAGGGTTTTGATCAGCAACCGACCGGCCGAGTCCCGCTGGTAGCGCGTAATCAGCTTCGAGCCGTCATCGCCGTACTCGGTTTTCTCCAGTAAATGGCCATTCAGGTCGTAGGCATACGCCGTGCGTCGACCATCAAAACCGGTTTGCTGTCGGACCAATCCACTGGCGGTGTAGTCCAGTCGATAACGTTCACCGGACTCGTTCTCGATGTCGGTCAGCAGCAGCCGTGCGTTGTCATAGCGGTAACGCAGGTGTGTGCCGTCGGGGTTGATCCGGCGGCTGACCAGGTGCAAGTCATCGTCGTACTCAAAACGCGTGACACGACCCAGTTCATCCCGTTCGGCAGTGATCTTGCCGTAGGCATTGTAACTGAAGGCTCGACTGGCGCCAGTAGGAAGAGTTGTCTGGATCAGTCGGCCAACGGCGTCCCGTTGGTAGTGAGTGACAGCGCCGAATTCGTCCTGAAAGGTTATTTTCCGTCCCAGAACATCGTAGGAAAACCGCCGCTGACCGCCGTCCGGCAGGGTTTCTTCGATCAGTTGCCCAAGTGCATCCCGAACGAAAACCTGACGACTGCTGTCCGGAAAACGAATCGAGAGCAGCCGTCCTTGGGTGTCGTAGTGGTAATGGGTGGTTTGGCCATCGGGATCGATGGCCTCGGTGACATCGCCTTGAGCATTGCGTTGATATTTCCATACGGCTTTACCGCGAGAGCACGCATGCAGGAAACCGTTGCGGTATTCGTAGGACGTTGGCTCATCTTCAGGTGGAATCAGCGCAATCAGCCGCCCGATCTCGTCGTAGCGGTATTGAGTGATCGCTCCCAGCGGCCCCTGTTCGGCAATCAGATGACCCTTGTGGTCATAAGTCTTGAGATACTCGGCACCCTCTGGCTCAACCCGACGCACCAACCGCGCCGTATCGTCATGGACGTAGGCTTCTTCGCTGCCATCGACGCTTTTAACCCGCACGCCACCGTTGTCGTCCCAGGCATAGCGTGTATCCATCTGCGAAAACGTCGCCCAGTGCCGAATGCATCGGGCCGCTTTGCCCGACCGTTCCCACTCCCAAAAGAAACCTGCCCCGCCGGCGAGTTGCCGCTGGAGAATCACGTGGTGGTCGTCGTAGTCGTACCGCTCGCTTTCACCGGCGGCATTGGTCGCTTCGATCAGTCGCTGGCGGGCGTCGTAGCGGTAGGAAATCAGCGTTTGCTCTGTACGCCAGGCGTCATCCGCAGTGTCGGCGGGATGAAACGATTGATACTCGACGGCAACGATGTGCCGGCGCTCGTAGCGCAACAGCAGCGAACGGCCTGCACCGTTGTCGAGGCGCTGAATGCGATCCTGACGATCGCGGGTGATGTGCACCCGGTTGTTGTAGGCATTGCTGATCGTGGTCAGCCGCCCAGTGCGAAAGTGATAAAACCGCACCGTCTCGCCAGCCAATGCGAGCACTAATTCCTCTGGCTGATCCCCGAGATAAATCGCGGCCCGCGACAGACTGTTATGGATGGCCGGGCGTTCCTGGCTGGGCAGCGGAAACGTCGTACGACGGTTTTCATGGTCGATCCAGACGACGTGTTCTGCGTCCAGCTCCAGCCGATGCGCCAGCGAATGACTCCAGCCCCAGCCCAGCCCGCAATCGATTTCCACGGCGCTGGTTCGGTACAACCGGGTGAACGCAAAGGGCAGCAAGCCATTGAGTGAACCATCCTCCAGGGTCAGCAACTCTTCGCCGGTGACCATCGACACCGGGCAACCGTTCGTACAGGTCAGCGGCCCGCAGTCGGCGCTGTCGCCATTGGGGTTTTTCGCCTGTTCGGAGGCGTCGTCACGGTGTTCGTGACGGCTGAGGCGGGTGGTGGCTGCGGATTTTTTGCGAGCGATGGCGAGCGGATTTTCCACCTGCGTTATGGGCGCAGAGCCGGCACTTATCTGTAATGGCAGCGTAGGCGCGGGGTTCAGCGCAGCAGTGCGGGCGTTGACCGCAAGGGGTTTGAATACCTCCGCATGGGGCGTCAGGTCGGATTGAGCGGCCAGCCGCAAACTCGCGGCAGCCAGCCATTTGCGCGCCCGTTCCGATTTGAGCTTGTTCAGCACCTTGGCACTGATGCCGAGTTTCAGTCCTTTGGTGCCGGTAAATCGTGCCAGGAGAAAACCGATCAAAATGCCTGTGCGGATTTCCGCCACAACCTCTGCAGCGTGATGTGGCGGCAGCATCCGCACCCAGCTGGTAAACGCCGCGAGATGAATGAACATCAACGGCTCGTCACTCAGCATCAGCAGCAGATTGGCGATCGACTCCGCCGAGGCCTTCAGCAGTGTTTCAAGTTCGGTCTCGGTCAGGTACTCAAGGAGCTTTTGGCTGTTGGCTTGCAGGTCCGCGATCAGCTCGTATATCTGCTTCACGTCGTCCCACAAACCGTTCAGCGCATTCTCGAAGCCTCGCCAGTCAGCCTGTTGCAGCAGGCCGTAGCGCTTGATGAAACCCGCCTCGGCGAACTCGACCCAGGAAGGTTCGAATTCAGTCGTCCATTCGTTGCGCAACCAACCTTCCAGTTCGCCGATGACGCTTTGATAAGAGGCGTACAGCGCTTTGACGTGTTCGGTGGAAACGTTTGGAAAGAAGGTGATGCGGTAACGTTGACCGCGCTCGCACTTGGGGACCTCCAGGATGCCGCTGGGGCCGATCTGGTGGTGAACCGGCTCGCCAAATGTTCCGTCCGGGTTCAACGGTTCCAGCGTCACCGGCGTATTGCCAATGGGGACGAATCGCGCGGCCTCGAACATGTGCACCAGTGTCAACGGGCCGCTGGCCGGGCATGCGCCGACGGTTGAACTGACGGGCGCAGTGGAGTGCTTCGGTGCGATCAGCCGGACATCGTTGCCGACCTTGAATACCTGCTCGATCTCCAGTGCCTTGCCAGTCCAGAAACTCTCGGCCCACGCGTCGTAATCGTTGAGACAGAGCCGAAAGTCAGCGAGCAGCGCCTCGACGTTCGGCTGTTTGGGGTCCATGGCGGCGACCACCAGCAAGCCGATGGCGTTATTCAAGGCCAGTACCTTGTCAGGTACGAACATTCGCAGTCCCTCGCGCAGATCAAGATGAGCGCGAGACTTTGCTTGGGATCAACGGGTAAAGAAGTCGGGAAAGGAGGCGTTTTATGTAGGAGGATTCGCTAAATGACGACGAGCACTTTTTGTAACGGCCAGGCATTGCCCGTTGCCCAACGTCAGCCGCGCTCGCTATGCTGCTGAATCCTTTAATCGATCACGGACCCGGCCGTACCTGAGCCGTCTCTGAGGTGTCATTTGAAAACGGATCAGATGCGATGAATGCACCGCTCAACACGTTCGGCCCGATCAAGGCTGTGATTTTCGACATGGACGGTTTGCTGCTGGACACCGAGGGCATTTATACCGAGGTCACGTCCCTGATTGCCGCGCGTTACGGCCGGGTGTTCGACTGGAGCATCAAGCAGAACATCATCGGGCGTGGGGCGGGTGATCTGGCGCGGTACGTGGTCGAGGCGCTTGATCTGCCGATCACCGCCGAAGAGTTCCTGGTGATCCGCGAGCCGCTGATGCGTGAGCGTTTTCCTACGGCGCTGGCGATGCCCGGTGCGCAGGAGCTGGTTCGGCACTTGAAGGCCAACCGTATTCCGATCGCAGTCGGTACCAGTTCTTCGAGCCAGTCGTTCGGCCAGAAAACCACGTTGCACCGTGACTGGTTTGCGCTGTTCGATTTCATCGTGACGGCCGATGACCCGGAAGTAGGTGCAGCCAAGCCGGCACCGGATATCTTCCTCACGGCGGCGCGCCGCCTGGGTGTTGCGCCTGAGGACTGCCTGGTGTTTGAAGATTCGCCGTTCGGGGTCACCGCGGCGAAGGCGGCGGGGATGACTGCTATTGCGATCCCGGACGCGGCCATGGCTGACGAAAAATACGCACATGCCGATGGCATTCTTCGTTCGCTGAAAGCCTTCACGCCGAGCGCGTGTGGTTTGCCGGCCCTGGAATGGACCTGAAGCGATAAACAAAAAACGCCGGCAACCTGATCAGGGTTGCCGGCGTTTTTGTTTTGATCAAGCCGAGGGTCAGGCGCCGAAACCACCGTCGATGGTCAGGCTGGCACCGGTGATGTAGCCGGCTTCCGGACTGACGAGGTAGGCAACGAAGCTGGCAATTTCTTCGGCTTTGCCATAACGACCCACTGCCATCATCGGGATCAGGCTTTCGGCGAAGTCACCGTCGGCGGGGTTCATGTCGGTGTCGACCGGGCCGGGCTGCACGTTGTTGATGGTGATGCCGCGTGGGCCGAGGTCGCGGGCCAGCCCTTTGGTCAAGCCGACCAGCGCTGCCTTGCTCATGGCGTACGGGCCGCCACCGGCGAAGGGCATGCGGTCAGCGTTGGTGCTGCCGATGTTGATGATGCGACCGCCTTCAGTCATGTGTTGGGCGGCGGCCTGGGTGGCGATGAATACGCTACGCACGTTGATGGCGAGGGTCTGGTCGAAGTCTTCGAGCTTGAAGTCTTCCAGGGGGGCAACGGCCAGCACGCCGGCGTTGTTGACCAGGATGTCCAGGCGACCGAAGGCTTTGACGGTAGCGCTCACAGCGTTGCGAATGGCCTCGGCGTCGGCGCTGTCCGCTTTGATGGCCAGGGCTTTGCCGCCGTTGGCGGTGATGCTGTTTTGCAGTTCTTCGGCTTTGACCGTGGAGCTGACGTAGGTGAAGGCAACTGCCGCGCCTTCAGCGGCCAGGCGTTTGACGATGGCTGCGCCGATACCCCGAGATCCGCCTTGAATCAAAGCCACTTTGCCGCTGAGGTTCTGAGTAGTCATATCGATCTCCAAAGTCCCGAAGCGAGATGCCCCGGTTGATGGAGCCTAGTATCGATTGAGGATTACACGCTGAGTAGACGGTAATTACGATAGTCTGTGTAAACCAAAAGTTTATAGTGGCGCCTATGGAAACCTTCAGCAGTATCGAATGCTTCGTGCGCAGTGCCGAGGTGGGCAGCTTTGCCGAAGCCGCCCGGCGCTTGAGTCTGACCCCGGCCGCCGTGGGCAAGAGTGTTGCCAAACTTGAGGCGCGGCTCGGCGTGCGGCTGTTTCAGCGCAGCACGCGCAGCCTGACACTGACGGAGGCCGGTCAGCTGTTTCTCAACGAAGTCAGTTCCAGCCTGCACACCATCCAGAATGCCGTCGCCAATCTGGCCAGCGCCGAAGGGCGGCCGGCGGGGACGTTGAAGGTCAGCATGGGCACTGTGTTTGGACGATTGTATGTGGTGCCGTTGCTGGGCGAGTTTTTACGGCGGTTTCCGGCGATCAATCCGGACTGGCATTTCGAAAACCGCCAGGTCGATTTGATCGCGCAAGGTTTCGACGCGGCCATTGGCGGTGGATTCGAACTGCCCCAAGGCGTGGTGGCACGCAAGCTGACACCGGCGCACCGGGTGTTGGTGGCGTCATCCGATTACTTGAGCACACACGAAGCGATCATCGAGCCAGACGACTTGAAGCGCCACGATGGCATCCTGATTCGTTCCCCGCAGACCGGCCGGGTGCGTTCCTGGCAGTTGACCAGCCGCACGCAGCAACACAGCCCGTTGACGCTGAAGGCGCGAATGACCATGAGCGATTCGGAAGCGGCGTGCGCAACGGCGGCCCAAGGACTGGGGATTGCGCTGGTGAGCATGCCGTTTGCCTCGGGGTATCTGGAAAGCGGGAAGCTACAGCGGGTGTTGCCGGACTGGTATGTCGACGATGGCAACATTTCGATCTATTACGCGGAACACAAACTGTTGCCGGGCAAGACCCGGGCGTTTGTGGATTTCATCATTGAGCAGTTTGCGGAGCAGGGGTTGAGCCGGCGGTTTAGTGCGGTTTGAGCCTGCCTTGGAACCGAGGTGTTGCCATCGCGGGCAAGCCCGGCTCCCACAGGAATTAGTGACCGTCACAGATCCATTGTGGGAGCCGGGCTCTTGCCCGCCCCGATCCCACAAGGGCAGTCTGTCAGGCGGAATCAGGCCTTGGATTTGCTGATGATATTCCCCGCGTGCAGCCCGCATTCTTTCTGCGTTGCTTCTTCCCACCACCAGCGACCTTCGCGTTCGTGCTGGTTCGGCAGCACCGGGCGAGTGCACGGTTCGCAGCCAATGCTGATGAAGCCGCGCTCATGCAGGCTGTTGTACGGCAACTCCAGCATGCGGATGTAGCCCCAGATTTCCTCGCTGGTCATCTGCGCCAACGGGTTGAATTTGTACAGGGTGCGCTCGGGTGTCGAGAACGCGGTGTCGATCTCCAGCACCGCTACGGCGCTGCGAGTGCCTGGGCTTTGGTCGCGGCGCTGACCGGTGGCCCAAGCGGTTACGCCGGACAGCTTGCGGCGCAGCGGTTCGATCTTGCGGATGCCGCAGCATTCGCCATGGCCATCCTTGTAGAAACTGAACAGGCCTTTTTCCTTCACGAACGGTTCAAGTTTCGTGTAGTCCGGCGACACCAATTCGATGTCGATCTTGTAGTGCTCACGCACCCGATCGATGAAACGGTAGGTTTCCGGGTGCAAGCGGCCGGTATCGAGACTGAACACTTTGACGTTCTTGTTCAGTTTCCAGGCCATGTCCACCAGCACCACGTCTTCGGCACCGCTGAAAGATATCCACAGGTCATCGCCAAACTCGGCGAACGCGAGTTTCAGGATGTCCTGGGCGGATTTGTTGGCATAGGTCGTGGCGAGTTCCACGACGTCGAACGTTGGGCTCATCAGGGCGGCTTCCTACAGGTCGGTGGCGCTGGGCGCTCTATATGGACCAGATGGTAACAAAATCCTGCGGCTACTGGCGCGCCCTCTGCGTTGCGCCCGTCAGCATGAATCGCTAGAGTTCGGCAGTCTTTTTGCTCGCTCGACTCAATAATCAATACAAATGGGAGTGTCTTGTGGAAATTGCCTGTCTGGATCTTGAAGGTGTACTGGTCCCGGAAATCTGGATCGCTTTCGCCGAAAAAACCGGGATCGAATCGCTCCGGGCCACCACTCGGGACATTCCCGATTACGACGTGCTGATGAAGCAACGCCTGCGCATCCTCGACGAGCACGGTTTGAAACTCACCGACATTCAGGAAGTGATTGCCACGCTGAAGCCGCTCGATGGCGCCATTGAGTTCGTCAACTGGCTGCGTGAGCGCTTTCAGGTGGTGATTCTGTCGGACACGTTCTACGAGTTTTCCCAGCCGCTGATGCGCCAACTGGGCTTTCCGACGCTGCTCTGCCATCGCTTGATTACTGACGATTCCGGTCGGGTGACGAGCTATCAGTTGCGTCAGAAAGATCCCAAGCGTCAGTCGGTCCTGGCCTTCAAGAGCCTTTACTACCGGGTGATTGCGGCGGGCGACTCCTACAACGACACCACGATGCTGGGTGAGGCGGACGCCGGGATTCTGTTCCACGCGCCGGACAATGTGATCCGCGAGTTCCCGCAGTTCCCGGCGGTGCATACGTTTGAGGACTTGAAGCAGGAGTTCATCAAGGCTTCGAACCGGGCATTGAGTTTGTAATCGTTTTCGAGGACGCCATCGCGGGCAAGCCTTGCTCCTACAGATTTTGTGTCGTACGCCGGAAGTCGGAACGACTCAGAACCCGTAGGAGCAAGGCTTGGTCCGGGCGGCGTTCCGACGATGCTTTTAAAGGTTCTGCAGGGTATCGAGCAGCACCTTCACCTTGGTAATCGACTCCTGGTACTCAGCCTGCCACTCGGAATCGGCGACGATCCCGCCGCCGCCCCAGCAACACACCTGTCCATCCTTGACCAGCAGGCTGCGAATCGCGATGGAGCTGTCCATCTCGCCGCGCACATCCAGGTACAACAACGAGCCGCAGTACAAGCCGCGACGGGTCGGCTCCAGCTCATCAATGATCTGCATCGCACGAATCTTCGGCGCACCGGTGATCGAGCCGCCGGGGAAGCTGCCAGCGATCAGGTCCAGCGCATCGCGGTCATCGGCCAGTTCACCGGTCACGCTGCTGACCAGGTGATGCACGTTCGGATAGCTTTCCAGGCTGAACAATTCAGGTACGCGCACCGAGCCAATGCGGCAGGTGCGGCCGAGGTCGTTGCGCAGCAGGTCGACAATCATCAGGTTTTCCGCGCGATCCTTGGGGCTGGCCAGCAATTCGGCGGCGTTCGCTGCGTCTTCGGTGGCGGTCAGGCCGCGAGGGCGGGTGCCTTTGATGGGGCGGGTTTCCACATGGCGTTGGCTGACTTTGACGAAGCGCTCCGGTGACAGGCTCAGTACCGCGCCGCCGTCGGGCAGGCTCTGGAAACCGGAAAAGGGTGTCGGGCACGCCGCCCGCAGCGCGCAGTAAGCGGTCCATGAATCGCCCTCGCAGGGTGCGCGAAAGCGCTGGGCGAAGTTGACCTGATAGCAATCACCGGCCTGAATGTATTGCTGGATACGCTCCAGCGCCTGGCGGTATTCGTCAGCGCTGAGGTCGGCACTCATCGGCGCGTTCAGTTTGAAGGGGGCCACGGCATCAGCCGTCGGCTGGCTGAACAGCGCGATCAGACGCTGGCATTCGCTGTCGATCAACGACGGATGAAACACCAGTTGGCTGGTCTTCAAGTGGTGATCGCTGATCAAGGCCCAGTCGTACAGCCCGAAACGCGCGTCGGGCAATTGCAAATCGTCTTGTGCCTGACTCGGCAGATGTTCCAGGTGCCGACCGAAGTCGTAGCTCAGATAACCGATCAGGCCGCCGGCGAAGGGCAGGTCAAACGGAACATTCGCTTCGCCCAGTTGCGCCAGATTCTCGCGCAGGCGTTGCAGGAAGTCGTTGCCGCTTTCGTCAGGCAGCACGGCCAATTGCGCCAGCGGCCAGGCGCTGAGCAGATCAAAGCGGCCACGCTCGGCACTCGGCCGGCCACTGTCGAGCAGTACGGCGCCGGGGGCATGACGAATCGCCGCGAAGTACTCGGCGGGATTGGCGCGATAGGGGAGCGGGTGTACGGAACAGGTCAACATGGGCGGGGCGGGTCAGCCATCGAGGCGGGGTGGCGATTGTAGTCCTCTGCAGGATTTGCTCCTAGAGGGGATGTCGGGGATTGGCAGGTTGGGGGACGGATAGGGTGCTGTAGCGGCTGGAAATCAGCCATCGCGAGCAAGCTCGGCTCCTACAGGATGATCGTTCCCACGCTCTGCGTGGGAACGATCATTTGCGCAATCCTTGCAGGAGCCGAGCTTGCTCGCGATGGTGGCGACTCGGTCCCGAATCAGCCTTCAACCGCCGGAATATGCCCAAACATCTCCTGCACAAACTCCACCCGCTCACGAACCGTCTCGGTGATCCCGCGTGCCTTCAACTCCTCCAGTCGCGCTTCAACCGCATGCGTGCGCAATGTCAGGCCGCAATCGTTGGCGATCTGGATGTTCAGGCCCGGTCGGGCATTGAGTTCAAGGATCAACGGGCCTTTTTCCTGGTCCAGGACCATGTCGACCCCGATATAACCCAGCCCGCATAGCTCATAACAGCCGGCAGCGAGTCTCATGAAACCGTCCCAGTAGGGCAGTTGCACGCCATCGACGGCGTTGGTGGTGTCCGGGTGCTTGGTAATGATGTTGTTCAGCCAGGTACCGCGCAGTGTCTCCCCGGTCGCGAGGTCGACACCGACGCCGATGGCGCCCTGGTGCAGGTTGGCCTTGCCGCCGGATTGCCGGGTCGGCAGGCGCAACATGGCCATCACCGGGTAGCCCATCAACACGATGATGCGGATGTCCGGCACGCCTTCGTAGCTGATGCTCTTGAAAATCTGGTCCGGAATCACCCGATACTCGATCAGCGCACGGTCGCGGTGACCGCCCAGGGAATACAGGCCGGTCAGGATGCTGGAGATATGGTGCTCGATCTCCTCATGGCTGATGATCTTGCCGGACACCGTGCGGTAGCGGCCTTCGAAACGGTCGACAATCACAATGATGCCGTCACCGCCCGCGCCCTGGGCCGGTTTGATCACGAAGTCGGTACGCCCGCCGATGATCTCGTCGAGGTTGTCGATTTCTTTCTCGGTAGAAATAACGCCATACAGTTCCGGCACATGGATGCCGGCGGCGATGGCGCGTTCCTTGGTGATGATCTTGTCATCGACAATCGGGTACAGGCTGCGCTTGTTGTACTTGAGCACGTAGTCGGCGTTACGCCGATTGATTCCCATGATGCCCCGGGCTTCCAGGGCCTTCCAGGTCTTCCAGAAGCCGAACATCAGGCGTCAGCCTTCTTCAGGAAAGCCTTGAAACGCACCAGTTCGGTCAAGCGGTAGCCGCGATAGCGACCCATCGCCAGCATGAAACCCACCAGGATCAACAGGATCGCCGGGAAGGTGAACACGAAGTAAACCAGCTCCGGCACGGTCATGATCAGGTGCGCCAGGGACGCTGCGAACAGGGTGCCGATGGCCACTTTCATGGCGTGGCCCGAGCCGCGTTCTTCCCAGGTAATCGACAGGCGTTCGATGGTCATGGTCAGAATCACCATCGGGAACAGCGCCACCGACAGCCCGCGCTCCAGGCCCAGTTTGTGGCTGAACAGGCTGATGGCCGCAATCAGCACCACCACGAAGGTCAGTACCACCGAGAGTCTGGGCAGCATTTGCAGCTTCAGGTGTTCAAGGTAGGAGCGTAGCGACAGCCCCAGCGCCGTAATGATCGTAAACAGCATGATGCCGAAACCGAGCTGGGTTTCGCGGAAGGCGAGGGCGATCAGCACCGGGGTAAAGGTGCCGAGCGTCTGAATGCCGATCAGGTTGCGCAGGATCAGAATCACCAGTACGCCAATCGGGATCATCACCATGATCATGAACGTCTGCTGGGTTTGCAGCGGCAGGCCGTACAGCGAGTACTCAAGGAAACTGGCGTCGGTGTTTTCGTCGGTCAGCTTGGCCAGGCGAATGGCGTTCATTTCGCTGTTGTTCAGGCTGAAAGTCACGTTGGCTTTTTTGCCGCCATCGACGGTGATCAGGTTTTCATCGCCCGTCCACCACAGCAGGCGGTCGGTCGGAAGGCCTTGTTCACCGGTTTCCGGGTTGAAGTACAGCCAGTCGGTGCCATTGAAGCTGCGCAACCACAGTTCAGGGATTTGCGGCTGGTCGGCCACCAGGCGAATGGTGTGGACTTTTTCCACCGGCACGTGGGCGATGGACAGCACCAGTTCGACGATTTTGGCTTTGTGAGCGGAGGAAGGATCGCCGGCCAGCAGCAACTTCACATTGTCGTCGTTGACGTTGTTGACCCGCTTGATGGCTTCACCGATGAAGGTTTCGACGTCGGCCGAGTGCTGGCGAATAGGGGCGAGCAGGGCTTCTGCGGCGATTTTTTCCGGGCCTTCGACGGCGATGCTGTCGCGGAAGGTCGGGCCTTTGATCTTGGATTTTTCGCCGGTGTAGCGTTTGGTCAGCACCAGGCGGTAATAAAGGGTTTGATTGCCTTTGGCCCGACGCGCCGACCAGGTGACCTTGCGGTTGCCGTCGACACGGTTCACGGCGACGCCGTAGTTATTGGAAATGAAGCTCTCGTTGAGGCTGACGTAATCGCGGCTCAGTGGCGGTACGAACATCTGGATCTTGACCGGATCCTTGGCACTGGCGACGAACTCGACCTTGGCGTCGATGTTCCACAAGTCGTCGGTGGCGTCTTCGGTCACGGGAATCCCGAGCACGAAGATCTGATAGGCCGTAACTGAAATGCCCAGCACCACCAGGATGGTGATCAGCAGTTTCAGATGGAGGGTAAGAGAGCGCATTGGAATTACTCTGCGGTATGAGCGTCGGTGGCGCAGGCGGGTTTGCCAGCAGCGTATTTAAGACTGGGGTCAACCAGCGCGTCGAAGCGCTTGAGCGCTTCGGAGCCGATCAACAGCGGGTATTGGAAGGCGCTGCGGTCGGTCAGGTTCACTTCGATGCTGCGTAAAGCCGAACCCATGCAGATGTCCAGCTCGATCACCGGGCGGGCCGTGTACTTCTTGCCTTCTTCCGGGTCGTAGTCACCGGCCCGGCGCTTGATCTTGCTGACCCGGGCCAGTGGCCGTTCGATCGGGTGCGAATGAGCGGTGTCGATGGCTAGATAGAAGCGCACCCAGGATTCGCCATTGCGTTTGAAGCGTTTGATGTCGCGCGCACTCAATGAAGCGGTTTTCGCCCCGGTGTCGAGTTTGGCCGCGACTTCAAGGTTGATGCCATCCAGGGAGGCGTACTCGTTGAGGCCGTACACCGTTTTCCCCGCCGCCGCGGCAAAACCGGGCAGACACAGTAGATAAAGGAATGTAGGGAGAAGCTTGAGTCTCATAAATCCTGGCGCGCAGCGGTCCGTACTTGATTCAAGGCCCTGGCATCGCTGCGCAAGCTCCCTCGTATGCCTATCAGCCATTTGTGACAATCAATGCAGATGTCCCAAACAATTGCGGGCGGCATTCTAGCACGGTGGCTTGATGGCGCCAGCGCTGGCAGGCGGCTATAAATGGTAGTGCTGCTTTGTTATGGTGCGGCAGGTTATTAGACGATTGTCGACAATATCCAATTAACCTTTGACTGTGCGGCCGGTTTTCGCTAGTTTTTGCCGCATCAGCTTTCAAGGTGTCGACAATATGCTGGATCAACTGGATCCCCCGCTCACAACGCAAGACGATTCGGAGACGCTTTCCGAAAACGTCTTCCGGCGTATTCAAGCGGCCATCGTCAAGGGTGAAATCGCCCCGGGCAGCAAGATCTCCGAGCCAGAGCTGGCGCGTACCTACGGCATCAGCCGCGGGCCACTGCGTGAGGCGATCCATCGCCTGGAAGGCCAGCGCCTGCTGGTGCGTGTGCCGCACGTCGGGGCACGGGTGGTTTCGCTCAATCATGCCGAGCTGCTGGAGCTCTACGAGATCCGCGAATCCCTTGAAGGCATGGCCTGCCGTCTCGCTGCCGAGCGCATGACCCTTGAAGAAATCGACGAACTGCGTCGGGTCCTCGAAACCCATGAGCGCGATGAGGCGTTTCAGGCCGGACGTGGCTACTACCAGCAGGAAGGCGATTTCGACTTCCATTACCGGATTATCCAGGGCAGCGGCAATCGCACGCTGACCCAAATGCTCTGTGGCGAGCTTTATCAATTGGTGCGCATGTACCGCATCCAGTTCTCCACCGTACCCAATCGCCCACATCAGGCGTTTGCCGAGCACCACCGAATTCTCGATGCCATCGCCGACCGTGACGGTGAGCTGGCCGAGTTGTTGATGCGCCGTCACATCGGCGCCTCCAAACGCAATATCGCCCGTCATTACCAGGACGGCGCTAACCCGACAGCCAAACGAGGTGAGTCATGAGTTTGAACAAGAGCACTCCAGGCCAGCGTTTCCGCGATGCGGTCGCCAGCGAGCATCCATTGCAAGTGGTCGGCGCGATCAACGCCAACCACGCGTTGCTGGCCAAGCGCGCCGGTTTCAAGGCGATCTACCTGTCGGGTGGCGGGGTGGCTGCCGGCTCCCTCGGCGTACCGGACCTGGGCATCACTGGCCTGGATGACGTGCTGACCGACGTGCGTCGCATCACCGACGTTTGCGACCTGCCGCTGCTGGTGGATGTGGACACCGGTTTCGGTTCTTCGGCGTTCAACGTTGCCCGCACCGTGAAGTCGATGATCAAGTTCGGCGCCGCAGCCGTTCACATCGAAGACCAGGTCGGCGCCAAGCGCTGCGGTCACCGCCCAAATAAAGAAATCGTGTCGTTGCAGGAAATGGTCGACCGCATCAAGGCTGCCGTTGATGCGCGTACCGATGACAGCTTCGTGATCATGGCCCGTACCGACGCCCTGGCCGTCGAAGGCCTGGAGTCTGCCCTGGATCGCGCGGCTGCGTGCATCGAGGCCGGCGCCGACATGATCTTCCCGGAAGCCATCACCGAACTGGACATGTACAAGCTGTTCGCCAGTCGTGTGAAAGCCCCGATCCTGGCCAACATCACCGAATTCGGTGCAACACCGCTGTACACCACCGAGCAACTCGCCGGTGCCGATGTATCGCTGGTGCTGTACCCGCTGTCCGCCTTCCGTGCGATGAACAAAGCCGCGGAAAACGTCTACACCGCTATCCGCCGGGACGGCACGCAACAGAACGTCATCGACACTATGCAGACCCGCATGGAGCTTTACGATCGCATCGACTACCACACCTTCGAGCAGAAGCTCGATGCGTTGTTCGCCGCGAAGAAGTAATGAAGGACGCAATCATGTAGCAGCTGCCGAGCCCGCGAGGCTGCGTTCGAGGCCGAAGGACTCGCCAAATCAGGCGAGGATTTACGACTGCTTCGCAGCCGGACGCTGCCTCGCGGTGCTCGACAGCTGCTACGGATGTGCGATGTAAATCTGAAAGAAATTGCAGATTCCCTGACAAATTCAAAAAATACTGGAGACAGCAATGGCCGAAGCAAAAGTACTCAGTGGCGCCGGGCTCCGTGGCCAGGTTGCCGGGCAAACCGCACTGTCCACCGTGGGCCAGTCGGGCGCCGGTTTGACCTATCGTGGCTATGACGTTCGTGAGTTGGCGGCGGACGCGCAATTCGAAGAAGTCGCTTACCTGCTGCTCTACGGCGAACTGCCGAGCAAAGCGCAACTGGCCGCCTACGTCGCCAAACTGAGCAAGCTGCGGGACCTGCCACAAGCCTTGAAAGAAGTACTGGAACGCATCCCCGCCGACGCCCACCCGATGGACGTGATGCGTACCGGCTGCTCGTTCCTGGGCAACCTGGAGCCGGAGAACAACTTCTCCGAGCAACACGACAAAACCGACCGTCTGCTGGCCGCGTTCCCGGCGATCATGACGTACTGGTATCGCTTCAGCCACGAAGGCAAGCGCATCGACTGCGTGAGCGACGAGCAATCCATCGGCGGCCACTTCCTGCACCTGCTGCACGGCAAGAAGCCGAGCGAGTTGCACGTCAAGGTGATGAACGTTTCGCTGATCCTCTACGCAGAGCACGAGTTCAACGCCTCGACGTTCACTGCGCGTGTTTGCGCGTCCACCTTGTCGGACCTGTTTTCCTGCATCACTGCTGCAATCGGTTCGCTGCGCGGTCCACTGCACGGCGGCGCCAACGAAGCGGCGATGGAAATGATCGAGCGCTTCAGCTCGCCGGAAGCGGCGATCGAAGGCACCCTCGGCATGCTCGAGCGCAAGGACAAGATCATGGGCTTCGGTCACGCGATCTATAAGGACAACGATCCGCGCAACGAGGTGATCAAGGGCTGGTCGAAAAAACTCGCGGACGAAGTGGGCGACAAGGTGTTGTTCCCGGTTTCCGAAGCCATCGACAAGACCATGTGGGAGCAAAAGAAACTGTTCCCGAACGCCGACTTCTACCATGCCTCGGCGTACCACTTCATGGGCATTCCGACCAAGTTGTTCACCCCGATTTTCGTCTGCTCGCGCCTGACAGGCTGGGCTGCACACGTGTACGAACAGCGCGCCAACAACCGCATCATCCGCCCAAGCGCCGAGTACACCGGCGTTGAGCAGCGCAAGTTCGTGCCAATCGAACAACGCTGAATGGTGGAGGCCGGCTAACCGCAAACCTGTAGGAGCCGAGCTTGCTCGCGATGACGGACTGACATTCAACATTGATGTCGTCTGATACACCGCCATCGCGAGCAAGCTCGGCTCCTACAGGGGATCGGTTTCAATGCAATGCCAGGCCCCACCCTTTGTAACTACCGTGACCCGAGTCCTGACGATGAACACACAATTCCGTAAAACGCTTCCCGGCAGCCATCTGGATTATTTCGACGTCCGCGCGGCGGTCGAGGCCATCCAGCCCGGCGCCTACGACACCCTGCCGTACACCTCCCGCGTGCTGGCGGAAAACCTGGTGCGTCGCTGCGACCCGGCCACGCTCACCGATTCCCTGAAGCAATTCATCGAACGCAAGCGCGACCTCGATTTCCCGTGGTTCCCGGCCCGTGTGGTGTGCCACGACATTCTCGGCCAGACCGCACTGGTCGACCTCGCCGGCCTGCGTGACGCCATCGCCCTGCAAGGCGGCGATCCTGCGCAAGTAAACCCGGTGGTGCCGACTCAATTGATCGTCGACCACTCCCTGGCCGTCGAGCGCGGTGGCTTCGATCCGGAGGCGTTCGAGAAGAACCGCGCCATCGAAGACCGTCGCAACGAAGACCGTTTCCACTTCATCAACTGGACCAAAAAGGCGTTCAAGAACGTCGACGTGATCCCGCCAGGCAACGGCATCATGCACCAGATCAACCTGGAGAAAATGTCTCCGGTGATCCAGGTACGTGACGGCGTGGCGTTCCCCGACACGTGCGTCGGCACCGACAGCCACACCCCGCACGTCGATGCGCTGGGTGTGATCGCCATCGGTGTGGGTGGCCTGGAAGCCGAGAGCGTCATGCTCGGTCGTGCTTCCTGGATGCGTCTGCCGGAAAGCGTCGGCGTTGAATTGACCGGCAAGCTGCAACCGGGCATCACCGCCACCGACATGGTGCTGGCGTTGACCGAGTTCCTGCGCAAGCAAAAAGTCGTTGGCGCATGGCTGGAGTTCTTCGGTGAAGGCGCCGCCGCGCTGACCCTCGGCGACCGCGCAACCATTTCCAACATGGCCCCGGAATACGGCGCCACGGCTGCGATGTTCTACATCGACCAGCAAACCATCGACTACCTCAAACTCACCGGCCGTGAAGACGATCAGGTGCAGTTGGTCGAGCATTACGCCAAGACCACTGGCTTGTGGGCCGACAGCCTGAAAGGCGCGCAATACGAGCGCGGCTTGACCTTCGATCTGTCCACGGTCGTGCGCAACATGGCTGGCCCGAGCAACCCGCACGCCCGTGTGGCGGTTTCGGATCTTGCCGCCAAAGGCATCTCCGGCCAATGGGACGATGTACCGGGTCAAATGCCCGATGGCGCCGTCATCATCGCCGCCATCACCAGCTGCACCAACACCAGTAACCCGCGCAACGTGATCGCTGCCGGCCTGCTGGCGCGCAACGCCAACAAGCTCGGTCTGACCCGCAAGCCATGGGTCAAGTCGTCCCTGGCCCCGGGTTCGAAAACCGTCGCCCTGTATCTGGATGAAGCCGGCCTGACCGATGAGTTGGACAAGCTCGGTTTCGGTGTCGTCGCCTTCGCTTGCACCACCTGCAACGGCATGTCCGGCGCACTCGATCCGGTGATCCAGCAAGAAATCATCGACCGCGATCTGTACGCCACGGCGGTGCTCTCCGGTAACCGTAACTTCGACGGCCGGATTCACCCGTACGCCAAGCAAGCGTTCCTTGCTTCGCCGCCATTGGTGGTCGCTTACGCCATTGCCGGGACCATCCGTTTCGACATCGAAAAAGATGTGCTGGCCGTGGTCGATGGCAAGGAAATCCGCCTGAAGGACATCTGGCCGAGCGACGAAGAAATCGACGCCGTGGTCAAGGCATCGGTGAAGCCGGAGCAGTTCCGCCAGGTCTATATTCCGATGTTCGCCATCCACGAAGACACCGGCCCGAAAGTCGCGCCGCTGTACGACTGGCGCGAAATGAGCACCTACATCCGCCGTCCGCCGTACTGGGAAGGCGCGCTGGCCGGCGCTCGTCCGCTCAAGGGCATGCGCCCGCTGGCGGTACTGCCGGACAACATCACCACCGATCACCTGTCGCCGTCCAACGCGATCATGCTGGACAGCGCCGCCGGCGAATACCTGGCGAAAATGGGCCTGCCGGAAGAGGACTTCAACTCCTACGCGACTCACCGTGGTGACCACCTGACCGCGCAGCGCGCGACATTCGCCAACCCGAAACTGTTCAACGAAATGGTTCTGGAAAACGGCAAGGTCAAGCAGGGTTCGCTGGCTCGCGTCGAGCCGGAAGGCCAAGTGATGCGCATGTGGGAAGCGATTGAAACCTACATGGAACGCAAGCAGCCGCTGATCATCATTGCCGGCGCTGACTACGGTCAGGGTTCGTCCCGCGACTGGGCAGCCAAGGGCGTGCGTCTGGCGGGTGTGGAAGCGATTGCCGCTGAAGGCTTCGAGCGCATTCACCGCACCAACCTGGTGGGCATGGGCGTGTTGCCGCTGGAGTTCAAGGCCGGCACCAACCGTCACACCCTGGCCATCGACGGCAGTGAAACCTACGACGTGATCGGCGAGCGCACACCGCGTGCCGAGCTGACGTTGGTGATCCATCGCAAGAACGGCGAGCGCGTCGATGTGCCGGTGACCTGCCGCCTCGACACCGCCGAAGAAGTGTCGATCTACGAAGCGGGCGGCGTGTTGCAACGCTTTGCCCAGGACTTCCTCGAAGAGTCGGCAGTCGCCGTTTAACACACGCTGTACAGACACGGGACTTCAAGTCCCGTGTCTGTTTTCAAGGTAAGGAGTAACGAGCACATGGCTCACGCAGCTCAGATCAAAATCCCTGCCACCTACATGCGTGGCGGCACCAGCAAAGGCGTGTTTTTCAGCCTGCAAGATCTGCCCGAAGCGGCACAGGTTCCAGGCCCGGCCCGCGATGCTTTACTGCTGCGCGTGATCGGCAGCCCCGACCCGTACGACAAGCAAATCGACGGCATGGGCGGTGCGACGTCCAGCACCAGCAAAACCGTGATCCTGTCGAAAAGCCTCAAGGCCGATCACGACGTTGATTACCTGTTCGGTCAGGTGTCCATCGACAAGCCTTTCGTCGACTGGAGCGGCAACTGCGGCAACCTGACGGCAGCGGTCGGTTCGTTCGCCATCAGTAACGGCTTGGTCGAAGCCAGCCGCATTCCGCACAACGGCGTGGCCGTGGTTCGCGTGTGGCAGGCCAACATTGGCAAGACCATCATTGCCCATGTGCCGATCACCAACGGTGAAGTGCAGGAAACCGGTGATTTCGAACTCGATGGTGTGACCTTTCCAGCCGCCGAAGTGCAGGTCGAATTCATGGACCCAGCAGCGGAAGAAGAGGGCGGCGGCGGTTCGATGTTCCCTACCGGCAACCTGGTGGATGACCTCGAAGTACCCGGCGTCGGCACCTTCAAGGCGACCATGATCAATGCCGGCATCCCGACGATTTTCGTCAATGCCCAGGACATCGGGTACACCGGCACCGAGTTGCAAGGCGCGATCAACAGCGATCCGAAAGCGCTGCTGATGTTCGAAACCATCCGCGCTTATGGCGCATTGCGCATGGGCCTGATTTCGAACATCGACGAAGCGGCCAAGCGTCAACACACCCCGAAAGTGGCTTTCGTGGCCAAACCGGCGGACTACGTTTCGTCCAGCGGCAAGGCGATTGCGGCGGGCGATGTCGACCTGTTGGTGCGTGCGCTGTCGATGGGCAAATTGCACCACGCGATGATGGGCACCGCAGCGGTGGCCATCGGCACGGCGGCCGCGATTTCCGGCACGTTGGTGAACCTCGCCGCCGGCGGTGTCGAACGCAACGCGGTGCGCTTCGGGCATCCGTCGGGCACGCTGCGTGTCGGTGCCGAAGCCAGTCTGGTCAACGGTGAATGGGTCGTGAAAAAAGCCATCATGAGCCGCAGTGCGCGGGTGTTGATGGAAGGTTACGTCCGTGTACCGGGTGATTCGTTCTGAGATAAACGCTAAACCCTGTGGGAGCGGGCTTGCCCGCGATGAGGCCCGCACATCCGAAATTGATGTCGGCTGATACACCGCTATCGCGGGCAAGCCCGCTCCCACAGGTTATTGCATTTCAATAACAAGAATGGTTACACCAACCGAGACTTATCCCTGAACCGAGGTCCCATCAACGAACCACTTCAAGAGTGAATCGAACATGAGTGCCAACGTCGACCAGAACATCCGCCCCGAGTACGACCGTGTCCTACAGGACATTGCCGACTATGTCCTTACCTTCAAAATCGAATCCCAAGAAGCCCTCGACACCGCCCGCAACTGCCTGATGGACACACTCGGCTGCGGCCTTCTGGCCCTGCGGTTTCCCGAATGCACCAAACACCTGGGGCCTATCGTCGAAGGCACCGTCGTGCCGTTCGGTGCTCGTGTGCCGGGCACCCCTTATCGACTTGATCCGGTCAAAGCGGCGTGGGATATCGGCTGCACCGTGCGCTGGCTCGATTACAACGACACCTGGCTCGCCGCCGAATGGGGGCATCCGTCAGACAACCTTGGCGCGATTCTCGCGGTGGCCGATCACCTCTCGCAAAAACGTCTGGCCAATGGCGAGGCGCCGCTGACCGTTCGCGCTGTGCTGGAAGCGATGATCATGGCCCACGAAATTCAAGGTGTGATCGCCCTGGAAAACTCCTTCAATCGCGTAGGCCTCGATCACGTCGTGCTGGTGAAAGTGGCCTCGACTGCCGTCACCGCCAAACTCATGGGCGCCAATCGCGAGCAATTGTTGTCGGCGTTGTCCCATGCGTTCGCGGACGGTCAGGCGCTGCGCACCTATCGGCACGCGCCAAATGCCGGCTCGCGTAAATCCTGGGCGGCCGGCGATGCGACCAGTCGTGGCGTACGGCTGGCAGACATCGCGATGCGTGGCGAGATGGGAATTCCCGGTGTGCTGACGGCCAAGCAGTGGGGCTTTTACGACGTCTTGTTCAGCCACACCAACAACGATCTGGCGCTCAAGCCTGAAGACAAACGAGCCTTCAGTTTCTCGCGGCCGTACGGCAGTTATGTGATGGAAAACGTGCTGTTCAAAATCAGCTTCCCGGCGGAGTTTCATGCGCAAACCGCCTGTGAA
Organism: Pseudomonas sp. OV226; assembly: GCF_003148705.1. Taxonomy (NCBI): domain Bacteria; kingdom Pseudomonadati; phylum Pseudomonadota; class Gammaproteobacteria; order Pseudomonadales; family Pseudomonadaceae; genus Pseudomonas; species Pseudomonas sp. OV226. Next base: position 331,666 of record NZ_QGGS01000005.1, on the reverse strand, counting down.
GCCGCCGTGACGTTGCACCCGCTGGTTCGCAATCGTCTGCACGAGATAGACCGCATCGTCATCACCACCCACGAGTCGGCGATCCGCATCATTTCCAAAGTCGGCCCGCTGGCCAACGCCGCCGACCGCGATCACTGCCTCCAGTACATGACCGCCGTACCGTTGGCGTTCGGCACTCTGGTGGCCGAGCACTACGAAGACGACTTCCACGCTGCGCATCCGATCATCGATGTGCTGCGCGAGAAAATGGTCATCGTCGAAGACCCGCGCTTCACCCGTGAATACCTGGAAGCCGACAAACGCTCCATTGCCAATGCGGTGCAAGTGTTCTTCAAGGACGGCTCCAGCACCGAGAACGTGGTGGTGGAGTATCCAATCGGTCATCGCCGTCGTCGCGCCGACGGTATCCCGCTGTTGGAAGACAAGTTCAAAGCGAATCTGGCGACGCGTTTTACCGCTCAGCGCAGTGCGCAGATTGTTACGCTGTGCAAGGATCAGACTGCCCTCGAAGCCATGCCGGTCAACCGCTTCATGGATTTGTTGGTCATCTGAGCCACTTTTCCACAGGCAGTTTGGTGATCGCAAACCCTGTCAGCAAAATCGCCGAGTAGATCATCAGTTCCCGGGACAAGGTTTGCCCCTCGTACCAGGCGCCGATGATCACGGCGAACACCGGAAAGATGATAAACACGAACGACAAAATGATCGGGCTCAGCCGTTTGAGCAGCAGGAAATAAACGATAAAACCGCCCACCGAGGCCACCAGCCCGAGATAGAGCAGGGCACTCCATGAACGCAGGCTGATCGCCGTAAACACCGGCGCTTCGACCGTCAGTCCGGCGACGAACAACATCAATCCGGCAATGCCGATGGGCAAGGTGTTGTAGGTGATCACGCTGATCGCCGTGCCGTGTTTTTTGGTCACCACATAACACAACGCATGCATCACTGCGGCGCAGAGAATGGCCAACACTCCGAACAATTCGGCATGGTCCAGATGCAGGCCCTGGCTGCGAATAATCATGAACAAACTGCCGAAGCCAATGGCGATGCCGAGTACCTGTGAAGGGTAGATTTTTTCCCGCAGGAACAACGCCGAAAACACCAGGATGAACACAGGCATGCAACTGAACAGCAGGGCGGTCAGCCCGGACGAAACGTGCATCTCGCCGTAGTTGAGCAAGTAGTACGGCAGGCTGAAGTACGACAGCGTGACGAACACAAAAAACCAGCGGCTTTTTTTCGGAAATCGCAGCGGTTCACGACGCAACAGCGCGAAGGTCAGGAACAGTGGAAAGGCCATCAGGAAGCGCAACCCGGCCGCGGTCAATGGCGGCACCGTTTCAACGGCAATCTTGATCCCCAGCCAGGTCGTGCCCCAACTCAGGCACACGATCAGGAACAACACACTGGTAACGAGCGCGGCCAGCCAGGGTTTTTCAGGGGTTGAAGACGTGCTGATGGCGACGGACATGATCGAGCTCCCGGAGTCGGCGCAATTGACCTGCATCTGTAAACGGTCTATCCATGATTGCACCTGTTTTCAGCACGCTATTCGGGGCATCAATGACTGTCAAAACAAGTATTGCCATGGTGTCAATTCTGCGCGACGGGCTCGCCAATGGTGTGGGCGTGAAGTACAAGCGCCTTGCCGATGCCGTGCACAAAAGCATTGTCGACGGATTGATCGAACCCGGCTGCAAATTGCCGCCCCATCGACTGCTGGCCGATAGCGTCGGTGTGACCATCGGCACCGTCAGTCGCGCTTACGGCGAACTCGAACGAATCGGTGTGGTAGTCGCTCGCGTCGGTGACGGGACGTATGTGCGTCAGCAAGGGATGGAGCGTGTGCGAGACGCAGGCTTTCGCAATGTCAGCGACGAACCGCAGCCGTTTTTTGACATGAGCCGCAATCAACCGATTCCGGGGCAGGAGGCGCTGTTTCTGAGCCAGAGTCTGCACGCCGTGTCGCTCGATTCTGCAGCGATGCAGCGCGTCAGCGGCTACACCGCCGATGTCGGTTTGCAGCACTACCGCGAGGCGGGTGCACGTTGGCTTCAGCACGGTGCGTTTGCGCCGCACGCGGATCAGATTGTCTGCGTGAATGGCGGCCAGCACGGTCTGTTGTGTGCCCTGATGGCGCTGCTCAAATCCGGTGATACGTTGGTGACGGAACACCTGACTTATCCGGGGTTGATCAGTGTTGCACGGATGCTGGGGATCAAACTCATCGGCATCGCGATGGACGATGAAGGGCTGATGCCGCAAGCGCTGGAGGACATTTGCCGTCAGCACCGGGTTTCTGCGCTGTACTGCACGCCGACGATCCAGAATCCTACGGCTGCGGTGATGTCCGTCGCACGACGCGAGGCGATTGCACAGGTCTGTCGTCAGCACAATCTGCTGATCTTCGAAGACGAAGCCCACGCGGTATTGGCTCAACAGCGACCGTTGCCGCTGAGCTATTTCGCCCCGGAGCGCTCGGTGCTGATCGGCAGTTTGAGCAAGGCTGTTTCAGCGGGGTTACGGGTTGGCTATCTGCACGCGCCGCAGCCGTTGATCGGGCGCTTGAGCGCCGCGGTGCGCGGGACCTGCTGGATGGCCAGTCCGTTGACGTTGGAAGTGGCGAGCCTGTGGATAGAAAACGGCATGGCCGAGCAGTTGTTGGCGCAGCAAATTGCCGAGATCAGCCGTCGTAAATCATTGGTGGCGGGGTTGCTGGAAGGGGCGGTGTACAAGACTCATTCCCACAGTCCGCATTACTGGATCGAAGTGCCTGAGCCGTGGCGGGCGTCGCAGATTGCGGCGGAGCTCAAGGAGAAAAATTATCGGGTGGCGACAGCGGAGGCGTTTGCGGTTGGGCATGCCGCCGTTGCGCAGTGTGTTCGGGCGAGTGTGTGTAACTCGGCGGGAGATGATCGATTGTTGTTGCGAGGGTTTGAAACGTTGGTGGGGGCGTTGGTCGAGACCGAGTAATCGTTCATCGCGGGCAAGCCATGCTCCCACAGGGGCCTCAGTCGTTCACAAATATTGTGTCCACTGAGGATCCCTGTGGGAGCGATTGCGATCAATCAAGCGCCGCAGAACTACTTGAACCGCCGCTCCACACCTTTCTCCACGAGAATTTTCGCCGAGATTTCTTCGACGGAAAAATGCGTGGAGTTGATGTGCGCAATGTTCTCGCGGCGGAACAGGTTTTCCACTTCTCGCACCTCGAACTCGCACTGGGCATAGCTCGAATAGCGGCTGTTGGGCTTGCGCTCGTTGCGGATCGCGGTGAGGCGGTCCGGGTCGATGGTCAGGCCGAACAGCTTGTGTTGATGGGCGCGCAGGGCGTTCGGCAGTGTCAGGCGCTCCATGTCGTCTTCGGTCAGCGGGTAGTTGGCCGCGCGAATACCGAATTGCATGGCCATGTACAGGCATGTCGGGGTTTTGCCGCAACGCGACACGCCGACCAGGATCAAATCGGCCTTGTCGTAATAGTGCGTGCGGGCACCATCGTCGTTGTCGAGGGCGAAGTTCACGGCCTCGATACGCTCCATGTAGTTGGTGTTGGCGCCAATGGAATGGGATTTTCCGACGGTGTAGGAAGAATGCTCGGTCAATTCCTGTTCAAGCGGTGCCAGGAACGTCGAGAAAATGTCGATCATGAAACCATTTGAGGTCGCGAGAATCTCACGAATGTCCTGGTTGACGATGGTGTCGAAAATAATCGGCCGGAAGCCGTCATTTTCGGCGGCTTTGTTGATTTGTTGTACCATGGCCCGCGCTTTATCCACGCTATCGATATACGGTCGCGTGAATTTGCTGAAGGTAATGTTTTCGAACTGCGCCAGGAGGCTTTGACCCAGGGTTTCGGCTGTGATGCCTGTCCCGTCGGAAATAAAGAAAGCAGATCGTTTCATTTGCACCTTGGGCCTTAAGCTAAAGACGAATCTTGGATATGATAGGCGCGGTTTGTTGGCCGCCAGTGGCCCGCATTCTCACTTATTTTCCAGGTCCAGGCCATACAGCTGGCAAACGCTCCTCCGAGCAGCCGGCTCCTGAGCTTTTCCAACACAGTTAGTGGAGAGATCACCTTGGTAGAGTACGTAGTTTCCCTCGATAAGCTCGGCAAACACGATGTTGAGCATGTGGGGGGCAAGAACGCATCCCTGGGCGAGATGATCAGTAACCTGGCAGGTGCCGGTGTTTCGGTGCCCGGTGGATTCGCCACGACAGCTCAGGCTTATCGTGATTTTCTGGAACTGAGCGGCTTGAACGATCAGATCCACGCCGCCCTCGATGCCCTGGATGTCGACGATGTCAACGCCCTGGCCCGCACTGGCGCCCAGATCCGTCAATGGATCATGGAAGCCGAATTCCCCGAGAAGCTCAACGCCGAGATCCGCACCGCGTTCGCCACGCTGTCGGTCGGCAACCCTGACATGGCCGTGGCCGTGCGCTCTTCCGCTACCGCCGAAGACTTGCCGGACGCTTCCTTCGCCGGTCAGCAAGAAACCTTCCTGAACATCCGTGGTGTGGAAAACGTTATCCGCGCCGCCAAAGAGGTGTTCGCTTCCCTGTTCAACGACCGTGCGATTTCCTATCGCGTGCACCAGGGCTTCGACCACAAGCTGGTGGCCCTGTCGGCCGGCGTTCAGCGCATGGTCCGCTCCGAAACCGGCACTGCCGGTGTGATGTTCACCCTCGATACCGAATCGGGTTTCCGTGACGTGGTGTTCATCACCGGCGCCTACGGCCTGGGTGAAACCGTCGTACAAGGCGCCGTGAACCCGGATGAGTTCTACGTCCACAAAGGCACGCTGGCCGCTGGTCGCCCAGCCATCCTGCGCCGCAACCTGGGCAGCAAAGCCATCAAGATGATCTACGGCGAAGTCGCCACGGCCGGTAAATCGGTCAAGACCATCGACGTCGACAAGGCTGATCGCGCACGTTTCTGCCTGAGCGACGCCGAAGTCAGCGAGCTGGCCAAGCAAGCGATGATCATCGAGAAGCACTACCAGTGCCCGATGGACATCGAATGGGCCAAAGACGGCGACGACGGCAAGCTCTACATCGTTCAGGCTCGCCCTGAAACCGTGAAGAGTCGTACCCAGGCTAACGTCATGGAGCGTTACCTGCTGAAAGAAACCGGCACCGTGCTGGTTGAAGGTCGTGCCATTGGCCAGCGCATTGGCGCCGGCAAGGTTCGCATCATCAAGGACGTGTCCGAGATGGACAAAGTCCAGCCGGGCGACGTGCTGGTTTCCGACATGACCGACCCGGACTGGGAGCCGGTCATGAAGCGCGCCAGCGCCATCGTCACCAACCGTGGCGGTCGTACCTGCCACGCGGCGATCATCGCTCGCGAGCTGGGCATCCCGGCCGTGGTCGGTTGCGGCAACGCCACCCAGCTGTTGAAAGACGGCCAGGGCGTGACCGTTTCCTGCGCTGAAGGCGACACCGGTTACATCTTCGAAGGCGAACTGGGCTTCGACATCAAGAAGAACTCCGTCGACGCGATGCCGGACCTGCCGTTCAAAATCATGATGAACGTCGGCAACCCCGACCGCGCCTTCGACTTCGCGCAGCTGCCGAACGCCGGTGTGGGCCTGGCCCGTCTGGAGTTCATCATCAACCGCATGATCGGTGTTCACCCGAAAGCGTTGTTGAACTACGACGGCCTGCCGCAGGACATCAAGGACAGCGTCGACAAGCGCATCGCCGGTTACAACGACCCGGTCGACTTCTACGTCGACAAACTGGTGGAAGGCATCAGCACCCTGGCTGCAGCGTTCACGCCGAAAAAGGTCATCGTGCGTCTGTCGGACTTCAAGTCCAACGAATACGCGAACCTGATCGGCGGCAAGCTCTACGAGCCGGAAGAAGAAAACCCGATGCTGGGCTTCCGTGGCGCCTCGCGTTACATCAGCGAATCGTTCCGTGACTGCTTCGAACTCGAGTGCCGCGCGCTCAAACGCGTGCGCAACGAGATGGGTCTGACCAACGTCGAAATCATGGTGCCGTTCGTCCGTACCCTGGGCGAAGCCAGCCAAGTGATCGATCTGCTGGCCGAAAACGGTCTGGCTCGCGGCGAAAACGGTCTGCGCATCATCATGATGTGCGAACTGCCGTCCAACGCGATCCTGGCTGAAGAATTCCTCGAATTCTTCGACGGCTTCTCGATCGGTTCCAACGACCTGACTCAGCTGACGCTGGGCCTGGACCGTGACTCCGGGATCATCGCGCACCTGTTCGATGAGCGTAATCCGGCGGTCAAGAAGCTACTGGCCAACGCCATCGCCGCGTGCAACAAGGCCGGCAAGTACATCGGCATTTGCGGTCAGGGTCCTTCGGACCACCCGGACCTGGCCAAGTGGCTGATGGAGCAGGGCATTGAAAGCGTTTCGTTGAACCCCGATTCCGTACTGGAAACCTGGTTCTTCCTGGCTGAGGGTCAGGCGCAGGCTTGATGTGAATGAAGCCCCGGTCAAGTGGCCGGGGCTTTAAGATTTGAGTAGGGCGGGCTCCTCTGGATGCCGCCCTTTTTTGTGCAAGAGCATTATGCAAAGCAGCAGCAACCTATTTCCTGTCGCCCTGATCAGCGCCGAACGGCGCGGCGATCTGAGCGAAGACGTTTACCGTTTGAAGCCGGGCAACAGCCCTGATGGCACCGTTGAATTGGCCGTCACGCGACTGGGCATGGCCGATGAAGCGGCGGTGCGTGGCGTGCCGGTGATTCTGTTGCACGGCAGCTTTTCCAATCGACGCTTCTGGTTTTCCCCGAAAGGCTTGGGGTTGGGCGCTTATCTGACGCGTCTGGGGTTTGATGTATGGATTCCGGAAATGCGCGGCCATGGCCTGTCCCAGCGCAATCAGAACTACCGCAAGAACCGCGTCGCCGACTACGCTCGTTACGACCTGCCGGCCATCGGTGCTTTTGTGCGCGAGCAAAGTGGCCAGGTCCCGCATTGGATCGGTCACTCGCTGGGCGGGATTACCCTGGCGGCGGCATTGAGCGGTGAGTACATCGGTGAGCCTGTGGTGGCGTCTGCGGCGTTTTTCGGCACGCAAGTCAGCCGCACTTACTGGCCGTTGAAGATTCCCCCGGTGGAGTGGGGCGGACGCTTCATTCTCAAGCGCTTTGCGCAGCTGTCGGGCTCACGGCTCAAGCGTGGCCCGGAAGACGAGCCGATTGGCCTGGCCCTGGAAAGCATGCGTTGGTACGGTTTGTTCGGGCGCTTTGGCGATGTCGACAAGGACTGGTGGGCCGGATTGGCCAACGTTCAGGTGCCGGTGTTAGCGGTGAGCGCGGTTGGCGATCATCAGGACCCGACGTGGGCATGCCACAAACTGTTCGAGCAGATTGGTAGCGAACACAAGCAGTTCATGAACCTTGGGCGTGAGCATGGCTTTGGCGACAATTTCGGTCACGTGGAAATGCTCGTCAGCAAAGCGGCTCAGGCAGAGGTCTGGCCGTTGGTGGCCCGTTGGTTGGGCGATCAACTGACGCCATTGTTGGGCGACAAGCCGGATCTGGCCGCGGCCATTTGAGCCCGATGCTCTAACAAGGGCATTTCGCTCTGGTCGGCTTGAGGCTAAGATATGACGCATTGTGCTGTTCTGGTCATTTTCAGTGACTGAATTAACGTTTCATTCAGCGCGGCCAACTCGACTGTCTTCTTTTTTACAGGAGTTTCTCGATGAATCATTACCTCACGCCTGACCTGTGCGACGCCTATCCGGAGCTGGTGCAGGTGCTGGAACCGATGTTCAGCAATTTCGGTGGCCGTGATTCGTTCGGCGGCGAAATCGTGACCATCAAGTGCTTCGAAGACAACTCGCTGGTCAAGGAACAAGCCGAGCTCAAGGGCAATGGCAAGGTGTTGGTAGTCGACGGTGGCGGTTCCCTGCGTCGTGCGCTGCTGGGCGACATGATCGCCGAGAAAGCCGCGAAAAACGGTTGGGAAGGGCTGGTGATCTACGGTTGCATTCGTGATGTCGACGTCATTGCACAGACCGATCTGGGCGTGCAGGCCCTGGCCAGTCACCCGATGAAAACCGACAAGCGCGGTATTGGCGATCTCAATGTTGCGGTGACCTTTGCGGGCGTGACGTTCCATCCAGGCCATTACATCTATGCGGACAACAATGGCGTGATTATCTCGCCAAGCCCGCTGAAAATGCCTGAATAAAGCGTTGCCAACAAAGGAGTGAGGATGTTCGAGGAAGAAAACGCGCAATGGGGCCTGGTGCATGCCCTGGTGCTGGACGGTAAAGGCGGTGCGCGTTCGATAGCCCGGACTGAACTCGATGACTTGCAGCTTCAGGCTTATGAAAGTCTGTGGCTGCACTGGGATCGCAGTCACCCGCAAACTCAGACCTGGCTGCGTAAATCCAGTGGTTTGAGTGAATTCAGCTGTGACCTTCTGCTCGAAGAAAACACCCGGCCGCGCCTGTTGCCGTTGCCGGATGCCGAACTGTTGCTGTTTCTGCGCGGGGTCAACCTGAACCCCGGCGCTGAACCGGAAGACATGGTCTCGGTGCGGATTTTTGCATCGGCCCAGCGTGTTATTTCCTTGCGATTGCGCCCATTGCGCGCAACCGATGAATTGCTGGTGCAGCTCGCCGAAGGCAAAGGGCCAAAAACGGCCTCCGAACTCGTTCTCTATATGGCGCAGTACCTCACCAACAAAGTGCAGGATCTGGTCAGTTGCCTCTCGGAAGTGGTCGATGACGAAGAGGAAAAACTGGATGCCGACGAACGGTATACTCCCGAGCACGGAGCCATTTTGCAGATCCGTCGCAGGGCCGCAGCGCTGAAACGCTTCCTGGCGCCGCAGCGAGATATATTCGGTCAGCTGACACGGATCAAATTGCCCTGGTTCGTCGACGACGATGCGGATTACTGGAACGAATTGAACAACAGCCTGACCCGGTATCTGGAAGAGCTGGAATTGACCCGCGAGCGGGTGGGCCTGGTTCTCGAGGCTGAAGACAGACGCTTGAGCGTGCGGATGAATCGCACGATGTACCGCTTCGGGATCATCACCGGGATCTTTTTGCCGATGAGTTTTTTGACCGGTCTTCTGGGGATCAATGTGGGTGGGATTCCGTTCTCGGCCAGTCCGTATGGCTTCCTGATTGCGTGCCTGATGATGGTTTCGGTGGCGGTCGGGCAGTGGTGGTTATTTCGACGTTTGCGCTGGGTCTGAGCATGCGGCATGTGACCCGAGCAAATTTGACCGCGTCTTTCACAGACATCACGAGAGGTGCGTATGCACGATCCGTTTGAACAGTCTTTGCGCGACATGCTCAATGCATCACCGTCCACCCGGGACGACGATGCGTGCCTTGGGCGTGTACTGAAAACCGCCAACCGCCAGGTCGGCGCCGGTGATCTGTTCAGCCTGCTGGGCCGCTGGTTGCCCGCGCTGATGATCGCCCTCAATAACGGCTCGGCCCACATCTCGCCGGTATCCCGTCACCGTAAACCTACCGTTCGCACTGCTGATAAGGCTGATTGAATATGGAACTTGATCTCTGGACTCAGAGCCTCGTCACTGCAATGACTGCGTTATGGACCAAGGTTGCGAACTTCATTCCGAACCTGTTCGGCGCACTGGTCGTGCTGCTGTTGGGATTTGTCGTGGCGAAACTTTTGGACACTTTGCTGTCCAAGCTGCTGGCCAAACTGGGTCTTGATCGCCTGATGGGCGGTACCGGTCTGACTAAATTACTGTCCCGGGCCGGTCTTCAAGTACCGATCTCTACCTTGATCGGCAAGATTGTCTATTGGTTCGTTCTGCTTATTTTTCTGGTTTCTGCAGCGGAATCCCTTGGACTTGAACGAGTTTCAGCTACGCTGGATATGCTTGCGCTCTATTTGCCGAAGGTGTTCGGTGCGGCGCTGGTCCTGTTGGTGGGTGTCTTGCTGGCACAACTGGCCAATGGATTGGTGCGCGGCGCAGCAGAAGGCGTAGGTCTAGACTATGCTTCCGGGTTGGGACGTATTGCTCAGGGCCTGGTGATCATCATCAGTATCTCGGTAGCGATCAGCCAGTTGGAGGTCAAGACTGACCTGCTCAACCATGTGATCGTTATCGTATTGATTACCGTTGGTCTGGCGGTAGCGTTGGCCATGGGTTTGGGAAGCCGGGAAATTGCCGGTCAGATTCTTGCGGGAATCTATGTGCGTGAGTTGTATCAGGTTGGGCAACAAGTGCGTGTTGGCGAGGTCGAAGGCCAGATCGAAGAGATCGGCACGGTTAAAACCACATTGCTGACCGATGAGGGTGAGCTAGTCTCTCTCTCAAATCGGATTCTCCTGGAGCAGCATGTGAGTAGCCGCTAACCCGGCAAACCCTGCTAATGTACGCCGCCGCAAAATGCCCTGAGGGGCTGCGGCGGACATTGACCTGACTGTCGGCCCGACTTGTTTTGAATAAAGCTCAATCGCTCTCCACGCGCTACGACCCCCGCGAGCTCTCTGATGAGGAGTTGGTCGCGCGCTCGCACACCGAGCTGTTTCACGTAACGCGCGCCTATGAAGAACTGATGCGGCGTTACCAGCGAACATTATTTAACGTCTGTGCCCGATACCTTGGGAACGATCGCGACGCAGATGATGTCTGTCAGGAGGTCATGTTGAAGGTGCTGTATGGCCTGAAGAACTTTGAGGGTAAATCGAAGTTCAAGACATGGCTATATAGCATCACGTACAACGAATGCATCACACAGTATCGGAAGGAACGGCGAAAGCGTCGCTTGATGGACGCTTTGAGTCTGGACCCCCTCGAGGAAGCGTCTGAAGAGAAGACGCCGAAACCTGAGGATAAGGGTGGACTTGATCGCTGGCTGGTGTATGTAAATCCGATTGACCGTGAAATTCTGGTGCTACGATTTGTCGCAGAGCTGGAATTTCAAGAGATCGCGGATATCATGCATATGGGATTGAGTGCGACAAAAATGCGGTATAAACGTGCTCTAGATAAATTGCGTGAGAAATTTGCAGGCATTGCTGAAACTTAGTTCAGCGCAAATATCTCTTACGTGTAGGCAAGTTCTGATAGACTTGCCGCCGAGTTGTCCCCCGGTTTGAGGGACTGCTTTACAATCACCAGATGGGGATTTAACGGATGAAACTGAAAAACACCTTGGGCTTGGCCATTGGTACTCTTATTGCCGCTACTTCTTTCGGCGCTCTGGCACAAGGCCAAGGCGCAGTTGAAGGCGAGCTCAACTACGGGAAGAAGTACAACGACAGCGTTAAGAACGTTGAAGACGGCTACACTCCTGGCGCCTCCATCGGTTACTTCTTGACCGACGACGTATCGTTGAACTTCACCTACAACGCTGAAGACTACACCCGTTCGAACAACAACACTGGCAAGCAGAAAATCGAAGGCGACAGCTTCGGTCTGAACGCTCAGTACCACTTCAACAACGCCGGCGACGCTCTGCGTCCTTACGTTCAAGGTGGTGTTAAGCACGGCAGCATGAGCAACGTTCAAGCTGACGGCCACAGCGGCCGTGACCAGTCGACTTTCCTGACTGCTGGCGCTGGCGTTAAGTACTACTTCGTAGAAAACGTTTACGCACGTGCTGGCGTAGAAGCTGACTACAAACTGGACAACGGCAAGTGGGATTACATTCCTTCCGTAGGTCTGGGTGTTAACTTCGGTGGCGGCAACAAGCCAGTCGCTGCAGCTCCAGCTCCAGAAGTCTGCTCCGACAGCGACAACGATGGCGTGTGCGACAACGTTGACAAGTGCCCAGACACCCCAGCCAACGTAACTGTTGACGCTGATGGCTGCCCGGCAGTTGCTGAAGTTGTTCGTGTTGAGCTGGACGTGAAATTCGACTTCGACAAGTCGGTAGTCAAGCCAAACAGCTACGGCGACATCAAGAACCTGGCTGATTTCATGAAGCAGTACCCATCGACCACCACTACTGTTGAAGGTCACACCGACAACGTCGGTCCTGACGCTTACAACCAGAAACTGTCTGAGCGTCGTGCAAACGCCGTTAAACAAGTTCTGACCAACCAGTACGGTGTTGAATCCTCCCGCGTTCAGTCTGTTGGCTACGGCGAATCCCGCCCAGTTGCTGACAACAAAACTGCAGAAGGTCGCGCTGTAAACCGTCGCGTAGAAGCGCAGGTTGAAGCTAAAGGCAAGTAATTAGCCTTAAGCTCTGAGAAAAGCCCGGCTTAGGCCGGGCTTTTCTTTGTCTGCGATTTGGTGAGGCAAGTCAGAACTACTCAGATTGATTTACTTGTCTTCGCAGTGACTCACACCCCCACAGGGATTGAGTTGCACTGGCCGCTACTGCGCCGATCACCAGAATGGCCGGGCTTTTCAACTCAAAGGCGCCGGCATCTACTTCCATGGCTGACAGGGTGCTGCGGCATTCCCGTTGATGCGGCAGCGATGCGTTTTCGATCATCGCCACCGGCGTATCTGCCGCCATCGCGCCGGCCAACAATTGCTCGCGTATCTCGCTGAGCTTCGCCACCCCCATGTAAACCACCAGCGTCGTGCCACCTTGGGCCAGTGCCTGCCAGTTCAGGCTGCTGCCATCCTGGGTGTGGGCGGTGACCAACGTCACTCCTCGGGCAACGCCCCTCAAGGTCAACGGAATATCGCGTTGCGTCGCGCCTGCCAGCCCGGCGGTGATGCCATTGACCAATTCGGTATCGACCCCGCGTTCGCGCAACCACTGCGCCTCTTCGCCACCTCGACCGAAGATGCACGGATCACCACCCTTGAGCCGTACCACGCATTTGCCCTGTCGGGCATAACGCAGCATCAGGCGGTGAATGAACGCTTGAGGGGTTGAGCGGCAGCCGCCACGTTTACCCACCTGAATAATTCGCGCATTGGGGCAATGCTCCAGCACCGCTTCGTTGACCAGATCGTCGATCAGCACCACATCCGCTTCCCTCAGTGCCCGCACAGCCTTGAGCGTCAGTAATTCAGGGTCGCCGGGACCCGCACCCACCAGCCAGACTTTTGCGCTCATAGTGTTTTCCTCACGAGATGACGGCGACCGGCTGCGCAGTAGCAGCCAGCAAACGCTTGATTTCCGGGACGCACGAACCGCATTGCGTGCCGCAACCCAATTCCTGTTTCAAACCTTGCAAGTCCAGGCCACGGCGGATACCGGCGCAGACTGCGTTTTGGCTGACGTTTTTGCAGTTGCACAGGGTTTTGTTGCCGATCGAGGCGGCATCGATCTGCCCCGGCGGTGCGCTCAGGGGCGCGAGCAGCCAGCGCCGCAGTTGCTCATCGGCGCGACCTTCGAGCCACAGGCTTTGCAACCAGTGTTGGGCGAGAGTTTCACCCGCCAGGCGAATAGCGGTGATGCGCCCGTTCTCGATCCGCACTCGCTTGCCGATGGAGCGCCGTGGATCGTCGTATGCCAAAACCGGTCCATCGAGGAGCCCGAGGCACTCATCAATGTCACGCAGCAGTTTCGGGGCTGGCGCGAAGGCGCTGGCAGCGCGTATCAGCAGCGCGGGGCGCTCACGGCCGGCAAGGCTGAGGCTGGCGTAGGAAAACGCCTCGCAGAGGGTGCGTAGGCTCTCAAAATGCTGTGGGATGTCTCCCTCGATCAGCGCAAACAGGTGCCATGGCAAATGCACGGGCTCAAGGCGCACACCGCTGTGCTTGAGTTCCGGTTGTTTCGACAGTGGATCGAAGGCCGCAAGGGTGAGGGTGTTTACACCTCCCTTGAGGAAGCGGTCACCAAAATGCATCGGCAAAAACGCCTGCCCCGGGCGCACGCTGTCATCGCTGGAGACTGGCACGATCACGGCGCCGCGACGGCTTTTCAGGCTGATCAAGTCACCTGGTTGCAGGCGATGCCTGCGCAACTCGTCCGGGTGCAGGCTCAACACCGCTTCGCTGACATGACCGAACAGCTGCGCCGCAGTGCCGGTACGGCTCATGCCGTGCCATTGATCGCGCAGGCGACCGGTGATCAGCGTCAGTGGGAAACGCGCATCCCGTTGTTCCTTGGCGGCGCGATACGGGTCGGCGACGAATTGCGCGCGGCCGCTGGCAGTCGGGAAGATACCGTCGAGATAGAGGCGGGCGGTACCTTGGCGGGCGCCGGTCGGAAATGGCCATTGCTGCGGGCCGAGCTGGTCGATCAGCGCATGGCTGACCCCGGACAAGTCCAGATCACGGCCGCGGGTCAGTAATTTGTATTCGTCGAACACCTGCGCCGGTGTTTCAAAGGCAAACAAACTTGGGGATTCGGGGCGTAAATGTTTTTCCAGCCGCTGCGCGAAATCCACCGTGATCGCCCAGTCCGGGCGCGCGGAACCAGGTGCGACGATTGCCCGGCGGACGTGGGAAATACGCCGTTCCGAATTGGTGACGGTGCCTTCCTTTTCACCCCAGCTCGCAGCGGGCAACAACAGGTCGGCAAACCCGGCGGTTTCAGTGGTACGAAACGCTTCTTGCAGCACCACGAACGGGCAGGTTTCAAGTGCCGCACGCACAGCCGTCTGATCAGGCAGTGATTGTGCGGGGTTGGTGCAAGCGATCCACAGTGCTTTTATTTTTCCGCGGCCGACCAGGTCAAACAGCTCGATGGCCGTCAGCCCAGGGTTCTCAGGCAGTTGATCGACGCCCCAGTAAGCCGCTACATCGGCACGATGCTCAGGGTTGGCGGCGTCGCGATGCCCTGGCAGCAGGTTCGACAGACTGCCGGTTTCCCGCCCGCCCATGGCGTTCGGCTGACCGGTCAATGAGAAAGGTCCTGCGCCGGGGCGGCCAATTTGCCCGGTCGCCAGGTGCAAATTGATCAGCGCGCTGTTTTTCGCGCTGCCGGCGGTGGACTGGTTTAGCCCCATGCACCACAACGACAGGAAACTCGGTGTCGTACCGACCCATTCGGCGCATTGCTGCAATTGCTCAACGCTGATTCCACACAGCTGCGAAACCATTTGCGGTGTGTAATCGCGCACCAGGTTTTTCAGCTCGGTCAAACCGTCGGTGTGGGCCTTGATGAAGTCTCGGTCGATCCAGTCTTCCCACAGCAGCAGGTGCAAAATCCCATGGAACAGGGCGACATCGGTCCCGGGAAGAATCGCCAAGTGCAGGTCAGCTAGATCGCACGTGTCGGTGCGACGCGGATCGATGACGATGACTTTCATCTGTGGTCGGCGGGATTTGGCTTCTTCCAGTCGACGAAAAAGTACCGGGTGGGCGTAGGCCATGTTACTGCCGACGATCATCACGCAGTCGCTCAACTCCACGTCTTCATAACTGCACGGTGGCGCATCGGCGCCCAGGCTGCGCTTGTAGCCGACCACCGCCGACGACATGCACAGTCGCGAATTGCTGTCGATGTTGTTGGTGCCCACCAACGCCCGCGCCAGTTTGTTGAAGGCGTAATAGTCCTCGGTCAGCAATTGCCCGGAAATGTAGAACGCCACGCTGTCCGGGCCGTGTTCGGCAATGGTCCGGGCGAAAACGCTGGCGGCATGATCGAGGGCGGTGTCCCAGTCGGTGCGGCTGCGTGCCAGGCCTTTGCCCAGGCGCAGTTCGGGATAGAGCGCTCGCGCAGTCAGGTCACCGGTCAAATGCAGGGTTGATCCCTTGCTGCACAATTTGCCGAAGTTGGCCGGGTGGGCCGGATCGCCACTGACGCCGAGGATGCGCTCGTCGTCATGTTCGATCAGCACACCGCAGCCGACGCCGCAATAGCAGCAGGTAGAAGCGGTGATTTGACGGTTCATCAGCTTGCTTCCCGCAGGGCCAGCAGCACCCGACCATTCTCGACCCGTGCCGAGTGATGGTGGGCGCAGCCGATGTCAGGGGCCAGGGCTTCGCCGGTTTCCAGGTCGATTTGCCAGTTGTGCAGCGGGCAGGCCACGCGTTTGCCGTACACCAAGCCTTGTGACAGCGGCCCGCCCTTGTGTGGGCAGCGGTCGTCGAGGGCGAAAACCTCATCGTCGCTTGTACGAAAAATCGCGATATCACCTTTCGGCCCGGCAATGATCCGCGAGCCCAGGGCATTGATGTCTTCCAGTGCGCAGATATCCAGCCAGTTCATGCCAGCACCTCCAGGTTCTTCAACGGAATGACGTCGAACTCTTTTTTCAGCTGCGGCTGCGCCAGGCGTTCCTTCCACGGGTCTTGCTCGAACGACAGCGAGAATTGCAGGCGATCATTGAGTGCCTTGCGCCGCACCGGGTCCTCCAGCACGGCTTTCTTGATGTGTTCCATGCCGACCCGTTGCAGGTAATGCACGGTGCGCTCCAGGTAGAAGGCTTCTTCGCGATAGAGCTGCAAGAACGCGCCGTTGTATTCACGAACTTCTTCAGCGGTTTTCAGCTTGACGAAGAACTCGGCGACTTCGGTTTTGATCCCGCCATTGCCGCCGATGTACATCTCCCAGCCGGAATCCACGCCGATGATTCCTACGTCCTTGATGCCCGCTTCCGAGCAGTTGCGTGGGCAACCGGAGACCGCCAGTTTCACTTTGTGCGGTGACCACATGTTGAACAGGTCATGCTCCAGTTCGATGCCCAATTGGGTGGAGTTCTGGGTGCCGAAGCGGCAGAACTCGCTGCCAACGCAGGTCTTCACGGTGCGGATGGATTTGCCGTAGGCGTGACCGGATGGCATGTCGAGGTCTTTCCAGACGCCCGGCAAGTCCTGTTTCTTGATCCCCAGCAAGTCGATGCGCTGGCCACCGGTGACCTTGACCATCGGTACGTTGTACTTGTCGGCGACGTCGGCGATGCGCCGCAGTTCCGAAGGGTTGGTCACGCCGCCCCACATCCGCGGGACAACCGAATAGGTGCCGTCTTTTTGAATGTTGGCGTGGGCGCGTTCGTTGATCAGGCGTGATTGCGGGTCGTCCTTTGCCTCACCCGGCCAGGTGGAAATCAGGTAGTAGTTGAGGGCCGGGCGGCACGTGGCGCAGCCATTCGGTGTGCGCCAGTTCAAATAGCTGATGGTTCCGGCGATTGTCAGCAAATGCTGATCGCGGATGGCTTGGCGGATTTGCCCGTGGTTGAGGTCGCTGCATCCGCAGATGGCTTTTTCGCCTTTCGGTTTGACGTCCGCCGCGCCACCCACGGTGTTGATCAGGATCTGCTCCACCAGCCCTGCGCAGGAGCCGCATGAACTTGCAGCCTTGGTGTGTTTTTTCACCTCGTCGACACTGAACAGTCCGTGCTCCTGAATCGCCTTGACGATGGTGCCTTTGCACACGCCGTTGCAACCGCACACTTCGGCGGTATCGGCCATGCTCATGGCTTTGTCCTGACCTTGATGCCCGACGTCACCTAGAGCGTTTTCACCGAACATCAGGTGATCGCGGATCTCGTCGATGGCGTGATTCTCACGAATCTGCCGGAAATACCAACCGCCATCGGCCGTGTCGCCGTACAGGCAGGCGCCGACCAGCACGTCATCCTTGATCACCAGTTTTTTGTAGATCCCGCCGATCGGATCGGAGAGGGTGATGGTTTCCGTGCCTTCGCCGCCCATGAAGTCGCCGGCAGAAAACAGATCGATGCCGGTGACTTTCAATTTGGTCGACGTCACTGAACCTTGATAGCGGGCGAAGCCCAATTGGGCGAGGTGGTTGGCGCAGACTTTGGCTTGCTCGAACAGGGGCGCGACGAGGCCGTAGGCGATGCCGCGATGGCTGGCGCATTCACCGATGGCGTAGACCCGCGGGTCGTAGGTTTGCATCGTGTCATTGACCAGAATCCCGCGGTTGCAGGGGATGCCGGATTTTTCCGCGAGTTCGGTGTTGGGGCGAATGCCAGCGGCCATCACCACCAGGTCGGCAGGGATGATGTCGCCGTTCTTGAATTCAACCGACCCGACCCGGCCATTGCCCCCGTCGTGCAGCGCCTGGGTTTGCTCGCGCAGGCGAAAGTGCAGGCCGCGCGCTTCGAGGGCGGTTTGCAGCAGTTGACCGCTGGTCTTGTCCAATTGTCGTTCCAGCAACCACTCGCCGATATGTACCACGGTCACATGCATGCCGCGCAGCATCAGGCCGTTGGCGGCTTCCAGGCCCAGCAGGCCTCCACCGATCACAACAGCGTGCTTGTGGGTCTTGGCGGTGTTGATCATGGCCTGGGTATCGGCGATGTCGCGGTAGCCGATCACACCCTGCAAGGTGTTGCCGGGGATCGGCAAGATGAATGGGGTCGAACCGGTGGCGATCAGCAGGCGATCGTATTCGGCTTCGGTGCCGTCTTCGGCGATGACGCGGCGTTTGACCCGGTCGATCTCCACGACTTTGCGGTTGAGCAACAGCTTGATGTTGTTTTCCAGGTACCAGTCGAGGTCGTTGAGCACGATCTCTTCGAACGTCTGCTCACCGGCCAGTACTGGCGACAGCAGGATGCGGTTGTAGTTGGTATGAGGTTCGGCGCCGAAGACCGTGATGTCGTACAGCTCGTTGCTCAGCTTGAGCAGTTCTTCCAGGGTGCGAACCCCGGCCATGCCGTTGCCGATCATCACCAGTTTTAGTTTTTTCATCAGGTTCTCCGGGGAGTTCAGACCCGCCTCATCAGGGCTTTCAGGTCTTGCTCGACAATTTTGCGCAAACAAAAAAAGGCGTCCCGCTAGTTGCCTAGCGAGGACGCCTTTGTCCTTGTCCCGTTCTCTCGGGCAGCGCAGCCTTCTACGTTGAAGGCCGGGCTTTATGTGTGGTGAAGAAGGTAATGCAGTGGTTGTGCCAAGTGCTCCAGGTCAACGGGTTTGTTGGGTTTAGTCGTGGTTTCGGACTTTGGCAGGAGCGTTTTTGCACCGATTCAATGCACGTCGCCCGCAATTGGCGCGGCTTCTGTAGCAGCTGGCGAAGCCTGCGTCCGGCTGCGAAGCAGTCGCAATTTCAGACGACACGGTGTGCCAGGTTCACCCTATGTGCAGGGCCTACGACTGCTTCGCAGCCGGACGCAGGCTTCGCCAGCGGCTACAAGGGATCTGTGTCAGCCATGAACCATTAGAAACAGCAACGCCAGATTAACCACCAACGACACCAGCGCCATCGTGCGCCAGACTTTCAACGGCTCGCGCTCCAGCAACGGCTTGGGGCGCACGCTCAAACTGCGCCGCTCGCCTTGCTCCAGTACCAGCAACCATTCTTCCGCCGTTTCAAAGCGCACAAGCGGATCCGCTGCGACAGCCCGTTGCAAACACTGCGCGATCCAGTCGGGCACATCCGGCCGGTAGCGACTGGCGCTCACCGGTACACCAAACCGGGGCCGCTGAAACGCTTCGATTTCGCCGTAGGGATAGTGCCCGGTCAGCAGCCAGTACAACGTCACGCCGACGGCATACAGGTCTTGTTGCGGCGTCGGGATGCCCCCGCGAAAGGCTTCCGGTGCGATATAGCTGGGTGTTCCGGGCAGGGCCGAGGGTTGATCCTCGGACAAGCCCGGGCAGTAGGCGAGGCCGAAGTCCAGCAGGCGTAGCTCACCGTCGTCCCCCAGCAGCAGGTTGTCCGGTTTGATGTCGCGGTGCAGGATTTGTCGGCGATGCAGCAGCCCCACGGCGCGGAGCAGGCGTTCGGCCAGGTCTTGCCATTGAGCCAGTGGCAGTGGTCCGACACCTGCGTGCAGTTCTGCCAGCGTCGATCCGGAATATTCACGCATCACGTAGTACAAATGCTGACGCTGACTGGCGGCATGGACTTCAGGGAAATGCCGTCCGGCCACGCGTTTGAGAAACCATTCCTCCGACAGCAGTGCCTGCCCGGCCAAGTGATCGTCGCGCAGCGCACCGGGCAAGGTTTTCAGTAGCCAGGGTTGCTGTTGCCCATCGCGCACTCGGTAGAGCAGTGACTGCTGGCTCTGGCCGGCGATCCCCTCGACCTGCCAGCCTTCGAAGGACTGACCGGGTTTCAGTGCAGGAGGCAGCGGCCATTGCTGCAAATGAATCAGTGCGTCGCCGATGCTCGTTTCACCGAGGGCGTCAACGCGCACCAGCAGGGCGCTGGCGTTGTCCTGGCTGCCGGCCAGGTGCGCCGCGCTGACCAAGGTCTGTGCGGCACTGTCCAGATCGGGCTGATCGCGCAAAATAGCGGCAATGGCCGTATCGCCCAGCACGGCCCAGATGCCATCGCTCAGCAGGACAAAACTTTCATTGAGGCGCAATTCGCCATCGAGAAAATCCAGCACCAGATGTTGGTCGAGGCCCAGCGCCCGTTTGAGCACATGTTGCATGCCCGGTTGGTCCCAGACGTGATCCTCGCTGACGCGCTGCAACTGATCCGCGTGCCAGCGGTACACGCGGCAATCGCCGACATGGGCCAAGGTAAAACGCCTGCCGCGCATGACCAGGGCGCTGACGGTGGTCAGCAGCGGCTGCCCACCGCCATTGGCCTGCAACCAGCGATTTTGCGCCAGCAGCAGACGGTCCAATGCCTGGGCGACACCCCAGGTTTCCGGGGTGGCGTAATAATCCAGCGCCAGGGCCTGCAAGGTCGAGCGAGCGGCGAGGCCGCCGTCGGCGCATTGGCTGACGCCGTCGGCAATGGCGAACAAGTAACCCTTGCTCGCCGCCAATGCCGGGGCGGGCGTCACCAGGCGCAGGGCGTCCTGATTTTCCTCGCGCGGCCCCGTGGCGCTGGCTTCGGCAAAACTCAATTGCAGGCTCATTGAGGCGTCAGACCCGAGCCGCCGTCACGGCGGCCGAACCCCATGTGGTTCTCCAGCGACGTTTCACCCCGTGCAAGCCGAACCAGGCCAGAACACCGAGGCTGGCGAACAACCACAACGCCAGTTGGTAGCTGCCGGTGCTTTGCTTGATCGCGCCCATGCCGGCCGCCAACGCGAAGCCGCCGATGCCGCCGGCCATGCCGATCAAACCGGTCATTACACCAATCTCCCGACGAAAACGCTGCGGCACCAACTGGAAAACCGCGCCGTTACCTGCACCCAGACCGAGCATGGTGCAGACGAAAAGTGCCAGCGCCGCGTAGGAGCTCGGCAGATTGAAACCCACCGCCGCGATGCAGACGGCGGCCACGGTGTACATCGCGAGCAGCGTGCGAATACCGCCGAACCGGTCGGCCAGTGCGCCGCCCAAAGGACGCATCAGGCTGCCGCCGAACACGCAGGCCGCGGTGTAGTAACCGGCGGTCACCGGGCTCAGGCCGTACTGGTCGTTGAAGTAGCCGGGCAGGGCGCTGGCCAGGCCGATGAAACCACCGAAAGTCACGCTGTAGAAAAACATGAACCACCAGCTGTCGCGGTCACCCAAGGCCTTGAAGTAGTCGGCCATGGATTTGGCTTTCGGCCGCTCCGGTGCGTTTTTCGCCAGCCAGGCGAAGACGATAATGGTCAGGATCAGCGGGATCAGGGCGAAGCCGAACACGTTGCTCCAGCCGAATGCCGCCGCCAGTACCGGGGCGATCAATGCCGCCAGAACCGTGCCGGAGTTGCCCGCTCCGGCGATGCCCATGGCTTTGCCTTGATGCTGCGGCGGATACCATTGCGACGCCAGCGGCAGGGCGACGGCGAAGGACGCACCGGCCATGCCCAGGAACAGGCCCAGCACCAGCGCTTGCTCGTAGCTGTGAATGCCTAGTTTCCAGGCGCCGAACAGCGCACAGATGACAATGACCTGGCCGATCAGCCCGGCGGTTTTGGGCGACAGCCGATCTGCCAGCATGCCCATGATGAAGCGCAGCACGGCCCCGGCCAGAATCGGCGTGGCCACCACCAGCCCGCGCTGTTGCGTGGTCAGGTGCAGGTCGGCGGCGATCTGCACTGCCAGTGGGCCGAGCAGGTACCAGACCATGAAACTCAGGTCGAAATAGAGAAAGGCCGCGAACAGGGTCGGGGTATGGCCGGATTTCCAGAAGCTTGAATTCATCGCGCACCTCAGCTGTGAAGAGTCTCGAGAAGGAGTCATGAGCTAGCAGGTGGGGCGCCTTTGGGCCGCACCACCGGCCCCGGGCTGTGGGGCCAAAACGAAAAAACGCCGCTACCCGATTCGCCAGGGGCAAATGAGGTGAGCGACGTCTTTGTCGTAGGTGGGGCAACCGCCGTTGGTTACCTGTGGTGATTACATAGCCAAATCTGTGCCAACAACCGAGACCTGGTGGAGATCGTTCCCACGCTCCGCGTGGTCACGCCGCCGTGGACGCTCTGCATCCGCTTCACGCTGTGACGCGGAGCGTCACGGGATGCATTCCCACGCGGAGCGTGGGAACGATCATCTGTGCCAGGTTCGGGAGATCGGTTACTGGAGCAACTCACTCATGGCAATGATCTGCTCCGCCACTTGAATCAGTTTCTGCTGGCGGCTCATGGCCTGGCGGCGCATCAGCGTGTAGGCCTCTTCCTCGTTGCAATGCTTCATCTTCATCAATAACCCCTTGGCCAGCTCGATGCGCTTGCGCTCGGCCAGTTGCTGGTCGCGGGCATGCAATTGGGCGCGCAGTGCCTGGTCGCTTTCAAACCGCGCCATGGCCACGTCGAGAATCGGCTGCAAGCGTTGTGCGTGAATGCCTTCGACGATGTAGGCACTGACCCCGGACTGGATCGCCTGACGCATCACGCCGGGGTCATGTTCATCGGTAAACATGACGATCGGCCGTGGCTGATCGCGGGTGACCAGCACCACTTGTTCCATCACATCGCGGCTCGGTGACTCGGTATCGATCAGAATCACGTCCGGGCGCACCGTTTCGACGCGCTCGGGCAGGTCGATGGTCAAACCCGATTCGTCGATCACCTCGAATCCGGCTTCAGTCAGCGCGGCTTTCAGGCGGCCGACTTTTTTCGCCGTGTCGTTGATCAGCAGGATACGCAACATGTTCGCAGTCTCCTGTCAGCGGTGGGCGAATCGGTAAGAGCTGTCGCTCATCGCGTGCAGCTTGAAACTGCGGGCATAGCCGACCGGATCGGAACCGTCCCAGACGTTGCCGTCGATCAACTGGCTGCTGCGCATGTCTTGATCCGAAGCGGCGACACCGACGGCGTTGGCGGCTTCGCGGTACAGGTCCAACTGCTGAACCTGACGGGCCACGTCGAGGTAATCCGGATCGTCGCGCAATAAACCCCAGCGCCGAAACTGGGTCATGAACCACATGCCGTCGGACAGGTACGGAACGTTGACCTCGCCACCGGCGTGGAAACGCAGTGCGTGCGGGTCCTGCCAGCGATTGCCCAGGCCGTCGGCGTAATCGCCCAGCAGACGTGGCTCAATGCAGTCCAGAGGGGCGTCGAGGTAATCGGGTGCACTAAGTAGTTGTGCAGTGCTGCGGCGATTTTCCGTGCTTTGCTCGATGAAGCGGCTGGCTTCCAGGATCGCCATCACCAAGGCCCGCGCGGTGTTGGGGTAGTGCTCGACAAACGCACGGGTACAGCCGAGGACTTTTTCCGGGTGGTCGGGCCAGATGGTCTGGGAGGTCGCCATTGTGAACCCCAGGTTTTGCTGCACCGCGCTGGCGGCCCATGGCTCACCCACGCAAAAACCGTCGATACGCCCCGCTTGCAGGTGCGCGACCATTTGCGGTGGCGGTACCACCACGCTGTCGACATCCTGCAACGGATGGATACCCTGGCTCGCCAGCCAGTAATACAGCCACATGGCGTGGGTGCCGGTGGGAAATGTCTGGGCGAACGTGAGTTTTGGGCGAGTTTGGTGCACGTGTCGGTCGAGTGCTTCAGGACCGGTCACGCCCAGCGCCTGCAAACCGTGGGAGAGATTGATGCTCTGGCCGTTCTGGTTCAGCCCCATCAGCACGGCCATGTCAGTCGAGGCTACGCCGCCGATGCCCAGGTGCACCGCATAAATCAGGCCGTACAGGCTGTGCGCGGCGTCGAGTTCGCCGCTGACCAGCTTGTCGCGCAGGTTGGCCCAGGACGACTGACGCTTGAGGTTCAGGGTCAGGCCGTAGGGCTGGGCGAACCCCTGGGTGGCGGCGACCACGACCGAGGCGCAGTCGCTCAGGGCCATGAAGCCGAGATTGATGTCGGTCTTTTCCGGGGCATCGCTGCCATTGACCCAGGCCAGGGGGGTGGCTGGAACTTCAATCATCGTTAAGCACCTTCCATAAAAAAAACGCCGTACCGGGCGGCTTGCCAGAGCAAGGGCCAGTGACGACGCCTTTGTCTTTCGACCCATCCCGTCGTTGGCATGAGTGCTGATAGCGGTGATGGTGCAAGGCATATGCCATCGCGGGCTGATTTTGTCGCGTGCCTCGCCTGCGACGCCGATGCGCGGCTATAATTGCCGCCACTTTTCGTAGCCCAGAGTCAAACCCGCCCATGTACACCCTGGCCCGTCAGCTGTTGTTCAAACTTTCCCCGGAAACCTCCCACGATCTGTCCCTGGACCTGATCGGCGCGGGTGGGCGTTTGGGCCTCAACGGCTTGCTGTGCAAAGCTCCGGCGAACATGCCGGTGTCGGTCATGGGCCTGGATTTTCCGAACCCGGTCGGTTTGGCCGCCGGTCTGGACAAAAACGGCGCGGCCATCGACGGTTTCGCCCAGTTGGGCTTTGGATTTGTCGAAATCGGCACCATCACCCCGCGTCCGCAACCCGGTAACCCGAAGCCACGGATTTTCCGCCTGCCCGAAGCCGAGGCGATCATCAACCGCATGGGCTTCAACAACCTGGGCGTCGATCACCTGCTGGCCCGCGTCGCCGCCGCCAAATACAAGGGCGTGCTGGGTATCAACATCGGCAAGAACTTCGACACTCCGGTTGAACGTGCGGTCGACGATTACCTGATTTGCCTGGACAAGGTCTATGCCCATGCCAGCTATGTGACGGTCAACGTCAGCTCGCCCAACACACCGGGCCTGCGCAGCCTGCAGTTCGGTGATTCGCTCAAGCAGTTGCTCGCTGATCTGGCCACGCGCCGCGCAGAGCTGGCCTTGCGTCATGGCAAACACGTTCCGCTGGCGATCAAGATCGCGCCGGACATGAGCGACGAAGAAACGGCGCAGGTCGCACAAGCGCTGATTGAAACCGGCATGGACGCAGTGATCGCCACCAACACCACCCTCAGCCGCGTCGGCGTCGAAGGCATGGAGCACGGTGACGAGGCGGGCGGTCTGTCCGGTGCACCGGTTCGCGACAAGAGCACTCACACCGTGAAAGTACTGGCGGCGGAACTGGCGGGTCGCTTGCCGATCATTGCCGTGGGCGGTATCACCGAAGGCAAGCACGCGGCAGAGAAAATCGCGGCAGGTGCGAGCCTGGTACAGATTTACTCCGGCTTCATTTACAAAGGCCCGGCGCTGATTCGTGAGTCTGTAGACGCCATCGCAGCCCTGCGCTGATTGTGTAGCAGCTGCCGAGCCTGCGAGGCTGCGTCCGGCTGCGCAGCAGTCGTCAAACCTGCATGCACGGTGCCTCTGCAAATCGCGGTGTCTGATTTCACGACTGCTTCGCAGCCGGACGCAGCCTCGCAGGCTCGGCAGCTGCTACAGGGATGGTGTTTGGCTAGAACGCAGGCATAAAAAAGGGCTCCTCGAAGGAGCCCCTGGGCCGGAGCCCGCCGTCCGGATGGGACGTGCGTGGTTAATTCAGTCAGTCATCAGATTGTCGTGTCGGAGTGTTTGGCCCTGTAAATTAGCCGACGGCGTGAAGTTCGTTGAGTCTGTGGATTCCCGCAGTGCCGGTCATACCGTCCCAGTTGTCGCCGCGTCCTTCTCGCCAGCCGTTAATCCAGGCTTGGCGTACCGACGGTAGAGTAAATGGGCAAAGCTCACGGGATTTGCCACCAACGCCATATTGATATCCGCGCAAAAATGCTCTTTCCAACGGATCACGCTTAAGTCTTCTCATAGGGTGTTGCCCTCACTTGTTGACTGTATTTATCGCGTCGACCTCTATTGAGGTCTGGCAGAAAAACTCTGCCGTTGGGGGCTCGCTGCCGGCGTGACGAGCCAAGGTGTTGACGTCGTTGCGGCGTCAACCTGTGTTGAGTTCTAACCAATGCGTCACATCGAGGGAATGATCGTTTTGTCATAAGAACGTAACCATAAAGATGCTAAGGCCATAAGCATCACGATGAATGCCCGGTGTTGATTGGCAAAAGCCCTGTATGATCGGCCCCCCGCAGGATGACGGGAGTAATCCCTTAGTGAGAATGACTTCTGTTGGTGGAAGCATTATTCGACGAAGGGTCGCTTTATGACATTTTGTTGCATCAACTATTTTATCTGTCCTTGCATCTAAGCTCTTTTAACCCGAGCAGCAGGGGTGGGACGGCACACCTTCGTGCCACGCGGGCGCTCTTCGAGAAAAGCGCCTGATTGAAAACCGGATCGGCAATGCGTTGCCGGTTCACTTCGCCAAAGGCTCTGAAATTCCCATGTCCGACCAATTCGAAATCTTCCTCACCTGCCCAAAAGGCCTTGAAGGCCTGCTCATCGAGGAAGCCGTCGGGCTTGGCCTTGAAGAGGCACGCGAGCACACCTCGGCCGTGCGCGGCATGGCCACCATGGAAACCGCTTACCGCCTGTGCCTGTGGTCGCGTCTGGCGAACCGGGTGCTGCTGGTGCTCAAGCGTTTCCCGATGAAGGACGCCGAAGACCTGTACCACGGCGTACTGGACATCGAGTGGCAAGACCACATGCTCAACGCCGGTACCTTGGCCGTCGAGTTCAGCGGCCACGGTTCGGGCATCGACAACACCCACTTCGGTGCCTTGAAGGTCAAGGACGCCATCGTCGACAAACTGCGCACCCCGCAAGGTGACCGTCCGTCGATCGACAAACTCAACCCGGACCTGCGCATTCACCTGCGCCTGGACCGTGGCGAAGCGATTCTTTCTCTCGATTTGTCCGGCCACAGCCTGCACCAGCGCGGTTATCGCTTGCAGCAAGGCGCGGCACCGCTGAAGGAAAACCTGGCGGCCGCGATCCTGATCCGTTCCGGCTGGCCACGCATTGCGGCCGAAGGCGGCGCGCTGGCTGACCCGATGTGCGGTGTCGGTACGTTCCTGGTCGAAGCCGCGATGATCGCCGCCGACATGGCGCCGAACCTGCGTCGCGAGCAGTGGGGCTTTACCCATTGGCTGGGCCACGTTCCGGCGCTGTGGAAAAAGCTTCACGAAGAGGCCACCGAACGTTGCGCGGCCGGCCTGGCCAAGCCACCGCTGTGGATTCGCGGTTACGAAGCCGACCCGCGCCTGATTCAACCGGGCCGCAACAACGTCGAGCGTGCCGGCCTGAGCGAGTGGATCAAGATCTACCAGGGCGAAGTCGGTACGTTCGAGCCGCGTCCGGACCAGAACCAGAAAGGCCTGGTGATCTGCAACCCTCCCTACGGCGAGCGTCTGGGTGACGAGGCGAGCTTGCTCTACCTCTATCAAAACCTCGGCGAGCGTCTGCGTCAGGCCTGCTTGAACTGGGAAGCCGCGGTGTTCACCGGCGCCCCGGATCTGGGCAAGCGCATGGGCATTCGCAGTCACAAGCAGTATTCGTTCTGGAACGGCGCATTGCCGTGCAAGCTGCTGCTGATCAAAGTCACGCCAGACCAGTTCGTCACCGGCGAGCGTCGCACCCCTGAGCAGCGTCAGGTCGAGCGCGAGCAGGCGGCTTACGATCAGGCACCGAGCGAGCCAGAAGAGCGCAAGTACAACAAAAACGGCAACCCGATCAAACCGACACCAGCACCTGCGCCGGTGATCGAGCAGCCGCGTTTGAGCGAAGGCGGGCAGATGTTTGCCAATCGCCTGCAAAAAAACCTGAAAGCCATGGGCAAGTGGGTCAAGCGCGAAGGCATCGACTGCTATCGCGTGTATGACGCCGACATGCCGGAATACTCGATGGCCATCGACCTGTATCAGGATTGGGTCCACGTTCAGGAATACGCGGCGCCGAAATCCATCGATCCGGAAAAAGCCTCGGCACGCATGTTCGATGCCTTGGCCGCTATTCCGCAGGCCTTGAACATCGACAAGAGCCGCGTGGTGGTCAAGCGTCGCGAGCGTCAGAGCGGCACCAAGCAATACGAGCGTCAAGCCGCACAGGGCAAGTTCGTCGAGGTCAACGAAGGTGGCGTGAAGCTGCTGGTCAACCTGACTGACTACCTCGACACCGGGCTGTTCCTTGACCACCGCCCGATGCGCATGCGCATTCAGAAAGAGTCGGCCGGCAAGCGCTTCCTCAACCTGTATTGCTACACCGCGACGGCCAGCGTTCACGCCGCCAAGGGTGGTGCACGCAGCACCACCAGCGTCGACCTGTCGAAAACCTATCTGGACTGGGCGCGTCGCAACCTGTCGCTGAACGGTTTCTCTGACAAGAACCGTCTGGAGCAGGGCGATGTGATGGTCTGGCTCGACGCCTGCCGTGACGAGTACGACCTGATCTTCATCGACCCGCCGACGTTCTCCAACTCCAAGCGCATGGAAGGGATCTTCGACGTGCAGCGCGATCAGGTGCAACTGATCGACCTGGCGATGGCACGCCTGGCACCCGGTGGCGTGTTGTATTTCTCCAACAACTTCCGCAAGTTCGCCCTTGAGGAAAACCTCACGCAGCGTTACGCGGTCGAAGAAATCACCGCCCAGACCATCGATCCGGATTTCGCCCGCAACGGCAAGATCCACCGCGCATGGAAAATCACCGCACGTTGATAGCTGTGTGGATTGGATCCACAGAGCCTTGATTTTTAAAGGCTCTGTGGCTTCTTTCAGTGCTGGTCAAATTAGTGGCTAATAGCTATAACTCTCTCATGGCCAATGGGCTTTCCCGCACCTGGCGTTGTGAGTTGCGTTTATGTCGTTACACGCCGTGCGCCCCAAGATCCTGGGTTTTATCAGCGAAGATGTGTCGGCCTGGCTGGTCGCGCTGCTGGTATTGCTTATGGGGTGTGTTCTGACGGGGTTGTTGGCCTGGTCGACGGTCAACGTGTTTCGCCATCAACTCAAGCAACGCTTCCAACTGCTGGCCAGTGAACGCTATAGCCGCATTGAAGAACGATTTCAGGACCAGGAGCAGCGCCTCGACAGCCTGCGCCGGTTCTTCGCCAATTCCGACTCGGTCTCCCGCGAGGAGTTCGACGGTTTCACCAAACCCCTGTTGCACCGCGCTCAAGCCTATTCATTCGCGGCCCGCGTGACGCGTGCCGAGCGCGCAGAGTTCGAGCGCAAGGTGCGTGACGAGGGCTTTAGCGATTTCACCGTTCGTGAACTCGCCAGCGATGGTCAATTGCAATTGGCCGCTGAACGCGATGAATACGTGGTGGTGCTTTACAGCCAGACGCTAAGCCGACTGGGCTCGCCGCTGGGTTACGACTTATGGGCTCAGCCGATGCGTCGGGCGACCCTTGAGCGAGCGGATAAACGCGGCAGCCTGGCGGTGTCGCAGCCCATGCATCTGGTCAGTATCGAGCCGGCCTATGCGCGTGGCGTGCTGCTGGTGGCCCCGGTGATTGTGTCTAACACGCCAAGCGGCGCAGGGGTAAAACCCTACGGTTATGTCATGGCGGTGATCAGCATGCGTCAGTTGCTGGCGGATGGCTTGCCCGATGCCAATTACGACTATCTCTCGGTCCGCATTCTCGACTTGTCGATCGTCAACCAGCACGAAGTGCTTTACGAGTCCTTCAACGGACCGGCGGCCAGTGATTTGTCCGCGAGCCGACTATTGCGAATGGCCGATCACGACTATCAGGTCGACATCAAGCCCAGCGAAGCCTTTATACAAGCCAACCATTCCTCGGTGACGACCCTGATAGTGCTGGGCGGCTTGCTCAGTCTGCTGGTCAGCGCATTGCTGTACGTGTTGGTCAGCCAGCGTCAGCGAGCGCTGAAAATGGTTGAGCAACAGACCGAGGAGTTGCGCGCCCGCGAGCAGGAGTTACGTGGCACTCACGGCCAGTTGCGTGGCGTGTTGAATGCGGCGACCCAGGTGGCGATCATCGCCACCGATCTGCGCGGGGTCATCACCACGTTCAATGCCGGTGCCGAGCAGATGTTGGGTTACGCCGGCGTTGAGGTCGTGGGGCGCATGACTCTGGAAAACCTGCATTTCCCCCGAGAGCTGGTGGCACGGGCGGCGGAGTTGAGCGCGCGGTATGGAAAACCGATTCCAACCTGTCAGGCGATGTTGGTCAAAGACGGCGATGAAATTGGTAACGCTGCGCGGGAGTGGACGCTGGTGCGCCGCGATGGCAGCCATTTGGCGGTCAACATGCTGGCGACCCCGGTACTCGACGAGCAAGGTCTGTGGGTCGGTCACCTGGCGATCTGCATCGACATTACCGAACGCAAACGCGTCCATGAGGCCTTGGCGGCGCGGGACCTGTTGTTGAAGAAACTCAGTGCCCATGTCCCCGGCGGCATCTATCAATTCAAGATGGAATTCGACGGTCGCTTCAGCGTGATCTATGCCAGCGACGGTATCCGCGAGATCTACGAACTCGAGCCGGACGTGCTGCTGTTCAACGCTGAATCGATCTTCACGCGCATTCATCCACAAGACACGACCCGGGTCCGGGCCTCGATCCGGGCGTCGGCGGACACCCTCAGCCCGTGGCGCGAGGAATACCGCGTGCAGTTGCCCATGCGCGGCCTGCGCTGGGTTCGCGGTGAGGCGACCCCTGAAGAGCAGCCCGGTGGCGGCGTGCTCTGGCATGGCTACGTTTCCGACATCTCCGATTTGAAACGGGTAGAACAAGAATTGCGTGCGCTGTCGATCACCGATTCGCTGACCGGGATTCATAACCGCCGCTACTTCCAGGAGCGCCTGACCACCGAAATGGCCCGCGTCGAACGCGGAGGGGGCGAGTTGTCGGTGATCATGCTCGACATCGACCACTTCAAACGCATCAATGATCAACATGGCCATGCCGTGGGGGATCGGGTGTTGCAGGTGGTGTGCGAGCGCATCGGTCATCGACTGCGGCGCACAGACGTGTTCTGTCGCCTCGGTGGCGAGGAGTTCATGGTGTTGTGCCCGGACACCGACAGCGAGCAGGCGCAAGTGCTGGCCTTGCAGTTGTGGCAAGGGTTGCGCAGTTCACCGATCGAGGGTGTGGGGTTCGTTACCGCGAGTTTCGGGATTGCCAGTTGGCAGGTCGGAGAGGGCGCGGATGCGCTGTTGTTGCGGGCGGATTCGGGGGTTTACGCGGCGAAGCAGGCCGGTCGGGATCGGGTCGAGACGCAGACAAGCTAAGACCGGAAACAGTCCATGTGGGAGCAAGCCCGCTCCAACATTTGATCGTTCCCACGCTCTGCGTGGGAATGCCTCAATGGACGCTCTGCGTCCGCTCCTGAATGCGTTCCCACGCAGAGCGCGGGAACGATCGGATCGGGGGGTTACAACACCGAAGCCGTTTCCGGCAGTTTCGGCTGGCGATACAAGTCCAGCAGGACCTGATCCAGTACCGACGATGCGCCAAACGGTGCTTTGTCGTTGAGGATCGCCACCACGGCCCACGTGTTGCCATTGACGTCGCGGCTGAAGCCGGAGATGGCGCGCACAGTGTTCAGGGTGCCCGTCTTGACGTGGGCTTCACCGCGCATCGCAGTAGTCTTCAGGCGTTTGCGCATGGTGCCGTCGGTGCCGGCAATCGGCATCGAGCTAATGAACTCGGCGGAGTAAGGGCTGTGCCAGGCGGCTTGTAGCATCGACGCCATTTCACGAGCGCTGACGCGTTCGGCGCGGGACAGGCCGGAACCGTTCTCCATCACCAGGTGCGGCGCGGTGATGCCTTTCTTCGCCAGCCACTGACGAACCACACGCTGCGCGGCTTTGGCGTCGTCGCCGTCGGCGTCCGTGCGGTACTTCTGGCCCAGGCTCAGGAACAGTTGCTGAGCCATGGTGTTGTTACTGTATTTGTTGATGTCGCGGATGATTTCCGCCAGGTCCGGCGAAAACGCGCGGGCCAGCAATTTGGCATTGCTTGGGGTCGGCGCCAATACATCCTTGCCCTGAATGCTGCCGCCCAGCTCTTTCCAGATTGCCCGCACGGCGCCGGCGGTGTAGGTCGCATGGTCAAGCAGCGACAGGTAGGTCTGGGAGCTGCAACCATCGCCCAACTGGCCACCGACGGTCACGGTCACGCTGCCATCGGCCTGGGTTACCGGGTTGTAACGCACGCCACCGGTGCATTGCTTGGAGTTGAGGGCCTTGACCTGGTTTTCGATGCGGATGCTGGCAATCGGCGGTTCTACGGACACCAGCACACGGCCATTGTCGTTGCGCGCCACGAAGCGCAGCGCCTTGAGGTTGACCATCAGCGAGTCGGGCTTGACCAGGAACGGCTTGTTCTCGTCATTGCCATCGTCGTTGAACTCGGGCAATTGCGGTTGCGTGAAGAAACTGCGGTCCAGCACCAAGTCGCCAGTGATTTGCGTCACGCCGTTGGCGCGCAGGTCACGCATCAGCAGCCAGAGTTTTTCCATGTTCAGCTTTGGATCGCCGCCACCCTTGAGGTAGAGGTTGCCGTTGAGGATGCCACCGCTGAGGGTGCCGTCGGTGTAGAACTCGGTTTTCCACTGGTGGTTGGGGCCGAGCATTTCCAGCGCCGCATAGGTGGTGACCAGCTTCATGGTCGAGGCTGGGTTGACCGAAACATCCGCGTTGAAAACGGTGGGAGTGCCTGGGCCGGTGAGCGGAATCATCACCAGCGACAAGGCGCTGTCCTGCAATTTGCTGGCCTTGAGGGCTTTTTCGACGTTGGGCGAGAGCGCAGTGTTGATTGGAGCGGCGGAAACGGAGAGGGCCAGGGGAAGAATGAAACCGGCCAGCAGCAATGGACGCAAAGATTTGATCATGTGCAGTAAAACCCTACAGGCGAGGGGGGAAAAGACGAGGGCATGGCGATAAAAATCCCTCAGTGGTCATGAACGTGTCGGCATTATGCCCCAAGGCTTGATGGCTTGTGCCTTGCGATACCCCTCTAAACCGCTATTTTTTTACCGACGGTCAGCATTGGCGGCCAGAGAGTCGGGCAATAAGCGGCTTAAACTGCTAAAGTGCCGCCCGTTATTACTTTTGAGGATTGTTCCAATGGCGACTAACCGTTCCCAGCGTCTGCGCAAAAAACTGTGCGTCGATGAATTTCAAGAGCTGGGTTTCGAACTGAACCTGGATTTCAAAGAAGATTTGGCTGATGAAGCCATTGATGCTTTCCTCGACGCGTTCCTCAAAGAAGCCATGGAAGCCAACGGTCTGGGCTATGTTGGCGGCGACGACTACGGTCTGGTTTGCCTGCAGAAGCGTGGCTCGGTCAGCGCTGAACAACGCGCTGCCGTTGAAGCCTGGCTCAAAGGCCGCACCGAGCTGACCAGCGTTGAAGTCAGCCCGCTGCTGGACGTCTGGTACCCGGAAAAGCCGATCAATCCGGTAGCTTGATGTCATAGCTTTTTGTCTTAAAAAAGCGGCGACCCAAGGGTCGCCGTTTTTTTATGTGCAGATTAAATGCACGCAGCCTCGTTTCACTCGACAGCTGCTACATGGATTTTGTGGTCCTGTAGCAGCTGTCGAGTGAAACGAGGCTGCGAAGCGTTTAACTTTTACGCCAATTCAGAATCACCAGCGTCACCACCCCCGCCACAATCCCCCAGAACGCCGAACCGATGGAAAACAGTGTCAGCCCTGACGCCGTGACCATAAAGGTAATCAACGCCGCTTCCCGCTCCTTCACTTCGGTCATGGCAATGCTCAAGCCATTGATGATCGAGCCAAACAGCGCCAGTGCCGCGATCGACAGCACCAACTCTTTCGGCAATGCGGCAAACAGCGCCGCCAGCGTCGCGCCGAACACCCCGGCAATCCCGTAGAAAATCCCGCACCACACTGCTGCCGTGTAGCGTTTGTTGCGATCTTCGTGGGCGTGCGGCCCGGTGCAGATCGCCGCGCTGATGGCCGCGAGGTTGATGCCGTGGGAGCCGAACGGAGCCAGTAGCAACGAGGCGATGCCGGTGGTGGTGATCAGCGGTGAGGCCGGCACAGTGTAGCCATCGGCACGCAGGACGGCGATGCCCGGCATGTTCTGCGAGGTCATGGCCACCACGAACAGGGGAATTCCGATACTGATGGTTGCAGCCAGGGAGAAATGCGGGGTGGTCCAGACCGGCGTGGCCACCTCCAGATGGAAACCAGTGAAATCCAGCAGCCCCATGGCCCCTGACAATGCGGTGCCGATCAACAGCGCGGCCAGTACGGCATAACGCGGCGACAGGCGTTTGACCAGCAAGTACGTGAAGAACATGCCCAGCACCAGCCCGGTGCGGTGCTGGGCGGCGACGAAGATTTCGCTGCCGATCTTGAACAGAATCCCCGCCAGCAGCGCCGCGGCCAGGGATGCCGGAATCTTTTTCACCAATCGTTCAAAGCTGCCGGTCAGGCCGCAAATCGTCACCAGCACCGCGCAGGTGATGTAGGCACCGATGGCTTCGCCATAACTCACACCGCCCAGGCTGGTAATCAGCAACGCCGCGCCGGGGGTCGACCAGGCAATGGTGATGGGGGTGCGATAACGCAGGGACAAACCGATCGAGCACACCGCCATGCCAATCGAGATCGCCCAGATCCACGACGAAATCTGCCCACTGGTCAGGCCCGCCGCTTGTCCGGCCTGGAACATCAGGACCAGGGAGCTGGTGTAGCCGGTCATCATCGCAATGAAACCGGCGACGATGGCCGATGGCGAGGTGTCGGCCAAGGGACGGAGCTGCGTGTGCGTGGCGTCGTTCATGACGGCGTTGTTCCTTGTTCTAGTGGAGATGCCCAGGCCCTTTGTAGCAGCTGGCGAAGCCTGCGTTCGGCTGCGAAGCAGTCGTGAGATCAGCCGGCACGGCGTATAAGGGAGCCCGCGTATTCAGGTTTTACGACTGCTACGCAGCCGAACGCAGGCTTCGCCAGCTGCTACAGGGATCGGGTTAACGCGCGGATTCTGCGTTCAAGCCTAAACTCAAACGTAGCGGATCGTTGCAATACAGCGGAAGCGACAAACAGCCGTACAGTCGTGTTGCCACCATCCATTGTGTACAATCGCGGTGTTTTTTACGCGATACTTGCCAGCGACCCACTGTGCCGTATTACAGTCACCGTCAATTCGCCGCAGTTCTCCCCCGACTCGAGTGCCCATGAACGAACAGTTGCAGCCCCTCAAGAAACAACCGCGAGCAGGCAAAGCCGGCCGCAGCGGTACCCAGGACGATATTGTCTACGCGCATATCTTCGAGGCCATCCTCGAACAGCGCCTGGCGCCCGGCACCAAGTTGAGCGAAGAAGCGCTGGGGGAAATTTTCGGGGTCAGTCGCACCATCATTCGTCGCGCACTCTCGCGCCTGGCCCATGAAGGCGTGGTGCTGCTGCGTCCGAACCGTGGCGCGGTCGTCGCCAGCCCGAGCGTCGAAGAGGCCCGTCAGGTGTTCTTCGCCCGACGTCTGGTGGAGCGGGCCATCACCGAACTGGCGGTGGAGCATGCCACCGCCGAGCAGCTCGCCGAGTTGCGGCAAATGGTCAACGATGAGCGCGACAGCTTCTCCCGTGGCGATCGCGGTGCGGGCATCCGTCTGTCGGGTGAATTCCACCTCAAACTCGCCGAAGCGGCGAAGAACGCGCCATTGATCAGCTTCCAGCGCAGCCTGGTATCGCAGACTTCATTGATCATCGCCCAATATGAAAGTGGCAACCGTTCCCACTGTTCCTACGATGAACACACCCAACTGATCGATGCCATCGAAGCGCGCAACGCTGAGCTGGCGGTGAATTTGATGATGCATCACATGGATCACATCGACAGCAAACTCAACCTCGACGAAGAAAGCGCGTCGGATGATTTGCACGCGGTGTTCTCGCATTTGTTGCAGACCAAAAAGCCAGGGCGGTCGGCCGCGAAACTCTGATAGACCCGGGACAAAAAAATCCCCCGTAGCCTGAAGACTGCGGGGGATTTTTTTGAGCGTCTGATCGTTCCAACGCTCTGCGTGGGAATGCAGCCCGTGACGCTCCGCGTCACTGGACGCGGAGCGTCCCTAGAGGCATTCCCACGCAGAGCGTTGGAACGATCAGCCCGGAATACCTTAGCGCTGATGCACCAGATTCCCCGCCGCATACGTCTGCAGAACAGTCCGGTCATCCCCCAGCGTCATCAACACAAACAACGTCTCGGCAATGTTGTTGGCCTGTTTCAAGCGATAGCCCAGCAGCGGCGTGGCGTTGTAATCCAGCACCAGGAAGTCGGCATCGGTGCCCGGCAGCAAGGTGCCGATCTTGTCTTCCAGGCGCAGCGCACGCGCACCGCCCAGGGTGGCCAGGTACAGCGATTTGAACGGGCTCAGGCGTGCGCCTTGCAACTGCATGACTTTGTACGCTTCGTTCAACGTCTGCAGGATCGAAAAGCTGGTGCCGCCGCCCACATCGGTGCCGATGCCGACATTGAGCTTGTGCTTCTCGGCCATCGGCAGATTGAACAAACCGCTGCCGAGGAAGAAGTTCGACGTTGGGCAGAAGGCGATTGCCGAGCCGGTTTCCGCGAGCCGCGCACACTCGTCGTCGCACAGATGCACGCCATGAGCGAACACCGAGCGTTCACCCAGCAATTGGTAGTGATCGTAAACGTCGAGGTAGCCCTTGCGCTCGGGGAACAGCTCCTTGACCCACTCGATTTCCTTCAGGTTTTCGCTGATGTGGGTCTGCATGTACACGTCAGGGAATTCGCTGAGCAGTTGGCCGGCGAGGGTCAGTTGTTCCGGGGTGCTGGTCGGCGCAAAGCGCGGGGTGACGGCGTAGTGCAGGCGACCCTTGCCGTGCCAGCGCTCGATCAATGCCTTGCTTTCGACGTAGCTGGATTCGGCGGTGTCGGTCAGGTAGTCCGGGGCGTTGCGGTCCATCATCACCTTGCCGGCGATCATGCGCAGGTCCAACTGTTCGGCGGCCTCGAAGAATGAGTTCACCGATTGTGGATGCACGCTACCGAACACCAGTGCGGTGGTGGTGCCGTTGCGCAGCAGTTCCTTGATGAAAATGTCCGCCACCTGGTCCGCATGGGCCTTGTCGGCGAACTGGCTTTCACACGGGAAGGTGTAAGTGTTGAGCCAGTCCAGCAGTTGTTCACCGTAGGCACCGACCATGCCGGTTTGCGGCAAGTGGATGTGGGTGTCGATGAAACCCGGGGTGATCAACGCATCCTGATAATGGGTGATTTCAATGTCGGCCGGCAGGGTCGGCAGCAAGTCGCTGGCGTGGCCGAGCGCGCTGATCTGGCCGTTGTCGACCACCAGCAAGCCGTCTTCGAAATACTCGTACGAGGCTTCAATGCCGACTTCAGCAGGGTCGGCAATGCTGTGCAGGATGGCGGCGCGGTAAGCTTTGCGAGTCAAAGGCATGGGGGCTCTCGGTTTTTAGGCTTATCAATTGGAGGCTTGGCTGCGGCGTGAAGCAGGCAGCAGTTTGGCAATCGATGATCCGGCGCTGGCGGTCTGCTGGCCGAAATTCGCGTTATAGGTGGCGATGATTTCGCCGGCGATGGAGATGGCAATTTCCACAGGCAGCTTGCCTTTGACTTCGCCGATACCCATCGGGCAGCGCATGCGTTGCACGACGCCGCTGTCGAAACCACGGTCGCGCAGGCGATGTTCGAATTTCACCCGTTTGGTCTTCGAACCGATCAGGCCGAAGTAGGCGAAGTCGTTGCGCTTGAGGATGGCGGCGGTGAGTTCGAGGTCGAGTTGGTGATTGTGGGTCATGACGATGCAGTAGCTGCCGGCGGGCAGGTCGTCGATTTCATCCACAGGTTCTTCGGAAACGATTTTGCGCACGCCGTGGGGGATCTGTTCCGGGAACTCGTCTTCGCGCGAATCGATCCAGCGTACCCGGCAAGGCAGGCTGGCGAGCAGTGGCACCAATGCGCGGCCAACGTGGCCGGCACCGAATACGGCGATCTGTGCCTGGACCTGGCCCATCGGTTCGAACAGCAACACCGTCGCGCCACCGCAGCACTGGCCGAGGCTGGCGCCCAGGCTGAAACGCTCCAGATGTGTGTCTTGCTTACCGCTGGCGAGCATGTCGCGGGCGATGTGCATGGCTTTGTATTCCAAGTGCCCGCCACCGATGGTGTCGAAGCTCTGGGTTGCGCTGATGACCATCTTCGAACCGGCATTGCGCGGCGTCGAGCCGAGCTCTTCGATGATGGTTACCAACACGCAGGGTTCACCCTGGGATTGCAGGTCGGCGAGGGCGTCGATCCAGTTGTACATATTCACCTCGACATCTTTTGTTGTCTGTTCGGGCCTCATCGCTGGCAAGCCATGCTCCTACAGGTTTCGTGCAATCCCTGTGGGAGCCGAGCTTGCTCGCGATGGCCGCACTGCGGTCTTAAAGCGAAGCCAACTCGGTCTCGGCCTCAACAGCCTTCACTGCCGTCAACTGGCGCATTTGCTCACAGCCCCACAACACCCGCTCCGGCGTCGCCGGTGCGTCGATTTTCGGTTGATGCTTGTAGTCACCCAGGCTCGCCACGGCGTCCTTGATCGCGCACCACGACGCAATGCCCAGCATGAACGGCGGCTCGCCCACGGCCTTGGAATGGAACACCGTGTCTTCCGGGTTCTTGCGGTTCTCCACCAGCTTCACCCGCAGGTCCAGCGGCATGTCCGCCACGGCCGGGATCTTGTAGCTGGCCGGGCCGTTGGTCATCAGTTTGCCTTTGGCATTCCAGACCAGCTCTTCCATGGTCAGCCACCCCATGCCCTGAATGAATCCGCCTTCGACCT
This sequence comes from Pseudomonas sp. OV226, assembly GCF_003148705.1. Taxonomy (NCBI): domain Bacteria; kingdom Pseudomonadati; phylum Pseudomonadota; class Gammaproteobacteria; order Pseudomonadales; family Pseudomonadaceae; genus Pseudomonas; species Pseudomonas sp. OV226. Next base: position 292,999 of record NZ_QGGS01000005.1, on the reverse strand, counting down.
GGCCGATGTCGATGGCCGGGTTCAGCGAGGCGCCGACGTCGTGGAGGATGTCGGTGCGCAGCATTTTGTACTCGCCGGTCAGGGTGTCGACGATCACCTCGCAGCACGCGGCGCCAAAGGCGAAGTAGTAGAACGGACGACCGCGGGCCTGACTGCGGTCGTAGTAGATTTTCGGGGTCTTGTAGAAGCCGGTACTCGACAGTGACACCTGCGCGAAATAAGCCTGCTGGATCAGCGCTTCAAACGTCAGGATGTGATCGCGAACCCGCACGTGACCGTTGTGGAATTCCACGTCTTCTTCGCTGACTTTGTACTGGCGCGCGGCAAATTCGACCAAGCGCTGCTTGATGGTTTCGGCGGCGTTCTGTGCAGCCTTGCCGTTCAGGTCGGCACCGCTGGAAGCGGCCGTCGGCGAGGTGTTTGGCACTTTGTCGGTGTTGGTCGCGGTGATCTGCACGCGGTCCATTTCCACCTGGAACACTTCGGCCACGACTTGCGCGACCTTGGTGTTCAAACCCTGGCCCATTTCGGTGCCGCCGTGGTTCAAGTGGATGCTGCCGTCGGTGTAGACGTGGATCAGCGCACCCGCCTGGTTGAGGAAGCTGGCGGTGAACGAAATGCCGAATTTGACCGGGGTCAGCGCCAGGCCTTTTTTCAGGATCGGGCTGTTGGCGTTGTAGCGACGAATCGCTTCGCGGCGTTCGGCGTACTGGCTGCTTTCTTCCAGTTCGGCGGTCATTTCTTCGAGCATGTTGTGCTCGACGGTCTGGTAGTAATGGGTGACGTTGCGCTCGGTCTTGCCGTAATAGTTGGCCTTGCGCACGGCCAGCGGATCGAGGGCCAGGTGACGGGCAATCGCGTCCATCACTTCTTCGATGGCGACCATCCCTTGCGGGCCGCCAAAGCCGCGATAGGCCGTGTTCGACGCGGTGTTGGTCTTGCAGCGGTGACCGTTGATGGTCGCATCGCCCAGGTAGTACGAGTTGTCGGAGTGGAACATCGCACGGTCGACAATCGACGCCGACAGGTCCGGCGAGCAGCCGCAGTTGCCAGCCAGTTCGAGGTTGATGCCATGCAGGCGACCGGTGCTGTCGAAGCCCACGTCGTACTCAACGTAGAACGGGTGACGCTTGCCGGTCATCAGCATGTCTTCGACACGTGGCAGGCGCATCTTGGTCGGTTGGCCGGTGAGGTGCGCGATCACGGCACACAGGCACGCAGGGCTCGCTGCCTGGGTTTCCTTGCCGCCGAAACCACCGCCCATGCGGCGCATGTCGACGACGATCTTGTTCATCGACACGTCCAGCACTTCGGCCACCAGTTTTTGCACTTCGGTGGGGTTCTGGGTCGAGCAGTAAACGATCATGCCGCCGTCTTCGGTGGGCATCACCGACGAGATCTGGGTTTCGAGGTAGAAGTGTTCCTGGCCGCCGATGTGCAGCGTGCCCTGGATGCGATGTTCAGCGGTGGCCAATGCAGTGACTGAGTCGCCGCGTTGATGGGTGTGGCTGTCGAGCACGAAGTGGCGTTTGCGCAGGGCTTCGACCACGTCCAGTACCGGCTCCAGATCTTCGTATTCGATGATTGCGGCCATCGCGGCTTTGCGCGCTGTTTCCAGGTCTTTCGCCGCGACGGCGATCACCGGTTGACCGACGAATTCCACGGTATCGATGGCCAGCAACGGGTCGCCCGGCAGCAACGGGCCGATGTCTTTCAGGCCTGGCACGTCTTCATGAGTGATGGCGATGCGCACGCCTTCGAAGGCGTAGCAGGGCGCGGTGTCGATGCTGATGATTTTCGCGTGGGCGCGGTCTGACAGGCGCGCATAGACGTGCAACTGGTTCGGAAATTCCAGGCGGTCATCGATGTACTGCGCTTCACCGGACACATGCTTGGCGGCACTGTCGTGCTTGACGCTGCGGCCGACACCGGTGGTCAGGTCCTTGGCGAACAGTTCAGCCAGTTCGGCTTGGGTCTTCTCTACAGCGTGATGATTAGACATAAGCGGTCACCCGAGTCTCGATGTGCGGTGTTTGCAGTTCGATGAAGTATTTGCGCAGCAGGTTCTGCGCGCTGAGCAGGCGGTATTCCTTGCTCGCGCGGAAGTCCGACAGCGGGGTGAAATCTTCGGCCAGTGCGGCGCAGGCGCGCTCGACGGTGGCGCTGTTGAACGGTGCACCAGCCAACATGGCTTCGCAGGTGCTGGCACGTTTCGGGATGGCCGCCATGCCGCCGAAAGCCACGCGGGCATCGGCGATCACGCCGTTTTCCACACGGATGTTGAACGCGGCACAGACCGCGGAAATATCATCGTCCAGACGCTTGGACACCTTGTAGGCGCGGAACAGTTGTTCGGCGCTGGCACGCGGCACGATGATCTTCTCGATGAACTCGCTTTCCTGGCGCGCCGTCACCCGGTAATCGATGAAGTAATCCTCCAGCGCCAGGGTGCGACGGGTTTCACCTTTGCACAGCACGATCTGCGCACCGAGGGCGATCAGCAGGGGAGGTGAGTCGCCGATGGGCGAGGCGTTGCCGATGTTGCCGCCGAGGGTGCCCTGGTTGCGGATCTGCAGGGACGCAAAGCGTTGCAGCAGTTCACCGAAATCCGGGTATTCGGCGTTCAGCGCTTCGTAGCAATCGGAGAGGGCGGTGGCGGCGCCGATTTCCAGGCGATCGTCGAAGCGCTCGATGCGCTTCATCTCGGCGACGTTGCCGACATAGATCATCACCGGCAAGGTACGGTGGAACTGCGTGACTTCCAGCGCCAGGTCCGTGCCGCCGGCCAGCAGGCGGGCTTGTGGATAAGCGTCATAGAGGTCGGCCAGGTCGGCGACAGTCAACGGCACCAGGCAGCGCTTGTCGCCACTGTTGAGTTCGCCGATGGCGGTGGGGGCGATGGCTTTCAGGCGCGCGATGGTCTCGGCTTCACGGGCGTCGAACTGATCCGGTTTTTTGCCACAGCAGGACTGTTGGGCCGCTTCCAGGATCGGTCGATAGCCGGTGCAGCGGCACAGGTTGCCGGCCAGCGCTTCGTGGGCCTTGTGCGAGTCCGGTTGATCACTGTTCTTTTGCAGGGCGAACAGCGACATGACAAAGCCGGGGGTGCAGAAGCCGCATTGCGAACCGTGGCACTCGACCATGGCTTGTTGCACGCTGTGCAGTTGGCCTTTGTGCTTGAGGTCTTCAACGCTGATCAATTGTTTGCCGTGCAGTGACGAGACGAACGTCAGGCACGAATTGAGGCTGCGATAACGAATGTGTTCGCGGCCATCGTCATCCGTTTGCAACTCGCCGACCACCACGGTGCAGGCGCCACAGTCACCGCTGGCGCAGCCTTCTTTGGTGCCGGGTTTGCCCACATGGTCGCGCAGATAATTGAGCACGGTCAGGTTTGGGTCCAGGGCGTGCTCACTACGGAGTTCCTGGTTAAGTAAAAACTGGATCACGGAAGGCCTCGCAGACTCATTATTGTTGTTAACCCACTTGAACCGAATTTAGCAGGTCTGACTTTTCGGTCAATGTTTTTCTGACTTAAAGGTCAGGAAAAAGCATTTTGTCGGTTAACACCTCATTTATTCATTATTGACCCTCGCGCACTTGCCTGCTTTTTGCTTGAATCGTGCCAAAACCGCCGAGTGGGCCCTGCGCCATGACCTATCAAGTGCGCTACACTGCGCCGCTTGTGCAGATCGATGAGTTTGAAGGACAACCATGACGTTCAAGGCGCCGGACAGCCTCGCCGAGCAAATTGCTCACCACCTCGCCGAACGCATCATTCGCGGCGAAATGAAGCCCGGGGAGCGCATTCAGGAACAGAAGGTCACGCTGGCTCTCAATGTCAGCCGCGGTTCGGTCCGCGAAGCCTTGCTGATCCTTGAGCGCCGTCACTTGATCGCGATCCTGCCGCGACGTGGCGCCCATGTGACCGAGCTCACCCCGCACAAGGTGCAGAGCCTGTGCACGCTGATGGGCGAGATGTACATCCTGCTCGCCAATGCCGTGGCCAGTGGCTGGAAAGTCCAGGCCGACCTGGCGCCGTTCGTGCAAATACAGCAGCGTTTGGCTGCCAGTTACGAACGCCAGGACATCCACACCTTCGTCGACGACAGTTTCAGCGTGATGCGCGCCACGTATCCATTTGCCAACAATCCGTATCTGCAGGAAACCGTCGAGAATCTGCAGCCAGCCATGAGCCGTGCTTACTTCCTTGCCCTGGATCAGCGCAAGGCGTCGATGAGCGAGTATCTGGAACTGTTCGAGCGCTTGCTCGCAGCCGTGATTGCCCGCGATTTTGCGCAGATCCGTGAAGTGCTGACCGCTTACGGCCAGCGCAGTTGCGATCTGGTGATCTCTGCCCTGACGGACGCCTAAGCGTGCGGCTCAAGTGCATCAAGCTGGCGGGGTTCAAATCCTTCGTCGATCCAACCACGGTGAACTTCCCCAGTAACATGGCGGCAGTCGTCGGGCCGAACGGTTGCGGCAAGTCCAACATCATCGACGCCGTACGCTGGGTGATGGGCGAGAGTTCGGCGAAGAACTTGCGCGGCGAGTCGATGACCGACGTCATCTTCAACGGTTCGACCAGCCGCAAACCGGTGAGCCAGGCGAGTATCGAACTGGTGTTCGATAACTCCGACGGCACCCTGCTCGGCGAATACGCCGCCTATGCGGAAATTTCCATTCGCCGCAAAGTGACGCGCGACAGCCAGACCACCTATTACCTCAACGGCACCAAATGCCGGCGTCGCGACATCACCGACATCTTCCTCGGCACCGGCCTGGGCCCGCGCAGCTATTCGATTATCGAGCAGGGGATGATCTCCAAGCTGATCGAATCCAAGCCCGAAGACCTGCGCAACTTTATTGAAGAAGCGGCAGGCATCTCCAAGTACAAGGAGCGCCGGCGCGAAACTGAAAACCGCATCCGTCGCACTCACGAAAACCTCGCACGCCTGACTGACCTGCGCGAAGAGCTGGAGCGACAGCTCGAACGCCTGCACCGCCAGGCCGAGGCCGCGAAGAAGTATCAGGAATACAAAGGCGAAGAGCGTCAGCTCAAGGCCCAGTTGTCAGCCTTGCGCTGGCAGGCGCTGAACGAGCAGGTCGGTCAGCGTGAAGCGGTGATCGGCAACCAGGAAGTTACCTTCGAAGCATTGGTCGCCGAGCAACGCAATGCCGATGCGAGCATCGAACGCTTTCGCGACGGGCACCATGACCTGTCTGAACGCTTCAATCTGGTGCAGGGACGTTTCTATTCGGTCGGCGGCGATATCGCCCGGGTCGAGCAGAGCATCCAGCACGGCCAACAGCGTCTGCGTCAGCTGCAAGACGATTTGAAGGAGGCCGAGCGCGCGCGTCTGGAAACCGAATCTCACCTGGGCCACGACCGCACGCTGCTGCTGACCCTGGGCGAAGAGCTCGACCTGCTCGCCCCGGAACAGGAAGTCACCAGCGCCGCCGCCGAAGAGGCCGCCGCCGCGCTGGAAGAATCTGAAACCACCATGCACGGCTGGCAGGAGCAGTGGGACACGTTCAACCTCACTGCCGCCGAGCCGCGTCGCCAATCCGAAGTGCAGCAGTCACGCATCCAGCAGCTGGAAACCAGCCTGGAGCGTTTGGCCGACCGCCAGAAGCGGCTGGGCGAAGAGCGTGCGTTGCTCTCGGCGGACCCGGAAGATGCGGCGATCATGGAGCTCAGCGAGCAGCTGGCGGCCAGTGAAGCCACGCTTGAAGATTTGCAGGCCAGTGAAGAGGCTCAGGTCGAACGCCTTGAGCAACTGCGTCAAGAGTTGCAATTGGCCCTGCACAATCAGCAACAGGCTCAAGGCGATTTGCAGCGCCTCAACGGTCGACTGGCCTCCCTTGAAGCCTTGCAGCAGGCCGCGCTCGATCCGGGCACCGGCACCGCCGAATGGTTGCGCGAACAGCACCTGGCGGATCGCCCGCGCTTGGCCGAAGGCCTTAAGGTAGAAGCAGGTTGGGAGCTGGCGGTGGAAACCGTGCTGGGCGCCGACCTGCAAGCCGTGCTGGTGGACGACTTTGGCGACTTCGATCTGGCGGGTTTCGCCCAAGGCGATTTGCGCTTGCTCAGCCCGGCCACCGACGGCGTGCGCGTACCGGGCAGTTTGCTCGACAAGGTCGAGGCGCGAATTGATTTGTCGCCGTGGCTGGGGCAGGTCAAACCGGTCGATAGCCTCGAACAGGCACTGGCACTGCGCGGTCAATTGAGCGCCGGGCAGAGCCTGATCAGCCGTGATGGCTACTGGGTCGGCCGACACTTTTTACGCGTACGCCGGGCCAGCGAAGCGGAAAGCGGTGTGCTGGCGCGAGGGCAGGAAATCCAGCGCCTGACCGAGGAACGCGAAGAACGCGAAGCCACGGTCGAAACACTGGAAACCCAACTTCAAAATCTGCGGGCGCAACAGCGTCAGCAGGAAAACGGGCGCGAGCATTTGCGTCGTCTGCTGCAAGACGAAGCGCGTCAGCAAGGCGAATTGAAAGCGCAACTGTCTGCCGGCAAAGCCAAGGTCGAACAACTGACGTTGCGGCGCACACGTCTGGACGAAGAGCTGGCCGAGCTGAGTGAGCAGCGTGCGCTGGAGCACGAGAATATCGGTGAGGCGCGCCTGCAATTGCAGGAAGCCCTTGACGCCATGGCGCTGGACACCGAACAGCGCGAGTTGCTGCTGGCCCAGCGCGACAGCCTGCGCGAGCGACTGGATCGGGTGCGTCAGGAAGCCCGGCAGCACAAGGATCACGCGCATCAATTGGCCGTGCGCCTCGGTTCGCTCAAGGCGCAACACGACTCGACGCGTCAGGCGCTGGAGCGCCTGGAAATGCAATCCGAGCGCCTGACCGAAAAACGCGAACAACTCAACCTGAACCTGGAAGAGGGCGAGGCGCCCCTGGAAGAGTTGCGGTTGAAACTGGAAGAGTTGCTCGACAAGCGCATGACCGTCGACGAAGAACTCAAGACCGCGCAGATCGCCCTGGAAGACACCGACCGCGAACTGCGCGATGCCGAAAAGCGGCGTAATCAGGCCGAGCAGCAATCGCAATTGATTCGCGGGCAAATGGAAGGCCAGCGCATGGAATGGCAAGCCCTGACCGTGCGCCGCAAGGCCCTTGAAGAGCAGTTGCTGGAAGACGGCTACGACCTTCACGGTGTGCTCGCCACGCTGACGGCCGAGGCCAACGAGAAGGATGCCGAAGAAGAACTCGAACGCATTGCCGCGCGTATTTCGCGTCTCGGTGCGATCAACCTCGCGGCCATCGACGAATACCAGCAACAATCGGAGCGTAAACGTTATCTGGATGCGCAGAACGATGATCTGGTGGAGGCGCTGGACACGCTCGAGAACGTGATTCGCAAGATCGACAAGGAAACCCGTAACCGCTTCAAAGATACCTTTGATCAGATCAATGGCGGTTTACAGGCGCTTTTCCCAAAAGTTTTCGGTGGAGGTCGCGCGTATTTGGAACTGACGGGCGAAGATCTACTCGATACAGGGGTAACGATCATGGCGCAGCCGCCAGGGAAGAAGAACAGCACCATCCATTTGCTCTCCGGTGGCGAAAAAGCGCTGACGGCATTGGCTCTGGTTTTTGCGATCTTCAAGTTGAACCCGGCGCCGTTCTGCATGCTCGATGAAGTTGACGCACCACTGGATGACGCTAACGTTGGACGCTACGCACGGCTGGTAAAGGAAATGTCACAGACGGTGCAGTTCATCTACATCACCCACAACAAGATCGCCATGGAAATGGCTGAACAACTGATGGGTGTGACGATGCATGAACCGGGTTGCTCACGTCTGGTGGCGGTGGATGTCGAGGAGGCGATGGCGATGGTGGATGCCTGAGTTGGCGTCTGTAGGGCAGGTATTACAAGGCTGTAGGATGTTTTTACTTGCCCTGACTTGCTGGCCAATCGACATATTCGCTAAAGCCACTGTGACAGACGGTGTAAAGTTGCCTTTGGTCGTGCTAGTTTAATGTCAATTTTTCGTATACGTGGGCAAAACGCCTGTCAGAACATAGAGTTGGCGCCACGTTTTAAAGCGGTTTACAGGTTGTAAACCCCTTATTTTTCAGCATTTTTTATAGAGGCACGGGATTACATGGAAATCGGTCTGCGCGAGTGGCTGATCGTCATCGGCATTATTGTCATTGCCGGTATTCTTTTTGATGGCTGGCGCCGTATGCGCGGTGGCAAGGGAAAACTGAAATTCCGTCTTGACCGAAGTTTGTCCAATCTGCCGGACGAGGACACCAGCGCCGAGCTGTTGGGCCCGCCGCGCGTGCTGGACAACCACAAAGAACCACAACTGGACGAGCACGATCTGCCGTCGGTGAGCATGCCTGCCCGTGAGCCCCGCGAATCGGGTTCCAAGCGTGGCAAGCGCGGCCATGGCGAGCCGTCGCAAGGCGACATGAACCTCAGCCTGGATCTGGACGGCGGCCCGAGCTTCAGCAGCCGTGACGACGATTTCCCGGATGACACCAAGGCCTCGCCAGCGGTCAGCGAAAAAGATCAGCCGCAAGCGGAAGAAGTGTTGGTGATCAGCGTAATTTGCCGTGACGCTGCCGGTTTCAAAGGCCCGGCGCTGCTGCAGAACATTCTGGAAAGCGGTTTGCGTTTCGGTGAAATGGACATCTTCCACCGTCACGAAAGCATGGCCGGCAATGGCGAGGTGCTGTTCTCAATGGCCAATGCGGTCAAGCCGGGCGTCTTTGATCTGGATGACATCGATCATTTCAGCACCCCCGCGGTGAGCTTCTTCCTCGGTCTGCCAGGCCCGCGTCATCCCAAGCAGGCCTTCGATGTGATGGTGGCCGCGGCGCGCAAACTGTCCCAGGAACTGAACGGCGAACTGAAAGACGACCAGCGCAGTGTGCTGACCGCCCAGACGATTGAGCACTACCGTCAGCGCATCGTTGAATTCGAGCGTCGCGCCCTGACCCAGAAGCGTTGAAATTGACAACGTATGGGGGACTGCGCCGCGTCTCCCGTACCCTGTAGGAGCCGAGCTTGCTCGCGATGGCGATCTCAAAGACGCCATCGCCGGCAAGCCGTGTTCCTACAATGATTTAACAGATTGAGCAGCCTCGGCTGCTCTTTTGCTTTATGAGAGAACACCCATGATCGCCGCCAAAAACCGCATTCTAGAGCTGCGCGCTGAGCTGGATCAGCACAATTACCGTTACCACGTGCTGGACGAGCCCAGTATTCCGGACGCTGAATACGACCGCTTGTTCCACGAGCTCAAAGCCCTTGAAGCGGACCATCCCGAACTGATCACCAGCGATTCGCCGACCCAGCGCGTGGGCAGCGCCGCGTTGTCTGCGTTCACGCAAGTGCGTCACGAAGTACCGATGCTCAGCCTTGGCAACGCCTTCGAAGAAACCGACATGCGCGAGTTCGATCGCCGGGTGACAGAAGGCCTGGATCTACCGGTCGGCGATCTGTTTGGTGGCGGCGCGGCGGTGGAATACAGCTGCGAGCCGAAGCTCGATGGCCTGGCGGTCAGCTTGCTGTATCAGGACGGCGTGCTGGTACGCGGCGCGACGCGCGGTGACGGCACCACTGGCGAAGACATCAGCATCAACGTGCGCACCGTGCGCAACATTCCGCTCAAGCTGCACGGCACTGGCTGGCCAGCGACCCTGGAAGTGCGCGGCGAAGTGTTCATGTCCAAGGCCGGTTTCGAACGGCTCAATGCCACGCAGCTGGAAGTCGGCGGCAAGACCTTCGCTAACCCGCGTAACGCCGCCGCCGGTAGCTTGCGCCAGCTGGATTCCAAGATCACCGCCAACCGCCCGCTGGAGTTCTGCTGCTACGGCATCGGCCAGATTTCGGCGGACATCGCCGACACGCACATCGGCAATCTCAAGCAACTCCAGGTGTGGGGCATGCCGATCAGCCACGAGCTGAAACTGGCGCACGGCATCGACGAATGCCTGGATTACTACCGCGACATCGGCGAGCGCCGCAACGCCCTGGCGTATGAGATCGACGGCGTGGTGTTCAAGGTCAACAGCATCGCCTCGCAGCGTGAGCTGGGCTTCCGCGCTCGCGAGCCGCGCTGGGCGATCGCGCACAAATTCCCGGCCATGGAAGAACTCACCGAGTTGCTCGACGTGGAATTTCAGGTCGGTCGTACCGGCGCTGTCACGCCGGTGGCGCGCTTGAAACCGGTCAAGGTGGCCGGCGTCACCGTGGCCAATGCGACGCTGCACAACATGGACGAAGTCGCGCGTTTGGGCCTGATGATCGGCGACACGGTGATCATCCGTCGCGCCGGAGATGTGATTCCCCAAGTGGTGCAAGTGGTGCTCGAGCGCCGTCCGGAAAATGCCCGGCCGGTGCAGATTCCCGAACAGTGCCCGGTGTGCGGCTCACACGTCGAGCGCACGCAATTGGTCAAGCGCAGTAAAGGTCGCGAGACCGTCAGCGAAGGCGCGGTGTACCGTTGCGTCGGTCGTCTGGCCTGCGGGGCGCAGCTCAAGCAGGCGATCATTCACTTCGTTTCCCGTCGCGCGATGGACATCGAAGGCCTGGGTGACAAGAGCGTCGAGCAACTGGTCGACGAAGGCCTGGTCAGTTCGCCAGCCGATCTGTATGCCCTGAAGTTCGACGACATCGTCGACCTGGAAGGTTTTGCCGAACTGTCGAGCAACAAACTGCTGAGCGCCATCGAGGACAGCAAGAAGCCGAGCCTGGCGCGCTTTATCTATGCACTCGGGATTCCTGATGTCGGTGAGGAGACGGCCAAGGTGCTGGCGCGCTCTCTCGGTTCGCTGGAGCGGGTTCAGCAGGCGTTGCCGCAAGTGCTCACGTACTTGCCGGATGTCGGCCTGGAAGTGGCGTATGAGATCCACAGTTTCTTTGAAGATGCGCACAACCAGCAGGTGATCGCGGAACTGCTCAAGCACGGCCTGCAGATTCAGGATCAGGGCGAGCTCGGTGCTGAGTTTGCCGCGAGTACCACGCTGGGCGGCTTCCTCGACAAGTTGCACATTCCGTCGGTGGGGCCGGGCGGGGCACAGAAGCTGGCGGACAAGTTTGGGTCGCTGGAAACGGTGATGAGCGCTGACTGGCTGGACATGCGTCAGGCGCTGCCAGAGAAGCAGGCCAATTCAGTTCGCGAGTTTTTTGCCGTTGAAGACAATCGCCAGCTTGCGCAGGCGGCCGAGCAGCAGTTGCGCGATTTCGGCATGCACTGGCTGAGCGAGAAGAAAGTCGTCGAAGGCTTGCCACTGGCTGGGCAGACCTGGGTGCTGACCGGTTCGCTGGAGTTGATGAGTCGCGACATCGCCAAGGACAAACTTGAAAGCCTCGGTGCCAAGGTGGCGGGCTCGGTGTCGGCCAAGACCCACTGCGTGGTGGCCGGGCCGGGCGCCGGTTCGAAGCTGGCCAAGGCCAATGAGTTGGGTTTGAAAGTGCTGGATGAAGAAGCGTTTGTCGAATTCCTGAAACAATACGGTATTTCTGTTTAGTCGATCGTTCCCACGCTCCGCGTGGTAGCGCATCCCGTGACGCTTTGCGTCACAGCGGACGCGGAGCGTCCGGGGCGACATTCCCACGCAGAACGTGGGAACGATCTTCGCGCGACAATGATCTAGTCTTGGCAAGCCCCAGGGAGAGATCGCCATGTACCGCTTCTTTGAACAGCTCAGCTCGCGTATCGCCGCGCCTTTCATGGGTGAAAGCGCGCGCAACAGCAAGGTCTGGCAGTGTCGATGCGGGCAGTCGCTGTTCTTTCGCAACAGCCAGTGCCTGGCTTGTTCGGCGGCGCTCGGTTATCAGCCCGAGCAGGGGCGTCTGTCGTCGCTGCAACCGGGTTTACAGGCGGATACCTGGCTGGTCGACGCCGACCCGCAAGCCGGTGTGTTTCGCCGCTGCGCCAATCTCGACTCCGCGGCCGCATGTAATTGGCTGCTCCCGGCCAACGACCACGATGCGCTATGCATTGCTTGCAGCCTGAATCACACCATCCCGGACCTGTCGATTACCGAAAACCACGAACGCTGGCGCAAGGTGGAAACGGCCAAGAGGCGCCTGGTCGCGCAGTTGCTCGACTTGGGTTTGCAGGTAACTGCCAAAACGGTCGACGAGCAAAGCGGTCTGGCGTTTGATTTCGTCGGTATCGACCTCGAAGGCAAGCTGCCGACCACGGGTCACGCCAATGGCCTGATCACCCTCGACATCAAAGAAGCCGATGACGCCCACCGTGAGCAGGTCCGTGTGCAAATGCACGAGCCGTATCGCACGTTGCTCGGGCATTTTCGCCACGAAGTCGGGCATTATTACTGGGATCGGCTGATCGCCAAAAGCCATTGGCTGGAACCCTTTCGCGGGCTGTTCGGGGACGAGCGCGCCAGTTACGCAGCGGCGCTGGAGCGGCATTACCAGCAAGGTGCGCCGCAGGACTGGCAGCAACAGTGTGTCAGTGCTTACGCGACCATGCACCCTTGGGAAGACTGGGCGGAAACCTGGGCGCATTACCTGCACATGATGGATGCGGTGGACACCGCTCTGGGATTCGGCATGAGTGCGCGGGAAATGGATCTTGATTACCAGCCATTTCCCCTAAGCACACTCTACGATCCACAGCATCCCGGCGGTGGGGCGTTCCTGTCGTTCGTCAATGCATGGATCGAACTGGCCGGCATGCTCAATGAGCTTTCGCGCAGCATGGGGCAGCCGGATTTCTATCCGTTCGTGTTGCCACCGGCGGTGATCGCCAAGCTGCATTTTATTCACTTGGTGATCCAGCAAGAGGGCGGCAGGGCGGATGAGGTGATGCAGGAGCTATGACGATCGCTCAATTGGACGTCCGCTTGTAGCAGCTGTCGAACCCGCGAGGCTGCGTCCGGCTGCGAAGCAGTCGCCTGTTGGGTGATCGTGGTTTATCTGAAAAACCGCGCCCTCTGATTTTACGTCTGCTTCGCAGCCGGACGCAGCCTCGCGGGCTCGGCAGCTGCTACAGACAGCGGTGTTTCAGAGGCATTGCATGTCCTTGAAGCGGCTCATATTTTTTAATCCGCACCAACGGTTGTAACTTCGTCTCAGATAGGTACAATGGCGCGGCTCGCCGTCAGGTGAGCGTCGTTATGGTGACCCCATCGGTCCCCCCGCAACGATTACCCGTGAACCTGGTCAGAGCCGGAAGGCAGCAGCCACAGCGGGAACATTGTGTGCCGGGGTGTGGCTGGTGGGGTTACCACCTTAACGCCACGCGAGCCCTCTCTCGCGTTATCGGTTTGAAAATACTTATTTGTCTTCTCTGCCATGGATCACGTCCAGGGCGGTGTTTCGTCGTTTCCGATTTTCGGAGCGCACAATAAAAAAGGAGGCCGACCTGTCGCATCAGACAAGTCGGCCTCCTTTTGTCATTTATGCACTAAGGCTTGGACAAGGCCTGGTCAACCGCTGCAATCAGCTTTCCCAGTTCCTTCGGGGTGGCTTTGTGTATGACGCCGAACAGATACGCCCGCTGCTCATCTTCATCGCCCAGGTCTGCGAAAAAAGCGGCCAGCTTCACACCCAGCACGTCGGCAAGCAGGAACAACGCTTCCACGCTGGGGGTATAGGTGCCCGTTTCAAAGCGGCTGATGGTTTTGGGGTCAAAGCCGGTCTTTTCACCGAGTTCAGCCTGAGTAAGCCCCGCGACCTTGCGGTAGCGTCGGATGGCTGGACCCAAACTTGAAATTTGCATTGCTCAATTCCAATTTAGAATCAAGAACTTAACGATAGATTTTTACATTAGACAACAGCATGTTTCATCACCTTGTCTTGCAAAATGTGATGCGTTTCGTAGAATTGCCACCCTTGAGCGGCATTGGGTGACGCCATTCCGGAGATTGGGCGATGTGAAGCTGTCAGCATTGCGCTCCCTCGTCAGACTTGCACGAGGTTTTTCGCCTGATTGATCTGCGGTTCTGCGGGAACCATCGCCTACGGGTCTCGGGATGAAACGTGTTTGCGCCACCCCTCCGCCAGCGACAACGAGCCTGATTCATGGATGATAAATACCGAAGGGCCGTGGATGCCGCCGCCATTTTTTCCGAGACGGATCTGGAAGGCCGGATCACCTACGTCAATGACCAATTCTGTGACGTGTCTGGCTATAGCCGTGAAGAGCTGATCGGCCAGAATCATCGTCTCCTCAATTCCGGCCAACATCCCACCGATTTCTTTTCTGCCATGTGGCGCACCATTGCGTTGGGCGGTGTGTGGAAGGGGGAAATCTGCAATCGCGCCAAGGACGGCAGCCTTTACTGGGTCGACAGCACCATGGTGCCGGTGCTCGACGATGCCACCGGACGGGTCGATCGATACCTGTCGATTCGGTTCGACATCAGTGAAAAGCGCGAGTTGCTGCACGTCTTGCAATGGCGGGTAGGGCATGACGCGCTGACCGGATTGCCCAATCGAGCGTATCTCTCGGACCTTTTGGATCAGGCACTGGCGATGTCCCGACAGGAAGACATCCCGTTGGCGGTGTGCATGCTTGATCTCGACGGTTTTAAGGCGGTCAACGATGGCTACGGTCATGCCAGCGGCGATGTGTTGCTGGTCGAGGTGGCCCGGCGTTTGCGCGACATCGTGCGCGGCGAGGATGTGGTGGCGCGATTGGCCGGCGACGAGTTTGTGCTGGTGCTGCGTCATATTCGCGATCTACCGCAATTGCGTGCGGCGTTGAACCGGGTGCTGGGGGCGGTTTCGGCGCCGTACTCGCTGCACGGCAAGGACATCCATGTGTTCGCCAGCATTGGTGTCACGCTGTTTCCCCTCGATAACGAAAACGCCGAAACCCTGTTGCGTCATGCCGATCAGGCCATGTACGTGGCGAAGCAGCGTGGACGCAACCGTTTTCATCTGTTTGATGTGTCCCGGGATCGTGAGATCAAGGCAACTCACCAGACTGTCCAGCGCATGCGTCAGGCGCTGACGGCCGGTGAGTTGCGCCTGCATTTCCAGCCCAAGGTCAACATGCGGTTGGGCGAGGTGGTCGGTTTCGAGGCGCTGTTGCGTTGGGACCATCCACAAAACGGCATGCTGCGGGCCAGGGATTTCCTGCCGCCGGTAGAAGAGACGGACCTGATCATCGACATCGGCGAATGGGTGATGGATCAGGTCCTGTTGCAGCTGCATCGCTGGCAGCAGATGGGGCAGAGCTGGCCGATCAGCGTCAATGTCGCGGCACGGCATTTTCAGCGAGCGGATTTTGTTGAGCGGCTCAAACAGGTGCTGGCAAGGCATGCCCACGTTCCCCCGCAGATGCTTGACCTGGAAGTCGTCGAGTCAGTCGCCGTTGAGAACATTCATCATGTCACGGCATGTTTGCAGGCCTGTCAGGCGCTGGGGGTGCAGTTTTCACTGGGTGACTTTGGCACTGGTTATTCGTCGCTGAGCTACATCAAGCGTTTGCGCACGCAAACGATCAAGATCGACAAGTCGTTCATTCGCGACATGCTTGATGACCGCGATGATCTGGCGCTGACCACTGCCGTGATCGGGCTGGCCCGGGCGTTTGGCCGACGAGTGATCGCCGAGGGGGTGGAAAGCGTTGAGCACGGTGAATTGCTGTTGCAAATGGGCTGCGAGATCGCCCAAGGGTATTTCATCGCCCGACCCATGCCAGCCGAAGAGGTGCCTGGCTGGGTCGCGACGTTTGTTGCGCCGGCGCAATGGCGGCTGGTGACGTCCCTGTAGCAGCTGGCGAAGCCTGCGTCCGACTGCGCAGCAGTCGTAAAATCAGGCGACGCAGTTTTCCAGATGTACCGTGGATACAGGATTTACGACTACTGCGCAGTCGGACGCAGGCTTCGCCAGCTGCTACAGGCTTGCGGGGGTGCCAATATACAGACGAATGTAGTCATCGATTTCCCCCGACATTTTCATTCGCAACAAGGTGCGAAGAATTCGTTGCACCGGCACCTTGGGGTCATTGCGTATGTAGCAACCGACACGTTGTTCCTGCACCACGGCCACTGCTTTGAGCTGCCGCTCGGGCAGCAGGCGCTGATTGAACCAATCCAGTGTCCATTGATTGCTCACGGCATAGCGATAGCGCCCGGCGTTGAGTTTTTCCAGCACTTGTTCCTGATTGCGCGCGTCTTCGCGGTGCAGGCGATCGGCATCAAACAATGGTTGCAGCGTCGGATAGGTATAGCCCAGCACTGTGCCGATGGGTTGGCGTGACAAATTTGCAGGCAGCACGGAGGCGGGAGGGTCTTGCTGGCTGGTCAGCACGTCGCGTTGAAACCACAGCGGAATGCTCCAGATGTAGTCGCCGGACTGATTCGGAAGCCAGGACTGCGCGGCGTAGCAGCGGATATCAACGTCGCCATGCTCCATGGCGCCTTGTACACGTGCCCGAGGCATTACATGAAACTCGGCGGGTACCCCGACCTGGGTGGCGAGGCTGAGCATCACGTCATACAGGATGCCCTGGGTCGGGCGGCCGTGATCCAGTTGCACCATTGGCATGGCCCAACTGTCGGGGATGACAAAACGCAGCGGCGTTTCGGCGGCGGCGACGTTCAGACTTATCCACAGCAATGCCCCCAAGGCACAACGCATAAACGCTCCGGTACAACTGAAACCCGAGCCGATTAAAGACCCAAACGCGCAGCTTAGCCAGATTAGACGAGCACACCGGATGCAATTTTGGCCTTGCTCCGCTAGCATTAGCCGCTTCTGTTCCTTAGTTGCGACGGTTTTCGATGAGTTATCAGGTTCTTGCACGTAAATGGCGTCCGCGCTCGTTCCGCGAAATGGTCGGCCAGACCCATGTGCTCAAGGCTCTGATCAATGCCTTGGACAGCCAGCGGCTGCACCACGCCTACTTGTTTACCGGTACGCGGGGGGTCGGCAAGACCACCATCGCACGCATCATCGCCAAATGCCTGAACTGTGAAACAGGTATCACGTCGACACCGTGTGGCGAGTGCTCGGTGTGCCGCGAAATCGATGAGGGGCGCTTTGTCGACCTGATCGAGATCGACGCCGCGAGCCGGACCAAGGTCGAAGACACCCGCGAACTGCTCGACAACGTGCAATACGCCCCAAGCCGCGGGCGCTTCAAGGTCTACCTGATCGACGAAGTGCACATGCTCTCCAGCCATTCCTTTAATGCGCTGTTGAAAACCCTCGAAGAGCCGCCGCCCTATGTCAAGTTCATCCTGGCGACGACCGATCCGCAGAAACTTCCTGCAACCATTCTGTCGCGGTGCCTGCAATTCTCCCTGAAGAACATGACGCCGGAACGTGTGGTCGAGCATTTGACCCACGTGCTGGGTGTCGAGAACGTGCCGTTCGAAGATGATGCACTGTGGTTGCTGGGCCGTGCCGCCGATGGCTCGATGCGCGATGCCATGAGCCTCACCGACCAGGCCATTGCCTTTGGTGAAGGCAAGGTCATGGCCGCCGACGTGCGGGCGATGCTCGGCACGCTGGATCACGGCCAGGTCTACGACGTTTTGCATGCGTTGATCGAAGGTGACGCCAAGGCGTTGCTCGAAGGTGTCCGTCATTTGGCTGAACAAGGCCCGGACTGGAACGGCGTGCTCTCGGAAATTCTCAACGTGCTGCACCGTGTTGCCATCGCCCAGGCCTTGCCTGAAGGTGTCGACAACGGTCACGGCGACCGTGACCGGGTGCTGGCGCTGGCCCAGGCATTGCCGGCCGAAGACGTACAGTTTTACTACCAGATGGGCCTGATCGGCCGTCGCGATTTGCCGCTGGCCCCCGACCCGCGTGGCGGCTTCGAAATGGTCTTGCTGCGCATGCTCGCCTTCCGCCCGGCAGACACCGCCGACGCCCCGAGGCAACCGCTAAAGCCAGTGGGGATCAGCCAGGCCACAGTTGATTCCGCAAATTCAGTGGCTGCCGCGCCGGTTGTTGCGCCGGTAGTCGCTGCGGCAGTAGCACCTGTTATGCCTTCGCCTGCGCCAGTCGCGGCCGTTGTTGCGCCCGCTCCAGCACCCGTGCCTGAGCCGGTTGCACCCGTTGTGGTGCCCGAGCCAGTCGTTGCGCCGGTGGCGGTCGAAGCCGTCGTCGACCTGCCGTGGAATGATCCGGTCGAGCCTGAAGTTGTCCAGCAACCGGCCGTCGAGCCAGTTCTGGAAACTACTGGCGAGCAGCCGGATTTGCCACCGATGCCGTTGCCGACGCCGGACGGCGTGGTGCCGGATGCGCAGGAATGGGCCGCTGCGCCCATCCCGGAACCTTCCGTGGCCCAAGTCGATGCCGCCACGCCGGGCATGGACCTGGACGACGAGCCGCCGCTGGACGAGGATTACATCGAGCCGGACATGGATTCGGCCTACAGTTATCTCGATGAGCTGGCGAGCGAACATACCGCCGAACCCGCGCCGGAACCGGAGCCGGAACCCGCTGCAATGCCGGCCACGGGCCTGGCGCTGCAATGGCTGGAGCTGTTCCCGAAACTGCCGATCTCCGGCATGACGGGCAGCATCGCCGCCAACTGCACACTGATATCCGTCGAGGGCGATCACTGGCTGATGCACCTGGACCCGGCCCACAGCGCCTTGTTCAACGCGACCCAGCAGCGTCGTCTCAACGATGCACTGAACCAGTTTCACGGGCGCACACTGACCCTGACCATGGAACTGATCAAGCCGGAACAGGAAACCCCGGCCCAGGCCGCGTCCAGGCGCCGTGCCAACCGTCAGCGCGAAGCCGAAGAGTCGATCCACGGTGATCCGTTCATCCAGCAAATGATGCAGCAGTTCGGTGCGGTGATCCGTAACGATACTATTGAACCTGTCGACGCTCTGGTCAGTCAGGGCTAATAACTGAAGGCGTTCGGTCACATGGGCCGGGCGCTGTTTTAATCCAAGTACTTTCGAGGTGATTCCCATGATGAAAGGTGGCATGGCCGGCCTGATGAAGCAGGCGCAGCAGATGCAGGAAAAAATGGCCAAGATGCAGGAAGAATTGGCCAATGCTGAAGTCATCGGTAAAGCCGGCGGCGATATGGTCACCGTGGTCATGACCGGTCGTCATGACGTCAAGAGCGTGACCATCGACCCAAGCCTGGTCGAAGGCCTGAGCGAAGACGACAAGGAAATGCTGGAAGCGGTCGTTGCCGCCGCCGTCAACGACGCTGTGCGCAAGATCGAAGCCAACAGCCAGGACAAAATGTCCGGCATGACCGCTGGCATGCAATTGCCGCCGGGCATGAAGCTGCCATTCTGATTCGCTAAAGCGCGTCGGATGAGCTACAAAAAAATGCCAGGCAATGCGCCTGGCATTTTTGTTTCTGGCCCACACTGATCGTTCCAGCTCCGACCGATCGTTCCCACGCAGAGCGTGGGAACGATCAGGACGATCAGGATCAAAAACATCGAACACTAAACCGCCACAAAGGTCTGCTTCCCTATACCGCCCAATTCTCGATCAAAGGAGACGCTCACATGCCTCAAGCATTGACCCTCAACCAACGTATCGTCCTGGCGTCCCGCCCGGTCGGCGCGCCGACGCCAGAGAATTTCCGCCTGGAAAGGGAGGCATTGCCGGACCTCACTGACGGCCAGTTATTGCTCAAAACCCTCTACTTGTCGTTGGACCCTTACATGCGCGGGCGCATGAGTGACGCGCCGTCCTACGCAGCACCGGTAGAAATCGACGAGGTCATGACCGGTGGGGCTGTCAGCCGAGTCGAGCGCTCGTTGAATCCAAAATTCCAGGAAGGGGATATCGTGGTAGGCGCTACCGGCTGGCAAAGCCACAGCATCAGTGACGGTCGCAACATCATCCCGGTGCCGTCCGGATTGCCGAGTCCGTCGATGGCCCTCGGTGTACTGGGAATGCCGGGCATGACGGCTTATATGGGCTTGATGGACATCGGTCAGCCGAAGTCCGGCGAAACCCTGGTGGTCGCGGCGGCATCCGGCGCGGTGGGCTCGGTGGTCGGGCAGGTGGCGAAAATCAAGGGCCTGCGCGTAGTGGGTGTGGCCGGTGGTGCAGAGAAGTGCCGTTACGTGGTCGAGGAGTTGGGCTTCGATGCCTGCATCGATCACAAGGCGGCTGATTTCGCCGAACTACTGGCCAAAGCCTGTCCCAATGGCATCGACATCTATTACGAGAACGTAGGCGGTCATGTGTTCGACGCGGTAGTGCCGTTACTCAATGCCAAGGCACGCATTCCACTGTGCGGCCTGATTGCCGGTTACAACGCCTCCGAGGCGCCGAAAGGCCCGGATCGCCTGCCGCTGTTGCAGCGCACGCTATTGACTAAACGCGTGCGTATTCAGGGCTTCATCGTGTTCGACGACTACGGTGACCGCCAGCCGGAATTCATCAGTGCCATGGGGCCATGGGTGCGCGACGGCAAGGTTAAATTCCGCGAGGACGTGGTCGACGGGCTGGAGCAGGCGCCCGAAGCGTTCATCGGTCTGCTGGAAGGGCGCAACTTCGGCAAACTGGTGGTGCGGGTCGCGCAAGACTGAGTATTTGACGCTAATGAGAGGCGCGGGTATAAACCGCGTCTCGTTGTTTTGTCGGACGTTTCCCCCATGAGCTTCAGCCCTTTGATTCGCCAACTGATCGATGCCCTGCGAATTTTGCCGGGCGTGGGTCAGAAAACCGCCCAGCGTATGGCGCTGCAACTGCTTGAACGCGATCGCAGCGGTGGTTCGCGACTGGCGTTCGCCTTGAGCCAGGCCATGGAAGGGGTGGGTCATTGCCGCCTGTGCCGCACGCTGACTGAAGATGACCTGTGCCCGCAGTGCGCGGATACCCGTCGCGACGACACCTTGTTGTGCGTGGTGGAAGGGCCGATGGACGTCTATGCGGTGGAGCAGACGGGCTTCCGCGGCCGCTACTTCGTGCTCAAGGGGCATTTGTCGCCGCTTGATGGCCTCGGGCCTGAGGCGATTGGTATTCCGCAGTTGATGGCGCGGATTGAAGAGGCCGGGACCTTTGCTGAAGTCATCCTCGCCACCAACCCGACGGTGGAAGGTGAGGCGACGGCGCACTACATTGCGCAGTTGCTCAGTAATAAAGGCCTGATTGCCTCGCGTATCGCCCACGGCGTGCCATTGGGTGGCGAGCTGGAACTGGTGGATGGCGGGACGTTGGCGCATTCGTTTGCCGGGCGTAAGCCGATAGCCCTCTAGTGCCTGTACGGGCCTCTTCGCGGGCAAGCCCGCTCCCACACGGGATTTGTGGCATTCACAGAGCCCCTGTAGGAGTGAGCCTGCTCGCGAAAGGCTTACCTCGGTCACCCTGTTCCACACATTCCTGTTGAAAACCAAGCAAGCGCTCGGTTAACTTCGCTGAACCTTCAGTGGAGTTCGCCGATGCCTGCCTTTCAGGAATACTTCGATCCCAGCCACCAATTGGTCCGAGACAGCGTCAGACGTTTCGTCGAGCGTGAGATTCTCCCGGACATTGATCTGTGGGAGGAAGCTGAAAGCTTTCCCCGTGAGCTCTACCTCAAGGCCGGTGCTGCCGGGATTCTGGGCATTGGCTACCCCGAGGCACTCGGCGGCAGTCATGAAGGTGATCTGTTTGCCAAGGTCGCGGCCAGCGAAGAACTGATGCGCTGTGGCTCCGGCGGGCTTGTAGCCGGTCTCGGTTCGCTGGACATCGGCTTGCCACCGATCCTCAAGTGGGCCAGGCCTGAAGTCCGTGATCGGGTGGTGCCGCAAGTGCTGGCCGGCGAGAAGATCAGTGCCCTGGCCGTCACCGAGCCCAGCGGCGGTTCCGACGTCGCCAACCTGCAAACCCGCGCCGTGCGTGACGGCGAGTTTTACCGGGTCAGCGGCAGCAAGACCTTTATCACCAGCGGCATTCGCGCCGATTTCTACACCGTCGCGGTGCGCACCGGCGAGCCGGGTTTTGGCGGTATCAGCCTGTTGCTGATCGAGAAGGGCACGCCCGGTTTCTCTGTCGGTCGTCAATTGAAGAAAATGGGCTGGTGGGCGTCGGACACCGCCGAATTGTTCTTTGACGATTGCCGTGTGCCCGTGGTTAATCTGATCGGCGTCGAAAACATGGGATTCGCCTGCATCATGGGTAACTTTCAAAGTGAGCGACTGGCGCTGGCGTTGATGGCCAACATGACCGCGCAGCTTGCGCTGGAGGAGAGCCTGAAGTGGGCCCGCCAGCGCGAAGCCTTCGGTAAGCCTGTCGGCAAGTTCCAGGTCATCAAACACCGCCTCGCCGAGATGGCGACAGCGCTGGAAGTGTCCCGGGAATTTACCTATCGCCAGGCGGCGAAAATGGCGGCGGGGCAGAGTGTGATCAAGGAAATTTCAATGGCCAAGAATTTTGCCACCGACACGGCTGACCGGATCGTCAACGATGCGGTGCAGATTCTGGGTGGTTTGGGCTATATGCGTGAAAGCCTGGTGGAACGGCTGTACCGCGATAACCGGATTCTGTCGATTGGTGGCGGGACGCGGGAAGTGATGAACGAGATCATCAGTAAGCAGATGGGGCTTTAATCGGCGGTGTAGCGGCTGGCGTCATCGCGAGCAAGCTCGGCTCCCACAGGAGAATGTCGCCGGACACAAATCGTGTATACGACATAGATCACTGTGGGAGCCGAGCTTGCTCGCGATGGCGTCGGTACAGGCACCGTTTACTTATCGCTCAACGCAAACTGCGTCAGGCAGAACGTAGGAATGCCCATGTCTTCCAGTCGCTGCGATCCGCCCAGCTCCGGCAAATCAATGATCGCTGCCGCTTCATGCACCCGCGCACCCATGCGCCGAATCAGGTTTGCTGCCGCAATCAACGTGCCACCGGTGGCGATCAGGTCATCGAACATCACCACCGAATCGCCCTCGCACAGACTGTCGGCATGGACTTCGAGGAACGCTTCGCCGTATTCGGTCGCATAACCTTCGGCCAGCACATCGGCCGGCAGCTTGCCTTGCTTGCGGAACAGTACCAGTGGCTTGTTCAACTGATACGCCAGCACCGAGCCGATCAGGAATCCACGCGCGTCCATCGCACCGATGTGGGTGAAATCGGCCTCGACGTAGCGATGGGCAAAACTGTCCATCACCAGGCGCAGGGCCGTCGGCGACTGGAACAACGGGGTGATGTCACGAAAGATCACGCCCGGCTTGGGGAAGTCGATCACGGGGCGGATCAGGGATTTGATGTCGAAGGAGTCGAAGACCATCATCGAGGTGTCCTGGCAGGCTGCAAACGTCGCAGTATAACGGCGGCTGAACCGTTTCGCTCAGCCGCAATGGTTACAGTCAACCTTCGACGGTGCCGCCGGCCAACGCGCAGAGCTGGATCGGGTCGAGAATACGGATTTCCTTGCCTTCGGCGGCGATCAATTCGTTCTGCTGGAAGCGGGTAAAGACCCGGGACACGGTTTCGACCGCCAGCCCAAGGTAATTGCCGATTTCGTTGCGTGACATGCTCAAACGGAACTGGTTGGCCGAAAAGCCGCGGGCGCGAAAACGTGCCGACAGGTTGACCAGGAAAGTGGCAATGCGCTCATCGGCGGTTTTTTTCGACAGCAGCAGCATCATTTGTTGATCGTCGCGAATCTCGCGGCTCATGACGCGCATCAACTGGCGGCGCAATTGCGGCAGTTGCAGTGCCAGTTCGTCGAGGCGCTCGAAAGGAATTTCGCAGACCGAGGTGGTTTCCAGCGCTTGCGCGGAAACAGGGTGCGTTTCGGTATCCATGCCGGACAGGCCGACCAGTTCACTCGGCAGGTGGAAACCGGTGAGCTGCTCTTCACCGCCGTCGCTCAGGCTGAAGGTCTTGAGGGCGCCGGAACGTACCGCGTAGACGCAATCGAAGGCGTCGCCCTGGCGAAACAGGAACTCGCCTTTTTTCAGCGGGCGGCCACGTTTGACGATTTCGTCCAGCGCATCCATGTCGTCCAGATTCAGCGAAAGCGGCAAACACAGGGGGGCAAGACTGCAGTCCTTGCAATGGACCTGGTTATGAGCGCGCAATTTGACTGGCTCAGACATTTCTTCAATCCTTGTGGGAAAACACACATAAGACGTAAGGGTAACCCACGGAAGGGCATTCAGGCCAGAGTGTGCCACTTTGTCGCATCTCAACCTGGCCTTGAGTCAATGCTGAACGCTGCCTCCCTGGCAAAGAAGTCAGATCACCCGGGAAAACCGCTGGTGGCTGAGGTGTTGCAGATACGCATCAAACACCATGCACACCGAGCGGACCAACAAGCGACCGGCCGGCAACACGCTGATTCGTTCGTTGTCGAGCGTGATCAAGCCATCATCGGCCATGGTCTGCAGTTGCGGCCACAATTGGCCGAAGTAGCCGCGGAAGTCGATGTTGAAGTCGTGTTCGATGTCGACGAACTCCAGGCTGAGATTACAGATCAGCTGCTGTATCACCGCCCGCCGCAACCGGTCATCGGCGTTACACACCAGGCCGCGGCTAGTGGCCAATTGAGCCGTGGCCAGGGTGTTCTGGTATTGCGCCAGGTCGCTGGTGTTCTGGCAGTACAGATCACCGATCTGGCTGATGGCTGACACCCCAAGGCCGATCAAATCGCAATGACCGTGGGTGGTATAGCCCTGAAAGTTGCGCTGCAGAGTCGATTCTTCCTGGGCAATCGCCAGTTCGTCGTCGGGCAGGGCGAAATGGTCCATGCCGATGTAGCGGTAACCGGCCGCGGTCAGTTGTTCGATGGTGCGCTGCAGCGTTTCCAGTTTCTGTGCCGGTGTCGGCAATTCGTCAATGTCGATGCGCCGTTGCGCCATGAAGCGTTCCGGCAGGTGTGCGTAGTTGAACACCGAGAGCCGATCCGGTTGCAGATTGATAACCTCATCGACCGTGCGAGCAAAGTTTTCCGGTGTCTGTCTTGGCAGGCCGTAGATGAGATCGATGTTGATCGAACGAAATTGCAGAGTCCGGGCTGCGTCGATTACCGCGCGGGTTTCTTCCAGGCTTTGCAGGCGATTGACGGCCCGTTGCACGGCCGGGTCGAGGTCTTGCAGGCCAATGCTGACCCGGTTGAAACCCAGCTCGCGAAGCAGGCCCATAGTCGACCAGTCGGCTTCGCGAGGGTCGATCTCGATGCCATAGTCGCCGGAATCGTCGTCCAGCAAGTTGAAGCTTTTACGCAACTGCGCCATCAGTTGGCGCAGTTCATCGTGGCTGAGAAAGGTCGGGGTGCCACCGCCAAAGTGCAGTTGTTCGACTTTCTGTGTCGGGTCGAGGTGGCAGGCGATCAGCTGGATTTCCTGCTCAAGGCGCTGCAGGTAGAGTCGGGCTCGGCCGCGGTCCTTGGTGATGACTTTGTTGCAGGCGCAGTAGTAGCAAATGTTCGCGCAGAACGGCACGTGCACGTACAGCGACAGTGGACGCAGGGTTTTACGGCTGTCGCGCAGCGCATGGAGCAGGTCGAACGTGCCGACCTGACCATTGAATTGCACAGCGGTCGGATAGGAAGTGTAGCGCGGTCCCGCCAGGTCATAGCGGCGGATCAAATCGGTGTCCCAACGAATGGCGTCGAGCATCATGCGGGCATTCCCCCGGATAGGCTGGCAGTGGCAGCGAGTCTAGGGGGTGCGGCGATGGGGCATCTTGATTTGCATCAACGGTGAGCATGGGCTTGTAGCAGCTGCCGAGCCCGCGAGGCTGCGTTCGGCGGCGAAGCCGTCGCAAACCCTGAGCCCCAGATCCTCCTGAAAGACCGCGCTGCCTGATTTCACGACGGCTTCGCCGCCGAACGCAGCCTCGCGGGCTCGGCAGCTGCTACAGGACTGCGAACTAGTGGCCCATGAGCCAATGTTGATGTGGCCCCGGCAAGGTCCAGATGCCGAACAGGATCACCAGTAACCCGCCGGCCATGCGCACGCTGCGTTTGCGTAACAGCGCCGTCACCCGCTCAGCCGCCAGGCCCGTGGCCAGCAGCACCGGCCAGGTGCCCAGGCCGAACGCGAGCATCAACAACGCACTGTCCAGCGCATTGCCCTGGCTCGCCGACCACAGCAATGTGCTGTAAACCAACCCGCACGGCAGCCAGCCCCAGAGCGCGCCCAGCAGCAAGGCGCGGGGCAGGCTCGACACCGGCAACAATTTGTTGGCAATCGGCTGGATATGCCGCCACAGGCCGCGACCCAGGCTTTCGATGCGGGTCAGGCCGCTCCACCAACCCGCCAGGTACAAGCCCATGGCAATCAGCAGCAAGCCGGCAATTACCCGCATAAACATCGCCGCCGGACTGTTCGCCACGGCCCAGCCTGCCAGGCCGATCAGCATCCCGGCCGTTGCATAGCTGAGAATTCGTCCCAGGTTGTAGGCCAGCAGCAGTCGAAAGCGCCGGCTACGTTGCTCCTTGGGAATCGCCAGGGTGAGCGCGCCCATCAAGCCGCCGCACATCCCCAGGCAATGGCCGCCCCCGAGCAAGCCGAGAATTACCGCAGACACCAGCAGGGGCGCCAATTCAAGCATGAGGCGGCGCCTTGTCGTCGGGTTTGGCCGGATGGCCGCTGGCTTCGTCGACCGCCGCCTTGTGTGCCGGATCCTGGTCGTCAAACAGAATGCTGTGGGCCGGCCCGTCGAGGTCGTCGTACTGACCGCTGTCGACTGCCCAGAAGAAGATGTACACGGCGATGGCCACGATCAGTAGCGCGGCCGGGATCATCACGTAAAGAGCTGGCATGGGTGGACTCCATGCCCGCGCGGCTCAGGCCGGCAACGGGCGGGTTTCTGGCGTGGTGTGGGCAGCAGGCGCACTCGGCAGGCGAGTCAGGCGCAGGGCGTTCAGCACCACGGTCAGCGAACTGATCGACATGCCGACGGCGGCCCAAACCGGAGTAATCCAGCCAAGGGCGGCGAACGGCAACATGAGGCCATTGTACAACCCGGCCCACAACAGATTCTCGATGATCACCCGACGTGTCCGCCGGGCCAGGCTGAAGGCTTGCACCAGCGCGTCGAGGCGGTTGGACAACAACACGGCATCGGCGCTGGTTTTCGCCAGATCGGTGGCCGAGCCCATCGCCACGCTGATGTCGGCAGCGGCCAGCACCGGCACGTCGTTGACCCCGTCACCGAGCATCAACACCTTGCGGCCTTCCTTGTGCAATTGTTGCAAGACCTGCAATTTATCGTCCGGACGTAAACCGCCTCGGGCCTCGTCGATGCCCAGTTCGGCGGCGACGCTGGCGACCATCGGCGAGCTGTCGCCGGACAGCAACAAGGTGCGCCAGCCACGCGCCTTGCAGGCTTGCAGCAACGCTGGGGCATCGGCGCGCAGACGGTCGTCGAGGACAAACCATGCCAGGGGGCCCTGACTGTCGCCGAGCAGCAGCCATTGACCCGCTTCATCGGGCATCGATGGCACGGCTGCACCACTGAGTTCGCAGACAAAACCTGGTTGGCCAATGCGCAATCGTTGTACGCCGACCATGCCTTCAAGACCCAGCCCCGGCGTACTGTGGACTTCTTCGGCGGCCAGTGGCGCACGGCCGAACGCACGGGCGATCGGGTGTTCGGAGCGGTTTTCCAGTGCAGCGGCGAGGCTCAGGCACTGGTCGCTGTCGAGCACGCCCAGCGGGCGGATTGAACGTAAAGCGAGGCGCCCTTCAGTCAGGGTCCCGGTCTTGTCGAAGATCACCGTGTCGATCTGGTTCAGGCCTTCCAGAACATGGCCGCGGGTTAGCAGCAGGCCGAGTTTGTGCAACGTGCCGGTGGCCGCGGTCAGTGCCGTCGGGGTTGCCAGCGACAAGGCGCAGGGGCAGGTGGCGACGAGCATCGCCAGCACAATCCAGAAGGCCCGGGATGAATCGAGCTCCCACCACAACAGGCCAATGGCGGCGGCGGCAATCAACGACAGCAGCAAAAACCACTGGGCGGCGCGGTCGGCGATTTCCGCCAGGCGCGGTTTTTCCGCCTGCGCCCGGTCCAGCAGACGGACAATGGCGGAGAGGCGCGTGTCGTGGCCCAGTGCCAAAACTTTCACCGTCAACGCGCCTTCAACGTTCAGTGTGCCGGCGGTCACTGCATCGCCCGGCGTGCGCGGTTGCGGCAGGTATTCGCCGGTCAGCAGCGATTCATCGATGCTCGAATGGCCGTCGAGGATCTTGCCGTCAGCCGGCAGAATCGCGCCAGGGTGCACCAGCACCTGATCGCCCACGCGCAATTCGCTGAGCAGGATACGCTCGCTCTGGCCATCCGCGCCCAGGCGCAGGCAGGAAGCGGGCAGCAGATTGACCAGTTGTGCGGTGGCGGCGGCGGTGCGCTCTCTGGCTCGGCGCTCCAGATAGCGGCCGGCGAGCAGGAACAGTGCAAACATTCCCACGGCATCGAAATACAGCTCGCCGACGCCGGTGATCGAGGTCCAGATTCCGGCGAGGTAGGCGCTGCCAATCGCCAATGACACCGAAACGTCCATGGTCAGGTGGCGGGTGCGCAGGTCGCGCATGGCGCCTTTGAAAAACGGCGCGCAGCTGTAAAACACAATGGGGGTGGTCAGAAATAGCGCGACCCAGCGCAGGATGGTATGCAGTTCGGGGCTTAGGTCGATGTTGAATTCCGGCCAGGTGGCCATGGTTGCCATCATTGCCTGGAACCACAGCAGCCCGGCGACACCGAGCTGACGCAAGGCCAGGCGATTTTCACTGGCCAATTGTTCGCTGGCGCGGTCGGCTTGATACGGATGGGCGGCATAACCGATGTGGCGCAATTCGCTGAGCATCTGGCTCAACGGTAATTGTGCGTCAGCCCAGCGTACGTGCAAGCGATGGTTGGACAGGTTCAAGCGTGCTTCGGCCACGGCCGGCAAGCTGCGCAGGTGTTTCTCGATCAACCATCCGCACGCGGCGCAACTGATGCCTTCCATCAACAACGTGGTCTCGGCGAGTTCGCCGTCGTGGCGCACGAACGGCGCTTGCACGTCGGCGCGGTCGTACAGCGCCAGTTCATCCACCAACTGCACCGGCAAGGCTTCGGGGTTGGCCGATGACTCGCTGCGATGCTGGTAATAGCTTTCCAGCCCACCGGCCACAATGGCCTCGGCCACGGCCTGGCAACCCGGGCAGCAGAACTCACGGGTTTCACCCAGGACCGCAGCGGTAAAGCGGCTGCCGGCCGGGACGGGCAGGGCGCAGTGGTAGCAGGGGGTTGGACTGGTCATGAGGTATTCACAGGGTGTTGTCCGATGATCGTTCCCACGCTCTGCGTGGGAATGCCTCCCCGGACGCTCCGCGTCCGTTTCGGCTGGGACGCAGAGCGTCCCTGGCTGCGTTCCCACGCCGAGCGTGGGAGCGATCAGGTAAGGCTTACTTTTTCAAGTCTTCCGCGCCTTGCAGCGGCTCATCGCCCAGCAGCAGGTCTTTGTCGTGGCTGACCTGTTCTTCTTCGAACAGGCGCCAGGTCTTGTCACCCTCAACCCCCAGCAGTTCCACAAAGCGACGGCCATCGACCTTGTCGTTCACTTGGCCAATGTAGCGGCCCTGCTCTGTTTCGCTACGCGCGAGCGTGATCTTGCGATCCTTCTCCGGCTGCGTCGGCGAGATCAGGTTCAGTTCCAGGGTTTTCGGTTGGCTGTTGCCGTTCAAGTGCAGGTCGACTTCGCCGGTCACGCCGTCCAGATGAACGCTGGCGTGAAGTTGCAGGGTCTGGGCCAGCAGTTCACGGTCAAGCGAGCGGTTGATGCCTTTGCCAGCCTCGTAGTAGTTGTCGTTCACCAGGTTGTCCGGGTTGTTCACCGCGATAGTCACCATGGACAAGGTCAGGGTCACCGAACAGGCCAGAATCCCGATGATGATCCACGGCCAAAGGTGCTTGTACCAAGGACTTGCGGCAGTTGCTGCGGGCATGATCACTTCTCTCAACGAATTTGTGGGCCGATGAATCGGCTCTTGGCTTCAACATGAACGCTGTTGTCATCGGCATCCTTGAGGATGAATTTCACCTCGTTGGTGCTCGATGGCAGTTGTTCTGGTGCGCTGGACAGTTCCACCGGCTGGCTGAAAATTTCCCCGGCGGCGACTTTGATCTCGCGCTTGCCTTGCAGCCTGAGGTCCGGCAAACCAGTGGCTTCCAGCACGTAGGTATGGTCGCGCTGGTCTTTGTTCATGATTTTCAGGCTGTAGACGTTTTCGATCCGGCCTTCGGCGTTCTCGCGGTACAGCACGCGGTCTTTGCTGACGTCGAAACCGACCAGCGAACGCATGAAGAACGCGGTGATCAACAACGAGATCATCGCCAGCAGCACCACGGCATAGCCGATCAGGCGCGGACGCAGTTTATGGGTTTTTTGCCCGGACAGGTTGTGCTCGGTGGTGTAGCTGATCAGGCCGCGCGGGTAGTCCATTTTGTCCATAATCGCGTCGCAGGCGTCGATACAGGCCGCGCACCCGATGCACTCGATTTGCAGGCCGTCTCTGATGTCGATGCCGGTCGGGCAGACCTGGACGCACATGGTGCAATCGATGCAATCGCCAAGGCCTTGCGCCTTGTAGTCGATGCCTTTCTTGCGAGGCCCACGGGACTCACCACGACGCGGATCGTAGGAGACGATCAGGGTGTCTTTGTCGAACATCACGCTCTGGAAACGAGCGTAGGGGCACATGTAAATGCACACCTGTTCGCGCAGCCAGCCGGCATTGCCGTAAGTGGCAAGGGTGAAGAAGCCGACCCAGAAGTACGACCAGCCATCGGCTTCGCCGGTGAAAAAGTCGAAAACCAGTTCGCGGATGGGCGAGAAGTAACCGACGAAGGTCAGGCCGGTGACAAACCCGATCAACAGCCACATCGAATGCTTGCTGAATTTGCGCAGGAGCTTGTTGGCGCTCATGGGCGCCTTGTCCAGTTTGATGCGCTGGTTGCGGTCGCCTTCAGTGACCTTTTCGCACCACATGAAAATCCATGTCCAGACACTTTGCGGGCAGGTATAGCCGCACCAGACCCGGCCGGCGTAGACGGTGATGAAGAACAGGCCAAAGGCACTGATGATCAAGATGCCGGACAGCAGGATGAAATCCTGAGGCCAGAAGGTTGCACCAAAAATAAAGAATTTACGCTCCGGCAGGTTCCACCAGACGGCTTGATGGCCGCCCCAGTTCAGCCACACCGTGCCGAAATACAGCAAAAACAAAAAGGCGCCGCCCATCATTCGCAGGTTGCGGAACAACCCGGTGAAGGCGCGGGTGTAGATTTTTTCCCGAGAGGCATAGAGGTCGACGCTGTTGTTCGCGTTCTTGTTGGGGGGGGTGACGTCGTGTACCGGAATCTGATTGCTCATCGTTGCATCCCACGGCAGTGGAAAAATGCCCCGGTCAGTACATGCCGACCGCGGTCAAAAAGGGCTGTTGCAGTGGCCCAATGATACGCCTGAAGCTCTAGCTCAAGGGTGCGACCTTTGGTCGCGTTGGTGGAAAATCATGAATGGTGTAGCGAATGTAACAAAACATGATTCAGATCAATTGACTTCAGAAGTATGGACGAATTTTTGGCGATGAGGTTCATCGATCTGCTGATTTCTGGTAGGTGGGCGACCGGACAGACCTTTCGCTTCTGTATGTTCGGCACCGGTTTTGCTGTTTTATATAAAAACACCCAGCTTTAATAATTTTGGTGCTTGCGGTTTCTGAAATACTATTCATTAATTAGATGGCTGTTGCGTATTTTAATCTTCGCTCTTTTGACATAAGTTTGTTTTCGGCGAAGAGTCGCCGTTCTTGTTTAGTTCAATGGAAATGGAATTCAATAATGTTGTTAGTTAAAAGTTGTTTGATTGTCAGTCTCGCGATGATCTCGCTAGTCAGTAATGCTGCGTATGTGCCGAGCACGAAAAATCCTGAGTTCGCGATATTTACATCTGATCCGCAATACCCCTGGACTGACAAAACGGACGCGGGTGTAGAAGAGTCAGATTCTGAACAACAGGCCCGATCCAGAACGCTGATCGAAAGTCAGTACTCCGACATTGCTCATTTCAGGAAGAGCCGTCCATGGTTGGAAGTTCCCGTCATGATCAACGGTGATATCACGGCGTATGGTCATGGCTGGCAGCGTTCCTATATCCGCTCGGTGCAGAAGAAGTATTTCGGTAGCGATTTTGTATACGGATTGGGTAATCATGATTATGAAGGTCTTGATTGTTTTTCCAATAGTTGTGCTGCGGGCAGTATTACCGATTTTGAGGCGCATCATCGCGACAAAGTTGGGAGTTTTGATTTGAAGATCAGTGGTCCTTTCTTTAACAGGTTGTATTCCGGAAGCCTCGCTTGGTCCAGAGATGTCGGGGATGTACATTTTGTTCAATTGAATAACGAACCGACGTACACGGACCGAATTTACCACCCTCTGAACCCGACTACTTTCGAGATAACGGACTCGCTGGATTGGCTGGAGCAGGATTTGAAAGAAGCACGCTCCAAAGGTCAGATCATCATTCTTAACATGCATAAACCAAGTTACTGGAAAGGCAGCACGGAACAGGTCGCCAGATTCCGCAGGATCGTCGCGGATTACAAGGTCACCGCTGTCTTCGCAGGTCATATACACGAGGACGCCGGGGGATTTCACGGTGGATACTTTTTGGGCGATGTGCCCTTGTTCCTGAGCGGCGCAGCTTCACAGCAGACGTACTTGATTGCCAACTTTTCGAAGGACCGCAAATCCGTGACCGTTGACCTTGTCAAAGGGAACCACTGGCCGAGCCGCACCTTCGTGAAAACGATTCCAGTCAAGTAAACCTTCACTGATTATCTTCAACGAAAACGGCCCCGCCAATTCTCATTGGCGGGGCCGTTTTTTGTTGCATCAGGCGTTTGCCTTACTGAGCGTCTGCCGCCGGAGCCTTCTCACCGTGAGAAAGGCTGTAGACATAAGCAGCCAACAAGTGAACCTTGTCGTTGCCTTGCAGTTGCTCTTGCGCAGGCATCTGGCCCTGACGGCCGTAACGGATGGTCTGCTGCAGTTGAGCGAAGCTCGAACCGTAGATGAACGCGGCCGGGTGGGTCAGGTTGGGTGCGCCCATCGCTGGCGTACCTTTGCCTTCCGGACCGTGGCAGGCCACGCAGTTGGCAGCGAACAGCTTTTGACCGGCAACCGGGTCAGCCTTGGTGCCTTCCGGCAGTTTGCGGCCATCGAGGTTGGTCAGGACAAACGCCGCGACGTCGGAAACGCCTTGCTCGCCGATCACGTCAGCCCACGCCGGCATGACCGCGTGACGGCCGCCCATGATGGTGGTCTTGATGGTTTCCGGCTCGCCGCCCCAGCGCCAGTCGGCGTCGGTCAGGTTAGGGAAGCCATAAGCGCCTTTGGCGTCGGAACCGTGGCAAACCGAGCAGTTGGAGGCGAACAGGCGGCCACCCATCTTCAAGGCTTGCGGGTCTTTGGCGACTTCTTCGATAGGCATGGACGCGAATTTGGCGAAAATCGGGCCGAACTTGGCGTCCGACTTGGCCATTTCCTTTTCCCATTCGTGAACGCCGGTCCAGCCGGCCTGGCCGTTGGCGAACGCGGTCTGCTTCTCGTTATCCAGGTAGTTGTAACCCGGCAGCAAGCCTTTCCAGTTGCCCAGGCCCGGGTACAGGACCAGGTAGCCCAAGGCAAAAATGATGGTGCCCACGAACAGCATGAACCACCATTTTGGCAGTGGGTTGTCGTACTCCTCGATCCCGTCGAAGGAGTGGCCAACCGTTTCGTCCGTCTGCTCGGTGCGCTGGCCCTTGCGGGTGGACAGCAGCAGCCAGGTCAGGGCGAAGATGGTGCCGAGACTGAGGACTGTGACGTACAGACTCCAGAACGTAGTCATTCTTTGTTACTCCTAGAAGCTTGCTCGACGTGCTTGATGGCTTCGGGATCATCCGCGAAAGGCAGCAAGGTCGCGTCTTCAAACTCCGACTTGCGCTTGGGGCTGAACACCCACAACGCCAGACCGATGAAGGCCACCATCACAACAACGGTGCCCAGGCCACGAATCATCCCGATATCCATCTAAATCACCGTTTGCTTTTGATGATGGTGCCCAGGCCTTGCAGATAGGCCACCAGCGCGTCCATTTCGGTTTTGCCCTTCACAGCATCCTTGGCACCGGCGATGTCTTCGTCGGTGTAAGGAACGCCGAGCGTGCGCAAGACTTCCATTTTCTTGGCGGTGTCTTTGCCGTCGAGCTTGTTTTCCACGAGGAACGGGTACGCCGGCATTTTCGACTCGGGCACGACGTTGCGCGGGTTGTACAAGTGCGCACGCTGCCAGTCATCGGAGTAACGACCGCCGACACGGGCCAGGTCCGGACCGGTACGCTTGGAACCCCACAGGAACGGGTGATCCCAGACGCTTTCACCGGCAACCGAGTAGTGGCCGTAACGTTCGGTTTCAGCGCGGAACGGGCGGATCATCTGCGAGTGGCAGCCGACACAACCGTTGGCGATGTAGATGTCGCGGCCTTCCAGTTCAAGGGCGGGGCGCGGCTTCATGCCTTCGACCGGCTTGTTGGTGACGTCCTGGAAAAACAGCGGAACGATCTGGGTCAGGCCGCCGATGCTGACGGCGATAACCATGAAGAAGGCCAGCAGGCCAATATTCTTCTCGACTGCTTCATGCTTCATCAGTGAGCTCCAACTACAGCAATCTGTTCGGCGGCTGCAGCTTCAGCCGGGTTCGAGGCACGTACGGTGCGCCATACGTTGTAGGCCATGAACAGCATGCCGCTGGCAAAGAACGCACCGCCCAGGGCGCGAACGATGAAACCAGGGTGGCTGGCTTGCAGCGCTTCGACGAACGAGTAGGTGAGGGTGCCGTCATCGTTGATTGCACGCCACATCAGACCCTGGGTAATGCCGTTGACCCACATCGACGCGATGTACAGAACGGTACCGATGGTCGCGAGCCAGAAGTGCGTGTTGATCAGGCCAGTGCTGTGCATCTGCGCGCGACCGAACAGCTTCGGAATCATGTGGTAGATCGCGCCGATCGAGATCATCGCTACCCAGCCCAAGGCACCGGCGTGTACGTGGCCGATGGTCCAGTCAGTGTAGTGAGACAGCGAGTTGACGGTCTTGATGGCCATCATCGGACCTTCGAAGGTCGACATGCCGTAGAACGCCAGCGACACGACCAGGAAACGCAGGATCGGGTCGGTGCGCAGCTTATGCCAGGCGCCCGACAGGGTCATCATGCCGTTGATCATGCCGCCCCAGCTCGGAGCCAGCAGGATGATCGACATCGCCATGCCCAGCGATTGTGCCCAGTCCGGCAGAGCGGTGTAGTGCAGGTGGTGCGGACCGGCCCAGATGTACAGGGTGATCAGCGCCCAGAAGTGCACGATGGACAGGCGATACGAGTAGATCGGACGCTCGGCCTGCTTCGGAACGAAGTAGTACATCATCCCCAGGAAGCCGGTGGTCAGGAAGAAACCTACGGCGTTGTGGCCGTACCACCACTGGATCATCGCGTCAGTCGCACCCGAGTAGGCCGAGTAGGACTTGAACAGGCTGACCGGCAGCGACATGTGGTTGACGATGTGCAGCATCGCGGTCACGACAATGAACGCGCCGTAGAACCAGTTACCGACATAGATGTGCTTGGTCTTGCGCTTGACGATGGTGCCGAAGAACACCAGTGCGTAAACGATCCAGACAATGGCCAGCAAAATTGCCAGAGGCCATTCCAGCTCAGCGTATTCCTTGGTGGTGGTGTAACCCAACGGCAAGGTGATGCCTGCACCGACGATCACCGCTTGCCAACCCCAGAAGTGGAAGGCTGCGAGGCTGTCGGAAATCAGTCGCGTTTGGCAGGTTCGCTGCACGACGTAATAAGAAGTGGCAAACAGTGCACAACCACCGAAGGCGAAAATCACCAGGTTGGTGTGCAACGGGCGTAGGCGTCCAAAAGTCGTCCACGGCAGACCGAAGTTCAATTCCGGCCATACGAGCTGTGAAGCGATGAAGACACCGAGCCCCATGCCAAGGATCCCCCAGACCACCGTCATGATGGCGAACTGGCGGACTACCTTATAGTTATAAGCAGTCGGACTGATTGCTGTGCTCATTCTAAGGTTCCACGGTTTGGGTGTTTTATTAGGAGTAAAAATCGGCCGCAAGTATGGAGAAAGCAGGGGGTCATTGCAACGCGCCATGACCTGGGTCAATGCTTTCAAAAGCTGATTCTGCGGCCTTTCCATGCGCCGCGTAAGGACAAAATTGCCCGTGGGCAAAATGTCGCAGCGAACGAAAATGATGAGGGGGCCAGGTCAGATGTAACGGAGTGTGTTGAAACGCAACGATCCAGTGACCGATGGCAATTGGCGCGACAGCCGGTATCTACCAGCCTTTGCGGGTTGTCATCGGACAGAATTGTCGAACACATCGGCTAAAAACGACCCGGAACCGGCTCATGCCAGTCCGCACGGAGCAAGCTTAGACCCGAATCTGGCGAACCGAAAGAAAGAGCAGGGGGAGGGTGCGACAATGAGTCGCAAAGGGGCAGGGAACTGCCGCATTGCGCAGAATGCGGCAGCAGAGCGGTCCAGATTTATTCGTTCTTGCCTTCAGCCTGCAAACGCTCGGTGTTCAACCCGTGGGACAGGCTGAACACGTAAGCCGCCAGCAATTGCACTTTGTCGTTGCCGAGCAATTCGTTCTGCGCCGGCATATGGCCCTGGCGGCCATGACGAATCGTTTGTTCAAGCTGGGTCAGGCTCGTACCGTAAATGAAACCGGTCGGGTGCGTCAGGTTCGGCGCGCCCATGGCTTGCGTACCCTGGCCGTTTGCCCCGTGACACGCGGTGCAGGTGGTGCTGAACAGTTTCTGTCCGGCTTGCAGGTCGGCGCCGTTGTCGGCAGGCAACGGCAGGCCGGCCAGGTCATGACGCACATACGCGGCGACATTCTTCACACCCGCCTCGCCGAGGATTTCACCCCAGGCCGGCATTGCGGCCATGCGCCCGCCCATTATGGTGGTCTTGATGGTGTCCGCCGCGCCGCCCCAACGCCAGTCGCTGTCGGCCAGGTTCGGGAAGCCGAACGCGCCCTTGGCATCCGAGCCGTGGCAGACCGAGCAGTTGGACGCAAACAGGCGGCCGCCCATTTTCAGCGCTTGCGGGTCCTTGGCCACTTCTTCCACGGGCATGGCGGCAAATTTGGCGAAGATCGGCCCGAACTTCGCGTCGGCCTTGGCCATCTCCTTTTCCCATTCATGCGCGCCGGTCCAGCCGTTTTCATAGCCCGGCAAGATGCCTTTCCAGTTGCCCAGGCCCGGATAAAGGATCAGATAACCCACGGCAAACACCAACGTGCCGGCAAACAGCATGAACCACCACTGCGGCAGCGGGTTGTCGTATTCCTCGATGCCGTCGAAGCTGTGGCCCATGGTCTGGTCGACGCTGCCCTTGGTTTCGCCCTTGCGAGTGCCGATCAGCAGCCAGGTCAGGCCGATCAGGCTGCCGATGGTCAGCACGCAGATCCACGTACTCCAGAAGGTGGTCATGGCCGGGTACTCCTTGTTTCAGGTTCTTGGGTGGCGTCATCGGGTTTCGGTTCGTCGGCGAACGGCAGCAGGCATGCTTCGGCAAATTCCGGATTGCGCTTGCTGTTGAACACCCACAACGTCAGCCCGACGAAAGCCACAAACACCACGACCGTGCCCAGGCCGCGGATCATTCCAGTGCTCATTTCAATGACCATGGCTCACCTCTTGCTCTTGATGGCAGTGCCGAGCACTTGCAGATAGGCGACCAGGGCATCCATTTCGGTCTTGCCCTTGAGTGAGGCGACGGCGCCTGTGATGTCGTCGTCGGTGTACGGCACGCCAAGGGTGCGCATTGCCTTGATCTTGGTTTCGGTGTGGCTGCTGTCGAGTTGATTGGCCACCAGCCACGGGTAGGCGGGCATTTTCGATTCCGGCACCACGTTGCGCGGGTTGTACAAGTGCGCGCGGTGCCAGTCTTCCGAGTAACGTCCGCCGACCCGGGCCAGGTCCGGACCGGTACGTTTCGAGCCCCACAGGAACGGGTGATCCCAGACGCTTTCCCCGGCGACCGAGTAGTGGCCGTAGCGTTCGGTCTCGGCGCGGAACGGGCGGATCATCTGCGAGTGGCAGCCGACGCAGCCTTCGCGGATATAGATATCGCGACCTTCCAGTTGCAGGGCGGTGTAGGGCTTCATGCCTTCCACTGGTTTATTGGTCACGTCCTGGAAGAACAGCGGGACGATCTGGGTCAGGCCGCCGATGCTCACTGCCAGTACCATCAGCAACAGCAGCAGGCCGACGTTTTTTTCGATTGTTTCGTGTTTCATGGCGGACTCCTCAAGCCATCTGCGCGGCAGCGGCGACGTCGGCGGGCTGCGAGGCCCGCACGGTGCGCCAAGTGTTGTAAGCCATCAGGAACATGCCGCTGAGGAAGATCGCCCCGCCTACCAGCCGCACGATGAAGCCTGGGTGACTGGCCACCAGCGTTTCGACGAAGGAGTAGGTCAGCGTGCCGTCTTCGTTGACGGCGCGCCACATCAGGCCCTGAGCGATGCCGTTGACCCACATCGAGGCGATGTACAGCACGGTGCCGATGGTAGCGAGCCAGAAGTGCGCGTTGATCAGGCCGATGCTGTGCATCTGCTCGCGGCCGAAGACTTTCGGAATCATGTGGTACAGCGCACCGATGGAAATCATCGCCACCCAGCCCAGAGCGCCAGCGTGAACGTGGCCGATGGTCCAGTCGGTGTAGTGAGACAGTGCGTTGACGGTCTTGATGGCCATCATCGGGCCTTCGAAGGTCGACATGCCGTAGAACGCCAGCGACACCACGAGGAAGCGCAGGATCGGGTCGCTGCGCAACTTATGCCAGGCGCCCGACAGGGTCATCATGCCGTTGATCATCCCGCCCCAGCTGGGTGCCAGCAGAATCAAGGACATCACCATGCCCAGCGACTGTGCCCAGTCCGGCAGCGCGGTGTAGTGCAAGTGGTGCGGACCGGCCCAGATGTACAGGGTGATCAGCGCCCAGAAGTGCACGATGGAGAGGCGATAGGAATACACCGGACGTTCGGCCTGCTTCGGAACGAAGTAGTACATCATCCCGAGGAAACCGGCGGTGAGGAAAAAGCCCACGGCGTTGTGGCCGTACCACCACTGCACCATGGCATCGGTCGCACCGGCGTA
This sequence comes from Pseudomonas sp. OV226, assembly GCF_003148705.1. Classification (NCBI taxonomy): domain Bacteria; kingdom Pseudomonadati; phylum Pseudomonadota; class Gammaproteobacteria; order Pseudomonadales; family Pseudomonadaceae; genus Pseudomonas; species Pseudomonas sp. OV226. Next base: position 253,893 of record NZ_QGGS01000005.1, on the reverse strand, counting down.
CACCGAGTAGGACTTGGTGAAACTGACCGGCAATTCCATGTTGTTGACGAGGTGCAAAATGGCCACGGTGATGATGAACCCACCGAAGAACCAGTTACCGACATAGATGTGCTTGGTCTTGCGCTTGACCAGCGTGCCGAAGAACACGATGGCGTAGGCGACCCAGACGATGGTGATCAGGATGTCGATCGGCCATTCCAGCTCGGCGTATTCCTTGGAGCTGGTGTAACCCAGCGGCAGGCTGATCGCTGCCAGCAGGATCACCAGTTGCCAGCCCCAGAAGCAGAACGCGGCAATTTTCGGCGCGAACAGCTGCGTTTGGCAGGTGCGTTGCACCGAATAAAACGAACTGGCGAACAGGGCGCAACCGCCGAAGGCGAAGATCACCGCGTTGGTGTGCAACGGGCGCAACCGGCCGAAACTGGTCCACGGCAGATTGAAGTTGAGTTCGGGCCAGACCAATTGGGCCGCGAGAAAAACCCCGAGCCCCATGCCGACGATGCCCCACACCACCGTCATAATGGCGAATTGGCGGACCACCTTGTAGTTGTAGGCGGTACTGATAGAAGTGTTCATGGTTCCCCATCCACGGTTCAGCCGAAGTGAAGGCGTCTCGCAAGGCAATGACGCTCCCTTCGCCTGGAGTTATAGGCAGACTAAAAGCGAGGCAAGCATGGACAAACAGCACAAGGCCAGTATTGACGGGGATCAATGGGCGCAGTGCACGCGCGATCATGGATGGTTATGGAATGCGGCTGTCACGCCGGCCTCGGCGACGCTGATTCTCGCCCACGGTGCCGGTGCGCCGATGGACAGCGACTGGATGAGCGATATGGCGCAACGCCTTGCTGCACAAGGCGTCAACGTGTTGCGCTTTGAGTTCCCGTACATGGCGCAGCGGCGCACCGAGGGCGGTAAACGCCCACCCAATCCGGCGCCGAAACTGCTGGAATGCTGGCGCGAGGTGTATGGCGAAGTGCGACGTCATGTCACTGGGCCGCTGGCCATCGGTGGCAAGTCCATGGGCGGGCGGATGGCCAGTTTGCTGGCGGATGAGTTGGGCGCGGAGGCGCTGGTGTGCCTGGGTTATCCGTTCTATGCGGTGGGTAAGCCCGAGAAACCGCGGGTCGAACATCTGGCTGGGTTGAAGACGCGGACGTTGATTGTGCAGGGCGAGCGGGATGCGCTGGGCAATCGGGAGGCGGTCGAGGGTTACGCGCTATCGCCGAACATCGAGGTGATGTGGCTGGCGGCGGGGGATCATGACTTGAAGCCGTTGAAGGCGTCGGGGTTTACGCATGAGCAGCATTTGGCGGCTGCGACGGGGAAGGTGGCTGAGTTTTTTGGGGCATGACTACTCCGTCGGGTCAAAGATCGTCCAGATCGGGAAAGATAATTTTCCCCATCACCCAAGGCTCAACAATCTCGCAATTCACTGTACGCAGAAATGAACCCCATTCCATTCGATTATGGGCATCCGGGCCGGTGACGGTAAGCAATAGGTACTCGTCCCGAAAGGCGTCATAGGCATAGATCAGCCAGAAGTCATTGTCAGGGTCGTTGACCAATGCTGTGCGGTAATACTGGCGTTCGATTTTCGCCCATCGCACTTGAGTCGTGTGAGTACTTGCCAAGTGAATGTGGTGCATGTCGTTCAGATCGAGTCGTTCGTCCCGTCCGAAAATTGCTGGCAGTTCGTTGCACACTTTGTAGTTATAAAAGTGTGCCGCGAAGTTTTGCCAGTTGATTAATTGTTCGAAAATCGCGGAGATTTTGACGGTTGGCATCCAGGCCTACTTTGTAATGGGTAGCCTGCCTGTGATCACAAATTTATCGAACACTTTCTGTCCATCACGTGCGGCTTGCCGAACATCCAGGAATGTCAGTTCATCACGAACAACCTTTTTGTTGGGTTTGTCGATTTTTTTGGTGGTGGCCATCGGAGCCTCCGAAGGATGTGTATTCATACCGGCCAGCTTATGTGAATAGTTTTTGACCGGCAAACAATAGAACCTGCCCCCCAATGCGTACAAGTCGGCGGATTCTGGCGATGTTGTAGGCAGTGTCAGCGTCGGTTGAATGAGTTTGTCGTTAGCAGTCATGGTTTCTTCGCTGGCTGCCAATGAAGAAGCCAACCCAAGCTGCTTCATTTTCAGAGCGGCCACAAAAAACCCGGAAGCTTTCGCTGTCCGGGTTTTTGGTCTCACCAGTGCAATCAGCGGTTAAACCGCTCCACCAACGAATACTGGGTATTCGCGGTCTTCGTCAGTTCTTCACTCAGCAATGCCGAGTTCTGCGCTTGCTCGGACGTCTGGTCCGCCAATTGCGAGATGTTGCTGATGTTGCGGCTGATTTCTTCGGCCACCGCGCTTTGCTCTTCGGTCGCTGCCGCGATCTGGGTGGTCATGTCGGTGATGTTGGCCACCGCTTCGCTGATGCCCACCAGCGCCTGGTCCGCTTCCAGCACCCGTGCCACGCCTTCTTCAGCCTGACGATGCCCGGCTTCCATGGTCTGCACGGCCGTGCTGGCAGTTTGTTGCAGCTTGGCGATCAGGCTATGGATCTGCCCGGTGGATTCGCTGGTGCGTTGCGCCAGTTGGCGGACTTCGTCAGCCACCACCGCAAAACCACGCCCCATTTCACCGGCGCGGGCCGCTTCAATGGCCGCGTTCAAAGCCAGCAGGTTGGTCTGGTCGGCGATGCCTTTGATCACGTCGACCACGCCGCCGATTTCGTCGCTGTCCTTGGCCAACTGGGTCACGGTCAGGCCGGTTTCGCCGACTACCACCGACAGGCGCTGAATGGCTTCGCGGGTTTCCCCGGCGATGTCGCGACCGCGACCGGTCAGGCGATTGGCTTCCTGCGTGGCGTCGGCGGTGCGTTGTACATGGCTGGCGACTTCCTGAGTGGTGGCCGCCATCTGGTTGACGGCGGTGGCCACTTGCTCGGTTTCCACGCGCTGGCGTTCCAGGCCGCTGGAGCTGTTGTGCGCCAGGGCGTCGGACTGTTTCGCCTGATCGGTCAGGTGCTCGGCGGTGTCCTGCAGACGGGTCAGGCAGGTTCTCAAGCGGGCTTCCTGGCTGAGGATCGACATTTCCAGTCGCGCCTGAGCGCCACGGCTGTCGGTGTACATCTGCGCGATCAGCGGGTCGGACGTGGTCTGTTCGGCCAGGCGCAGCAGGCGCTTGAGGCCGCGCTGTTGCCAGCTCAACCCCATCAGGCCCAGCGGCACCGACAGGCCGGCGGCCAGGGCAAAGCCCCATTGCGACGTCAACGTGGCCCCGATCATGAAGCTTAGCTGGCTGACCAGAATGAACGGCAGCCAGTCCTGAAGCACCGGCAGCCATTTATCAGTGGAGGGGATGGCCGACTTGCCTTGGTTGATGCGTTGGTAGAGTGCTTCGGCACGCTGAATCTGTTCGGCAGTGGGCTTGATCCGCACCGACTCGTAACCGATCACCTGTTTGCCTTCGAAAATCGGTGTCACGTAGGCGTTAACCCAATAGTGATCACCGCTTTTGCAGCGATTCTTGACGATGCCCATCCATGGCAAGCCTTGTTTGAGTGTGTCCCACATGTGCGCGAACACCGCGGCCGGAACGTCGGGGTGACGGACCAGGTTGTGCGGTGCGCGGACCAGTTCCTCACGAGAAAACCCGCTGATCTCCACGAACGCGTCGTTGCAGTAGGTGATCATGCCCTTGGCATCGGTGGTGGAAATCAACCGTTGCTGGGCCGGGAAGGTCCGTTCGCGTTGTGTAATGGGCTGGTTGTTACGCATGGCTTTCTCAATCTGCAAGGCTTTGAAAGGTTGTCGGCGGTGGCAGGCATTAGTTGAAATTATTTTTTAATAATCAGCAGTGCGTCGCAAAACGAGAATTGCCTCAGCCCGCGAGCATGGGATAAGTGAAGAACGCGAAGTGCAGCAGGTTCAGGCCGAAATGGGTGGCGATGGCTGCACCCAGGCCGCCGAAGCGATAGGCCAGGCCGTACCCGACACCGGCGAGACTGGCCAGCAGCCCCCATTGCCAGCCCGCCCCCAGATGCACGAGGCCAAACAGCAATGAGGTCATTAACAAGGCGAGGTTTTCGCCATGGGGCAGGTGCTGGAAGCGACGACTCAGGCCACCCTGCAGATACCCGCGAAACAGGGCTTCCTCCACGAGGGTGACCAGCAGCAGATTATTCAGCAGCCACAGCCAGGCGTGATCCGGCCATTTCGGCGCCCAACTGATCATGCCCAACAGCAACGCGCCACCCAAGGCCAGCACGGCACTGAGCGTCAGGGCGAGGGCAGTGGCGTAGATTCCAAGTCGTAAAGAACGCCGGCCGACAATCCACGGACAAGCCAATAGCAGCCAGAAGCCGATCAGGGGTTTGTCCTGATTCAAATACATTGAAAAAGGCACGGCATCGTCGGTGAGGCGTTGAGGGGCAATGCCGCGACCGTTATAGAAACCGGGAAGCCAGTGCAATGCCAGCGCCAGGGCCAGGATCACGAACAGACCGTGACCGAGGTAGTGGGCGACGGGGAGTTTTTGTTGGCGGACGGCAACACCGGCCACTAGCAGCAACGCCACGGAAACAACGGCCATCCAGCCAAGTTGGCCGTAGGTCAAAGCGAGGGTGTAGCCGAGGGAGAGCAGGGCCAGGTAGCTCCATGGCAGGGCGAGCATGTGAAGTCCTTGTGTACAAATTTTGCGGAACGCCTCGGGCCTCAGTGGTTTTGTGCCGAGCCTACAAAGCGGGGGGATTATAGGGGCGCGCGCGGCACAAACAAAAACACCGCCCGAAGGCGGTGTCTGTGTCCGCAAGCGCTTAAGAGGCAATCAGTTGCCGCAACACGTAATGCAAGATCCCCCCGGACTTGAAGTACTCGACTTCATTGAGTGTGTCGATCCGGCACAGCACTTCGATCTTTTCCTTGCTGCCATCTTCGCGGGTGATGACCAGTGTCAGGTTCATCCGCGGCGTCAGCTCTACGCCAGTCAATCCGAGGATATCCAGCGTCTCCTTGCCACTCAGTTTCAGGATCTTGCGGTTCTGATCGAGTTTGAACTGCAACGGCAACACACCCATGCCGACGAGGTTGGAGCGGTGAATCCGTTCGAAGCTTTCGGCGATGACCGCTTTTACGCCCAGCAGGTTGGTGCCCTTGGCTGCCCAGTCGCGGCTTGAGCCGGTTCCGTATTCCTGGCCGGCAATCACCACCAGCGGCGTGCCCGACGCTTGATAACGCATGGCCGCGTCGTAGATCGGCATTTTCTCCATCGTGGGGATATAGAAGGTATTGCCGCCTTCTTCGCCGCCGAGCATTTCGTTGCGGATACGAATGTTGGCAAAGGTGCCGCGCATCATCACTTCGTGGTTGCCACGGCGGGAGCCGTAGGAGTTGAAGTCGCGCGGCTCCACGCCTTTGTTGCGCAAGTACTGTCCGGCCGGGCTGTCGGCCTTGATATTGCCGGCCGGGGAGATGTGGTCGGTTGTTACGGAGTCACCCAGCAGGGCAAGGATTCTGGCTTCGGCGACGTCCTTGACCACGGGTGGCGGTCCGCCGATGCCATCGAAAAACGGCGGATGCTGAATGTAAGTCGAGTCATCCTGCCAGACATAGGTCGCTGCTTGCGGGACCTGGATGGCCTGCCATTGTTCGTCGCCGGCAAATACTTGGGCGTATTCCTTGTGGAACATGGCGGTGTTGACCTGATTCACCGAGTCGGCGATCTCTTTGCTGCTCGGCCAGATGTCGCGCAAGTACACCGGGTTGCCCTCCTTGTCGTTGCCCAGCGGTTCGCTGCTGATGTCGATGCGCACGGTACCGGCCAGCGCATACGCCACGACCAGCGGCGGGGAGGCCAGCCAGTTGGTTTTCACCAGTGGATGCACACGTCCCTCAAAGTTGCGGTTGCCCGACAAAACCGAGGCAACGGTCAGGTCAGCGGCCTGGATGGCTTTTTCGATGGGCTCCGACAGCGGGCCGGAATTGCCGATGCAGGTGGTGCAGCCGTACCCGACAAGGGCAAAACCCAACTCATCGAGATAGCGTGTCAGGCCCGCTGCCTTGTAGTAGTCAGTGACCACTTTGGAGCCCGGCGCCAGTGAGCTCTTGACCCACGGTTTACGCATGAGACCTTTTTCAATGGCCTTTTTCGCCACCAGACCCGCCGCCATCATCACGCTCGGGTTGGAGGTGTTGGTGCAGGAGGTGATCGCGGCAATCACCACCGCGCCGTTTTTCAATCGATAGGTCTGGCCGCCGTGTTCGTAGTCGGCTTCACCGGCCAGATCGGCATTGCCTACTGCGACACCGCCGCCGCCTTCACTTTCCAGTCGACCTACTTCCTTGCTGGTGGGTTTGAATTGCAGGTCGATGAAGTCGGTGAACGCCTGCGCGACATTGGGCAATGAAACGCGATCCTGTGGACGTTTTGGCCCGGCGAGGCACGCTTCGACATTGGCCATGTCCAGCGCCAGGCTGCCGGTGAACACTGGTTCCTTGCCCGGCAAGCGCCACAGGCCTTGAGCCTTGCTATACGCCTCGACCAGTTTCACCGTTTCCGGCGGCCGGCCGGACAAACGCAAATACTCCAGCGTCACATCGTCTACCGGAAAGAAGCCACAGGTGGCGCCGTATTCCGGGGCCATGTTGGCGATGGTCGCGCGATCGGCCAGCGGCAGGTCGGCGAGGCCGTCACCGTAGAACTCGACGAATTTGCCGACCACACCTTTCTTGCGCAGCATCTGGGTGACGGTCAGCACCAGGTCGGTGGCGGTGATGCCTTCCTTGAGTTTACCGGTGAGCTTGAAGCCGATCACTTCGGGGATCAGCATCGACACGGGTTGGCCGAGCATCGCTGCTTCCGCTTCGATTCCGCCGACGCCCCAGCCGAGGACGCCAAGGCCGTTGATCATGGTGGTGTGGGAGTCGGTGCCGACCAGCGTGTCGGGGAAGGCATAGGTGCGGCCGTCCTCGTCCTTGGTCCAGACCGTGCGGCCCAGGTATTCCAGATTGACCTGATGGCAGATCCCGGTGCCCGGTGGCACTACGCTGAAGTTGTCGAATGCGCTCTGGCCCCAGCGCAGGAATGCGTAACGCTCACCATTACGCTGCATTTCAATGTCGACGTTTTGTTCGAAGGCGCTGGAACTGCCAAATTTGTCGACCATCACCGAGTGGTCGATCACCAGGTCCACCGGCGACAGCGGATTGATGCGCTGCGGATCGCCGCCGGCCTTGGCCATGGCGGCGCGCATGGCTGCCAGGTCGACCACGGCGGGAACGCCGGTAAAGTCCTGCATTAGTACGCGGGCGGGGCGGTACTGGATTTCGCGGTCGGAGCTACGCTCCTTGAGCCACGCGGCAATCGCCTTGAGGTCGGCACCGGTGACGGTTTTTTCATCTTCCCAGCGCAGCAGGTTTTCCAGCAGTACTTTCAACGACATGGGCAATGTGTCGAGATCACCGAGGCTCTTGGCGGCCTCGGGCAGACTGAAATAGTGGTAGGTCTTGTCGTCGACTTGCAGGGTTTTAAGGGTTTTCAGGCTATCGAGAGAGGGCATTACGATCACTCCTTTAAGTCCGCACGGCTACGGACTGAGGGGATGGGCAGAGCATTAAACCTAGCCCTGTTTTAAGTAGCTGGCTAATAACTGGACTCTATGGCCAAGTCCAAGGTTCCGAACTCGGCTATCATGCGCCGGTTTTCGTGACAGGCTTTGCTTCAACGCAAGTCTGGGCATCGCGCAGTGGTTGAATGTCTCGCCATCTGCCCAGGAGTAAAAATGAACACCCTCTTTATGCATTGCCGGCCGGGCTTCGAAGGCGAAGTCTGTTCCGAGATTTCTGAACACGCGGCGCGTCTGAACGTGGCCGGTTATGCCAAGGCCAAAACCGCCAGCGCCTGCGCCGAGTTCATCTGCACCGAAGAAGACGGCGCCGAGCGCTTGATGCGTGGCCAGCGTTTCGCCGAGCTGATCTTCCCGCGCCAATGGGCTCGCGGAATTTTCATCGACCTGCCGGAAACCGACCGCATCAGCGTAATCCTCGCGCACATGGCGGACTTTCCGCTGTGCGGCAGCCTGTGGCTGGAAATGGTCGACACCAACGATGGCAAGGAACTGTCGAACTTCTGCAAGAAATTCGAAGGTCACCTGCGCAAGGCGCTGATGGCCGCCGGCAAACTGGTGGAAGATGCGCACAAACCGCGCCTGCTGCTGACGTTCAAGAGCGGCCGTGAAGTGTTCATGGGCCTGGCCGAGTCAAACAACTCGGCGATGTGGCCGATGGGCATTCCGCGCCTGAAATTTCCGCGTGAGGCCCCGAGCCGTTCGACGCTGAAGCTGGAAGAGGCCTGGCATCACTTCATCCCACGCGATCAGTGGGATGAGCGTCTGCACAGTGACATGACCGGCGTTGACCTTGGCGCTGCCCCCGGTGGCTGGACCTGGCAACTGGTCAATCGCGGCATGCTGGTGACCGCTATCGACAACGGCCCGATGGCCGAAAGCTTGATGGACACCGGTCTGGTGCAACACTTGATGGCCGACGGTTTTACTTTCAAGCCCCGCCAGCCGGTGGACTGGATGGTCTGCGACATCGTCGAGAAGCCGGCGCGTAACGCTGCGATGCTGGAGGAGTGGATTGGCGAGGGGCATTGCCGGGAAGCGGTGGTCAACCTCAAACTGCCAATGAAACAGCGTTACGCTGAAGTTAAGCGTTTGCTGGAACGCATCGCCGACGGCTTCAAGGAGCGCGGTATCCGGGTCGAGATCGGCTGCAAACAGCTGTACCACGATCGCGAAGAAGTGACCTGCCATTTGCGTCGGCTGGATGTGAAGAAACCCAAGTCCCGCTGATTCTCACGGACCCCTGTGGGAAAGAGCTTTTGTGGGAGCCGGGCTTGCCCGCGATGCAGGCGACTCGGTTTGACGTCGAACCCGGTTGATGCCATCGCGGGCAAGCCCAGCTCCCACAACAGCTGACCCCCACAGGGGCGGCGGTATGCCACAGATGACCGAACACCCGGCAATGCGCGACAATGCCGGCCAGTTTCAGGAGTTAATCATGAGTGAAATGTTTGATACGCCGGTCGACGGCACGCTCGACGCCACCGGCCTCAATTGCCCGGAGCCAGTGATGATGTTGCACCAGCACATCCGTGACCTGGTGCCTGGCGGTCTGCTCAAGGTGATCGCCACCGACCCGTCGACCCGTCGCGACATTCCCAAGTTCTGTGTGTTTCTCGACCACGAGTTGGTGGGGCAGCACGAAGAGGCTGGCACCTACCTCTACTGGATTCGCAAGAAGCTCGATTAACGGGCACAAAAAAAGGGCCTGCAAACGCAGGCCCTTTTTTGTATTCGCTCATCCCGCCGAATGGCTGATGCGAATTCGCTTGCGTGCACTGCGCGCCAGGCGGATCGACAGCATCACGGCTGCGCAACTCAAGCCCACGATCAAACCTTGCCACAGGCCGCTCGGGCCGCTCGGCGCGCCGAACCAATCGGTCAGGCCCAGCGCGTAACCCACCGGCAAACCAATCCCCCAGTAAGCGAACAGGGTCAGGATCATTGTCACGCGCGTGTCCTGATAACCGCGCAAAGCGCCGGCCGCTGTCACCTGGATCGCATCGGAAAACTGGAACAACGCCGAGTACACGATCAGCATGGCAGCCACGCGAATCACCGTCGGGTCAGCGGTGTAGATCGCTGCAATGTGCTCGCGCAGCAACAACATCATGCTTGCGGAAAGGCAGGCATACGCCAGCGCCGTGCCCATGCCGACACCGGCGGCGAAACGTGCCTCGCGTGGCTCCTGGCGACCGAGGGCCTGGCCGACCCGCACCGTCACGGCCATGCCGAGGGAATAAGGGATCATGAACACCAGCGAGCTGAAGTTCAGGGCGATCTGGTGCCCGGCCACCACGGTGGCGCCGAGGCTGCCGATCAGCAGCGCAATCACCGCAAAAATGCTCGACTCGGCGAACACTGCGATGCCGATCGGCAGGCCGATGCCCAGCAAGCGTTTGATCACCGACCATTGTGGCCAGTCGAAACGACTGAACAACTGGCTCGACTGATAAGCCGGCGCCCAGCGCTCCCAGCCGGCCATGCCCAGCGCCATCACCCACATCACAATCGCGGTGGCCCAGCCGCAGCCGACACCGCCCATGGCCGGCACACCGAAGTGGCCGTAGATGAAGATGTAATTCAGCGGGATGTTCAGCGCCAACCCGCACAGGCCAAGCACCATCGCCGGGCGCGTGCGGCCCAGGCCATCACTGAAACAGCGCAATACATGATAGAAGGCGACGGCGGGCAAACCGCTGGCGATGCCGTGCAAGTACTGCATGCAGGGGCCGATCAATTCGGGATCGACGTTCATGATGTGCAGGATCGGCTCGGCGCTGAACAGGATGCCGGTCGCCATCAAACCGACCACCAAGGCCAGCCAAAGGGCCTGACGCACAATCGGGCCGATCTCGCTGTGGGTGCCGGCGCCAAAACGCTGGGCGACTTTGGGTGTGGTGGCCAGCAAGGTGCCGGTCATCAGCAGAAACACCGGGACCCAGATCGAGTTACCCAGCGCTACGGCCGCCAGATCGCGAGGCCCGACCCGGCCTGCCATCACCGCATCGACAAAGCCCATGGCAGTGGTCGCCAGTTGCGCGATCATGATCGGCAGCGCCAGCGTGAGCAGGTTTTTCAGCTCCAGGCGAACCCGGGCCGGGCGGGTGAGGGAGAGTGTGGCGGGGTGGTCAGTCACGGAATTCAAGGGCGAAACGTCCAAAGGTTTTAATGCGCAAGGCGACGCATTCTACGCCCTGACGCAGTGGTCAGGAAAAGTCCTGTGTTAGGGATTTGTAATCATATTCCGGACGTTGCGACATGCCCTGTAGCAGCTGGCGAAGCCTGCGTCCGGCTGCGAAGCAGTCGTAAAGTCAGACGATGGGGTGTTTCAGTAAGACCGCAAACTCAGGTTTTACGACTGCAGCGCAGCCGGACGCAGGCTTCGCCAGCTGCTACAAGGATGCGCAATGCCTGCTGGCTCAGTACAGGCATCTGCGCCTACACTGCCGATCCGCCAAAGGAGCCTGCCATGCTGATTGTTGCCGACGAAAATATCCCGCTGCTCGATGCCTTCTTCTCAGGTTTCGGTGAAATCCGCCGGGTACCGGGACGGTCCATCGACCGCGCCACCGTCGAACAAGCCGATGTGTTGCTGGTGCGCTCAGTGACCAACGTCAATCGTGCCTTGCTCGAAGGCAGCAACGTGCGTTTTGTCGGTACGTGCACCATCGGCACCGATCACCTGGACCTGGATTACTTTCAGCGCGCCGGCATCACCTGGTCCAGCGCGCCCGGCTGCAACGCCCGGGGCGTCGTCGACTATGTGCTGGGCAGCCTGTTGACCCTGGCTGAAATCGAAGGGGTCGACCTGACCCCGCGCACCTATGGCGTGGTCGGTGCCGGCGAAGTGGGTGGGCGACTGGTCAAGGTCCTGAAAGGCCTGGGCTGGAAAGTGCTGGTGTGCGATCCGCCCCGGCAAGCGGCTGAAGGCGGCGACTTCGTCAGCCTCGAACAGATCATCGAGCAGTGCGATGTCATCAGTCTGCACACGCCCTTGAAGAAAAGCGGCGCGCAGTCGACCTGGCATCTGTTCGATCAAAACCGTTTGAACCAGCTCAAGCCTGGCACCTGGCTGATCAACGCCAGTCGTGGCCCGGTGGTCGACAACGCCGCCCTGCGCCAGGTGTTGCTGGAGCGCGAAGACCTGCAAGCCGTGCTCGACGTTTGGGAAGGCGAGCCTGAAGTCGATGTAGCGCTGGCTGAGCTGTGTGTACTGGCAACACCGCACATTGCCGGATACAGCCTTGATGGCAAACAGCGTGGGACGGCGCAGATTTATCAAGCGTATTGCGAGTTTCTCGGGCAACCGGCGCCCATCAGCCTGAATGATTTGCTGCCGGCGCCGTGGTTGTCGCAAGTGACCTTGAATGCGCAAACAGACCCTGCGTGGGCGTTGGCCATGTTGTGCCGTGGCGTGTACGACCCGCGCCGTGACGATGCGGACTTTCGGCGCAGCCTGGTCGGTAATGTGAGCGAACAGCGCGCAGCGTTTGATGTGCTGCGCAAACACTATCCGTCGCGTCGGGAGATTGATGGGTTGCAGGTGCGGATTGAGGGGGATTCAGCTGAGTTGCGCAAAATCGTGGCGGCGTTGGGTGCTGTGACAGTCTAGGGACCGAGTCGGCCCTATCGCGGGCAAGCCACGCTCCCACAGATCTTGAGTCATCCACCCAACCTGTGGGAGCGTGGCTTGCCCGCGATAGGGTGCGCAGCACCCTCAAAAATCACCCATAAAAAACCCGGCCCTTCAGGGCCGGGTCAAGAAGACGGTGGCTATATCACTTTTGTTTGGCAGGCTTGACCAATCGCTTTTCCAGTTCGCTGCACGCTTGCTGGATCATGTCTTCAGTGATCGGTACTTCGCGGCCCTGTTCATCGATAATCGAGCAACCCAGAGACTGGTCTGGCTGCGTGCGGATCACTTGAATCTTGTCATCGCTGCTGTGTTGCAAGGACATGGCCTGTCTCCTCATCAGGTTGTGTGCTTACTCTAAAACCCTCAGGTGACCGGGCTATGACAACTCCCTGCGATCTTTCCCGACGGAAACATCAGTCCACCAGAAATTTAAAAACGTTGCTACCCGGACTTTAGACCAATAGCGTCTAGAGACTAGTCGTCGCGGTCATATTTAACCTGACTCATTGTGATTTACAGGGTTCAACCGCTGGCGGTGTAGGCTGGCTACAACCTTTGCATACTGGATACTCCGATGCTCTCTGCCCGTTACCGCCGTGCGATCCGCCTGACCAGTCGCTTTCTTGTGCCTTACCGCTGGCAAGCCCTTGGCGCGCTGCTCGCATTGATTGTCACCGCCGGCATTACCTTGTCGATGGGGCAGGGCATTCGCATGGTGGTGGATCAGGGGTTCATGACCCGATCACCGCACTTGCTCAATCAGTCCATCGGCTTGTTCATGGTGTTGGTGGTCGGGCTGGCGGTCGGCACCTTTGCGCGTTTTTACCTGGTGTCGTGGATCGGCGAGCGCGTGGTCGCTGACATCCGCCGGCAAGTATTCAACCATCTGATTTACTTGCATCCGGGGTTCTATGAAAACAATCGCAGTTCCGAGATCCAGTCGCGGCTGACCGCCGATACAACGTTGCTGCAATCGGTGATCGGCTCTTCGTTGTCGCTGTTCCTGCGCAACACGCTGATGATCATCGGCGGGATTGTGCTGCTGTTCATCACCAACCCCAAACTCACCAGCATCGTGGTCGTCGCATTACCGCTGGTCATCGCCCCGATTCTGATTTTCGGCCGCCGGGTGCGCAGTCTGTCGCGCCTGAGCCAGGACCGTATCGCTGACATCGGTAGCTACGTCGCTGAAACCCTCGGCCAGATCAAGACGGTGCAGGCCTACAACCATCAGGTCCAGGACGAGCAGCGTTTCGCCGTGACGGTGGAAGAGGCGTTCAACACGGCTCGTAAACGTATTTTTCAGCGAGCCTGGCTGATTACGCTGGTGATCGTGCTGGTGCTGGGCGCGGTGGGCGTCATGTTGTGGGTCGGCGGCATGGATGTGATTGCCGGTCGGATCTCGTCCGGTGAACTGGCGGCATTTGTTTTCTACAGTCTGATCGTGGGCAGTGCGTTCGGCACCTTGAGCGAAGTGATCGGCGAGTTGCAGCGTGCAGCGGGCGCGGCCGAGCGGATTGCTGAGTTGCTGCGCTCGGAAAACATCATCCAGGCGCCGAGCTCTGGCCTGGTGACCTTGCCGGAGCGGGTGAAGGGCGATCTGGTTCTACAAGATGTGCGTTTTTCCTACCCGTCGCGTCCGCAAAGCTACGCGGTCGATGGTTTGAGCCTGACCATTAACGCGGGCGAAACCCTGGCCCTGGTCGGCCCCTCCGGTGCCGGTAAATCCACCGTGTATGACCTGCTGCTGCGTTTTTACGATCCGGCCGCAGGGCGAATCCTGCTCGATGGCGTGCCATTGACCCAGCTCGACCCACTCGACCTGCGCCGTTGCTTCGCCCTGGTTTCGCAAAACCCGGCACTGTTTTTTGGCAGCATCGAGGAGAACATTCGCTACGGCAATCCAGCGGCGACCCCGGCGCAAGTTCAGGAGGCCGCAAAAATTGCCTACGCCCATGAATTTATCGAGCACATGCCCAATGGCTACCAGACCCATCTCGGCGACGCAGGGCTGGGTTTGTCGGGTGGTCAGCGCCAACGCCTGGCCATCGCTCGGGCGTTGCTGGTGGACGCACCCATCCTGCTGCTCGACGAAGCCACCAGCGCACTCGATGCGCAAAGTGAACACCTGATCCAACAGGCCCTGCCGAGCTTGATGAAAAACCGCACCACCCTGGTGATCGCCCACCGTTTGGCCACCGTGAAAAACGCCGACCGGATTGCCGTGATGGATCAGGGTAGGTTGGTGGCGGTGGGCACGCATCAGGAGTTGATTGCGAGCAATGCGCTGTATGCGCGGTTGGCGGCGTTGCAGTTCAGTGATGGCAAGGCCGAGCTTGGTCTTCACCTGTAAGCGTCGTGTAGGAGATGTGTAGGAGCTGTCGAGTGAAACGAGGCTGCGATCAAAAATTCGCAGCCTCGTTTCACTCGACAGCTCCTACACATCTCCTACAACACCGGTTCCGCGCTGTTCCTGTTTAACGGGCGCTACCGGTCACTGATCGTCGAAGAACCGTTCATGCCATTCCACCAGCGGTTGGGGCGTGTTGAGCTTGTGACCGTAGATCACCGAATACGACAGCACGTTCTGTACGTATTGGCGGGTTTCGTCGAACGGGATGCTTTCCACCCACACGTCGTAGCTCAGGTGATCGGCACCACGTAGCCATTGGCGTACGCGGCCCGGGCCGGCGTTGTAGGCGGCGGAGGCGAGGACGCGGTTGCCATTGAACTGGCTGTGGACCTGGCTCAGATAAGCGGCGCCGAGCTGGATGTTCTTGTCCGGGTCAAGCAGCTGCTGCGGCGAGGAGTACGGAATGCTGAACTTGCGCGCGGTTTCCTTGGCGGTGGCAGGCATCAATTGCATCAGGCCTGTGGCGCCGACACCAGAGCGGGCGTCGTCCATAAAGGCACTTTCCTGACGGGTGATGGCGAATGCCCAGCTCGAATGGATACCGCGGTTTTTGGATTCGCGGACCAGCGCATCGCGGTGGGCCATCGGGAAGCGGATGTCCAGATCGTCCCAGTACTGCGCCTGACTGATGGTGCGAATCGCCGGGAAATACCATTTCAGGTCATAGGCCAATTTGGCCTGGGCAACCATTTCGTCGCGGCTGAAATGACGGCTGACGTAGTACCACTCCCGGCGCCCGTCGGCGATCTGTCCACGGGCGTGCAACTCCAGGGCGCGGCGTACGCCAGGGGTGTTACGCACCTTGTTGGTCAACGCTTGGCTCAATACCAACGGTTTGTTGACCAGCGAATAGGGCGACTGCGAACGATCGGCCGCCATGAAGCCATAGAAATCGCGCTCGTGAGCGAGGTTTTTATAAAGCGTTTGCGGTTCCGCGTTCTGTGGCTGGGCCAGTTCGAGGCTGCGGGCCTGCCAGTAACGCCAGCGATTGGTAGTCGCCAGGTCCTGCGGCAAACGCCGGGTCAATTGATAGGCATCGTCCCAGCGGGCCAGGCGCAACAGTAGCCGCATGCGCCATTCGGACACGGTGTTGTCGCGCAGTTCCGGGTCGTACTTGGTCATCACGTCCAGTGCGCGGCTGTCGAAACGCCGTGCGAGGGTCAGCCCGATTTCCCGGGCGATCGCCACTTTTTCATCGCGGGAGAAGTGCATGCTGCTGGCATAACCGTCCAGCAGGTCCATGGCCTTGTCCGGGTCTTGCTTGGCCAGGCGGCGCAGGCCGAGGCTGACGATGTCGGACATCGGTTCGTCGGCCGGGGTGAAGCGCGAAGGCTGGTTGAGTAGCTCAGGCTTTTGCGCCACATCAATCAACAGCTGACCGCGAGGGGCGAGGGTGGTCAGGCCGTTAACGAGGCTTTTGGCCAGCGGATAATTGCGTGCCTGGGCAGCGAGTTTGGCGCGCTCCCAACGTTTTTGCTCGGTCAATTGACCTTCGGCGGCCCATTGCCCGAACAGTGCATCGCAGGCCTCAGGTTGGGATTTGCCGGTCAGCCAGAGCTTGTTGGCGTTGGCGTAACCTTCGGTCTTCTGGTTATGACTGATCTGATACTGCGCATTCAGGCAGTCCAGTTCGGTGAAGTTGAGCTTGGGGTCGTAATACTTGACGAAGGTCGCCCAGTCGCCACGGTCAGCCAGCCAGCGCAGCCAGCGCAATTTCATCCAGTTGGCTTGCGGCAGGTCACCGTGCTCGGCGAGGAATTTTTCGATTTCGGCATTGCTGGCGGTTTTTAGGCGCGCGGTCAATTCGTCGTAGGCCAGATAGGGCTCCAGCGGGTAATCCCTGAGGGCCTGGCTGTAACGGAAGTAGGGACCGGAATCGCCCTTGGCCAAGGCACGCTTGGCTTCATCGTAATACTGACGCTGGGTGGACAGGTCCACCGCCTGGGCTGATTGGACGGCAGTGGCAGAAAGAAGCAGACAAGATAAAAGACTGAAAAGGCGACTGCGCATGAGACGTCCGGGCAGAGAAATCATGACAAGTGCGGGCAATGCCCGCACTGAATTGTCTGTAGCTTAGCCTTTTGCCAGCAGCAGGCGAAAGCTTTGCGGGCCTGTCAGCATAAGTTCGCAACATTTGTTGTGCAGAGTGCTTCGAGAGTGAAATTGCCGGCCTTCTGAAGCCTCAAGTCAGGTAGAATGCGCGCCCGGTTTTTGGAGAAGCTCATGACCCTGCTCAAATTCAGCGATGTGTCCCTTGCTTTCGGCGCTATGCCGTTGTTGGACAAGGTGTCCTGGCAGATCGCCCGTGGTGAGCGGGTGTGCATCATCGGCCGCAACGGCACTGGCAAGTCCAGCATGATGAAGCTCGTCAAGGGCGACCAGAAGCCCGATGACGGCTCCGTCTGGCGTGCACCCGGACTCAAAATTGGCGAATTGCCGCAAGAATTGCCGGTAGCCGACGAGCGGACCGTGTTCGACGTGGTTGCCGAAGGCCTGGACGGCGTCGGTGCGTTGCTCGCCGAATACCATCACCTGAGCCAGAACATCGTTACCGACGCCGATCTGGACAAGCTGATGCACGTCCAGCACGACCTCGAAGCCCGCGATGGCTGGCGTCTGCAGCAACTGGTCGACAGCACGTTGAGCCGTCTGCAGTTGCCAGCCGACAAGACCCTCGCCGAGTTGTCCGGCGGCTGGCGTCGTCGCGTCCTGTTGGCCCAGGCCCTGGTTTCCGAACCGGACCTGCTGCTGCTCGACGAACCGACCAACCACTTGGACATCGGTGCAATTGCCTGGCTTGAAGAAGCGCTGAAGGATTTCCAGGGCGCCGTGCTGTTCATCACGCACGACCGTTCATTCCTGCAAAACCTCGCGACCCGCATCCTCGAACTGGATCGCGGCGGCCTGATCGACTGGAACGGCGACTACGCCAGTTTCCTCGTGCACAAAGAGGCCTCGCTGGCGGCTGAAGAAACTGCCAACGCGCTGTTCGACAAGAAGCTGGCTCAGGAAGAAGTCTGGATCCGCCAGGGCATCAAGGCCCGTCGCACCCGTAACGAAGGCCGTGTCCGCGCGTTGAAAGCCCTGCGCGTCGAACGCAGCGAACGTCGTGAGCGCACCGGCAAGGCCAACATTCAGCTGGATACCGCTGACAAGTCCGGCAAGCAGGTGATGGTCCTCGAGAACGTGAGCTTTGCTCACCCGGGTGGCCCGTTCCTGATCAAGGATTTCTCGATGGTCCTGACGCGCGGCGACCGTATCGGTCTGCTCGGTGCCAACGGTACCGGCAAGACCACACTGCTGAAGCTGATGCTCAGCGGTCTGCAGCCAACCAGCGGCACAGTGGAAGAGGGGACGCGCATCGACGTCGCCTACTTCGACCAGTTGCGCCATCAGCTGGACCTGGAAAAGACCGTGATCGACAACGTGGCCGAAGGTCGCGACTTCATCGACATCGATGGTCAGAGCCGTCACGTGCTGAGCTACCTCGGCGACTTCCTGTTCAGCCCGCAGCGTGCCCGCACGCCGGTCAAGGCGCTGTCCGGTGGCGAGCGTGCCCGTTTGTTGCTGGCGAAGCTGTTCAGCAAGCCGGCGAACCTGCTGGTCCTCGACGAACCGACCAACGACCTCGACGTCGAAACCCTCGAGTTGCTGGAAGAGGTCCTGCTGACCTTCAACGGCACCGTGCTGATGGTCAGCCACGACCGGGCATTCCTCGACAACGTGGTCACCAGCACCCTGGTCTTCGAAGGTGAAGGCAAGGTTCGTGAGTACGTCGGTGGTTATCAGGACTGGCTGCGTCAGGGCGGTTCGCCGCGTCTGCTGGGCGTGACCGAGAGCAAATCCGGCAAAGCCGACCTGACCTCCGCAGTCGTAACGGCTGAAGCGGCGCCCGTGGTTGCCGCTGTTGAAGCGCCGGTGGCGAAGAAGAAGCTCAGTTACAAATTGCAGCGTGAGCTGGAAATGTTGCCGGCTCAGATCGAAGCCATGGAGCAGCAGATTGCGGCGGTTGAAGCGCTAATGGCCGATGCCGCTTTCTATCAGCGTCCTGCTGCCGAGACCGCCGCGGTGATCGCGCAGTTGGAGCAGTTGCAGGCCGAGCTCGAAGTGATGGTCGAGCGCTGGGCCGAACTGGATGCCTGATTGATCCTGCTGTAAAAAAGCCCGGCGTTCAGTGATGAACGCCGGGCTTTTCATATGGAGTGAGATCTACGAGGCTACAGCGATCCATTGTGGGTTCGTGTTTCAGCTTTTGATCAGGCGCACCGCGAGCACATCGCAAGGCGCGCCGTGCAGCACGTCATTGGCGGTTGAGCCAAGCAACAGTGCCAGACCATGGCGGCCGTGGCTGCCGACCACGATCAGGTCGCATTGCTGTTCCTTGGCGAAATGATGGATTTCCTGGCGTGGTTGGCCATAAGTCAAATGGCAGTTGGCACCTTCGAGTTCGGAGTACTTGAGTTTCAGGCGCTCAAGGCGCTCCTTGGCCTGATCGAACTGCTGTTGTTGCAGTTGTGACAGGTCCATGGGGACGTCACCGCCAAAGGCCATGGCCATTGGCTCGACAATGTGCACCAGGGACAGCTTTGCCCCATTGCTCACCGACAACTCGCGAGCCCGGTGGATTACAGGGTCGCACTCTTCGGTTAGATCTACAGCGACCAGAATGTGGTTGTAGGGCATGAGGTGCTCCTCCTGAGGGTTGCAATATTGGTAAGTATGGCTGGTTTCAAGCGCATTGGTTTCTATGTGGCTCAAAGCGCTCATCAAGATTCGGGAGTACAGATATGACGGTCTGGATAGTGGTGTCAATCCTGCTGGTGGTACTGAGTCCGCTCGCATGGTTGCGGCCGTCTCGTGGTCAGAGCGGGCGAATGGCCCTGCGCATGGAGGCGCGACGTATCGGTCTGGCCATGCAACTGGCGCCTCAAGAGTGGCCGCATTGGCTGAGCAAGGAGCCGCCGAGCCCCTGCGCCCAGTACCATCGCCCGCGTCGCGGCAATCAACCGGCATGCTGGAGTTACTGGCAAAAATCGCCGGGTGTATGGGTGAATCAATGGCAGGAAGTTTGCGAGGATCCGGCGTTTTTGATTCATTTCGAAAAGTTGCCAGAAAATGTCTACAAGGTTGAGGCAGACAAGCAGATGATCACCTTGTATTGGGGAGAGAAGGGCGAGGCGACGGTTCTGCAAGACATTGACGCCGTGCTGAAAGCGCTGGCGTGAGCCGAGAATGTTTTGCGCTGCAATGGCGCAAAGCGCGGCAGACAGTCAATAAAAAGCCCGACATCATCATCGGGCTGGGGTTGGCCAGGCAGGCCGGTAATTCGCTGTAGGGCTGATCTTACGCACGGTATTCGCCAAACGCGTTCAAATTTTCCTTCAGGTTCCTGCCAGCGTAGCTTGTTAAACAAAGGCTGCAGTGAATTAGGGCGACTTTTCTAACTATTGATTCTATGAATGCTTTGACATGCAGCGGCGTGTTGAAGTGCTTCGCGGTACGGAAATGACCGGAAAGTCGCGTTTGAACCTGTATTTTGGGCGATTGACAATTGTCGGAAATTCCGTGAAGGTGACGTACCCAAATCAAACGGGCGTATGAATTGAGCGTTTGTATTTCAGATCGCTCCTACAGAATCCCGACTATCGCGTTGGAGGGTGTGCCGGGTGGATTGGCGTAGCATCGACGTTTAACGTCCTGCCGAGCCATTCACCTGCGTCCGACGTGTACTGTTCAGCTTCCATATCGTGGAGATCAGTTGATGATTTACGAAGGTAAAGCCATCACGGTTAAGGCTCTTGAAAGTGGCATCGTCGAACTGAAGTTCGACCTCAAGGGTGAGTCCGTCAACAAGTTCAACCGTCTAACCCTGAACGAACTGCGTCAGGCTGTAGACACCATCAAGGCAGATGCTTCGATCAAAGGCGTGATCGTCAGCAGTGGCAAGGACGTGTTCATCGTCGGCGCCGACATCACCGAATTTGTCGAAAACTTCAAGCTGCCTGATGCCGAGCTGGTTGCTGGCAATCTGGAAGCCAACAAGATTTTCAGCGATTTCGAAGACCTCAACGTCCCGACTGTCGCCGCAATCAACGGCATCGCCCTGGGTGGCGGTCTGGAGATGTGCCTGGCGGCGGACTACCGCGTCATGTCCACCAAGGCCAAGATCGGTCTGCCGGAAGTCAAACTGGGCATCTACCCAGGCTTCGGCGGTACTGTGCGTCTGCCGCGCCTGATCGGCGCCGACAACGCCATCGAGTGGATTGCCGCTGGTAAAGAAAACCGTCCTGAAGACGCGCTGAAAGTCGGCGCAGTGGACGCAGTGGTTGCTCCTGAGAAACTGCAGGAGGCGGCCCTGGAACTGATCAAACGCGCCATTTCCGGTGAGTTTGATTACAAGGCCAAGCGTCAACCGAAGCTGGAAAAGCTGAAGCTGAACGCAATCGAACAAATGATGGCTTTCGAAACCGCCAAAGGTTTCGTAGCTGGTCAGGCTGGCCCGAACTACCCGGCGCCGGTTGAAGCGATCAAGACCATCCAGAAAGCCGCGAACTTCGGTCGCGATAAAGCGCTGGAAGTCGAAGCCGCCGGTTTCGTCAAACTGGCCAAGACCTCTGCCGCGCAGAGCTTGATCGGTCTGTTCCTGAATGATCAGGAGCTGAAGAAAAAGGCCAAGGCCTACGACGAAATCGCCAAAGACGTGAAGCAGGCTGCCGTATTGGGCGCCGGCATCATGGGTGGCGGTATCGCTTATCAGTCGGCCTCCAAAGGTACGCCGATCCTGATGAAGGACATCAACGAGCACGGCATCGAGCAAGGCCTGGCTGAAGCCGCCAAGCTGCTGGTCGGCCGCGTTGATAAAGGTCGCATGACCGCCGCGAAAATGGCTGAAGTGCTCAACGGCATTCGTCCAACCCTGTCCTACGGTGATTTCGGTCACGTGGACCTGGTGGTTGAGGCGGTTGTCGAAAACCCTAAGGTCAAGCAAGCCGTACTGGCCGAAGTCGAAGACAAGGTCAAAGAGGACACCATCCTCGCGTCCAACACCTCGACCATTTCCATCACCTTGCTGGCCAAAGCCCTCAAGCGTCCGGAAAACTTCGTCGGCATGCACTTCTTCAACCCTGTGCACATGATGCCGCTGGTTGAAGTAATCCGTGGCGAGAAGTCTAGCGAGCTGGCGGTTGCCACCACCGTTGCCTACGCCAAGAAAATGGGCAAGAACCCGATCGTCGTCAACGACTGCCCGGGCTTCCTGGTTAACCGCGTACTGTTCCCGTACTTCGGCGGTTTCGCCAAGTTGGTCAGCGCCGGCGTGGACTTCGTCCGTATCGACAAGATCATGGAAAAATTCGGCTGGCCAATGGGCCCGGCGTACCTGATGGACGTGGTCGGCATCGACACCGGTCACCACGGTCGTGACGTGATGGCTGAAGGCTTCCCGGATCGCATGAAAGACGACCGCCGTTCGGCTATCGACGTGCTCTACGAAGCCAAGCGCCTGGGCCAGAAAAATGGCAAGGGCTTCTACGCCTACGAGACCGACAAGCGCGGCAAGCAGAAGAAAGTCGCCGATCCTTCGGTGCTGGAAGTGCTCAAGCCGATCGTTTATGAGCAGCGTGAAGTCACCGACGAAGACATCATCAACTGGATGATGATCCCGCTGTGCCTGGAAACCGTGCGTTGCCTGGAAGACGGCATCGTCGAGACTGCTGCCGAAGCCGACATGGGTCTGGTCTACGGTATTGGTTTCCCTCCATTCCGTGGCGGTGCGCTGCGCTACATCGACTCGATCGGTGTTGCCGAGTTCGTTGCCCTGGCTGACCAGTACGCTGATTTGGGCGCGCTGTACCACCCGACCGCGAAGCTGCGCGAAATGGCCAAAAACGGCCAGAGCTTCTTCGGTTAAGCGCCCCCAACTAGAGTGAGAGTGAACTTATGAGCTTGAATCCTAGAGACGTCGTGATTGTCGACTTCGGTCGTACTCCGATGGGCCGCTCCAAGGGCGGCATGCACCGCAACACCCGCGCCGAAGACATGTCGGCGCACCTGATCAGCAAATTGCTGGAACGCAACGTCAAGGTTGACCCGAACGAAGTCGAAGACGTGATCTGGGGCTGCGTAAACCAGACCCTGGAACAGGGCTGGAACATCGCTCGCATGGCGTCCCTGATGACTCAGATCCCGCACACGGCTGCCGGTCAGACCGTCAGCCGCCTGTGTGGCTCCTCGATGAGTGCGCTGCACACTGCTGCTCAAGCAATCATGACCGGCAACGGTGACGTGTTCGTCGTCGGCGGCGTCGAGCATATGGGCCACGTGAGCATGATGCACGGTGTCGATCCGAACCCGCACATGTCCCTGTACGCGGCGAAAGCCTCGGGCATGATGGGCCTGACCGCTGAAATGCTGGGCAAAATGCACGGCATCACTCGCGAGCAGCAGGATGCTTTCGGCGTGCGCTCCCACCAGCTCGCCCATAAAGCGACGCTGGAAGGCAAGTTCAAAGACGAAATCATCCCGATGCAGGGCTACGACGAGAACGGTTTCCTGAAACTGTTCGACTACGACGAAACCATTCGTCCGGAAACCACCCTGGAAAGTCTGGCGGCTCTCAAGCCTGCCTTCAATCCAAAGGGCGGCACCGTGACAGCCGGTACGTCGTCGCAGATCACTGACGGTGCCTCGTGCATGATCGTGATGTCGGCGCAGCGTGCACAGGACCTGGGCATCCAGCCTATGGCAGTGATTCGTTCGATGGCAGTGGCAGGTGTGGATCCGGCAATCATGGGCTATGGTCCAGTACCGGCTACACAAAAAGCACTGAAGCGTGCGGGTCTTGGCATTAACGATATCGACTTCTTCGAGCTCAACGAAGCTTTCGCCGCACAGGCTCTGCCAGTGCTGAAAGATTTGAAAGTACTCGACAAGATGAACGAGAAGGTTAACCTGCACGGCGGCGCGATCGCCTTGGGTCACCCGTTCGGTTGCTCCGGTGCACGTATCTCCGGCACTCTGCTGAACGTGATGAAGCAAAATGGCGGCACCTTCGGGGTGGCTACCATGTGCATTGGTCTCGGCCAAGGCATCTCCACCGTCTTCGAACGCGTTTAAGCGTTCCGTTGACGGAAGCCGGGGCCAAGTGCCCCGGTTTTTGTTTTTCTGAATTTATTTTTGTTTTTATTTTGAAAAGATTTGAGTGAGGGCCAAACCATGCCGATACAACCTGGGCTCTACCAACATTACAAAGGTCCGCAGTACCGCGTATTCAGTCTTGCGCGGCATTCGGAAACTGAAGAAGAAGTGGTCTTCTACCAAGCCCTGTATGGCGATTACGGCTTTTGGGTACGTCCCTTGAGCATGTTTCTTGAGTCGGTCGAGGTTGACGGCGAACAGGTGCCACGCTTTGCTTTGGTGCAAGCCGAACCGAGCCTTTTTTCGAAGCCATAAGCTGAGTGCGCGCAAAACCCTGCGCTTGACCTCACCTTGTAGCCACTATATATAGCGGTGCCGCGTCAGGCGCCAACCGCCTTTCACTTCTAGAATTCAGGAATTTTCTGATCCATGGGCAAATCGCTGGTCATTGTGGAATCCCCGGCTAAGGCCAAGACCATCAACAAGTATCTGGGTAACCAATACGTGGTGAAGTCGAGTATCGGCCATATCCGAGACCTGCCCACCAGCGGTTCGGCTAGCGCCAGCAAAGAGCCAGCCGCGAAGCGCGGCAAGGCTGCCGCGGGCGAAGGTCCGGTGCTCTCGCCGAAAGAGAAAGCGCGCAAGCAGCTGGTCTCGCGCATGGGGGTCGATCCCGATCATGGCTGGAAAGCCAAGTACGAGATCCTTCCGGGCAAGGAAAAAGTCATCGAAGAGCTGCGCCGGCTCGCCAAAGATGCTGACACCATCTATCTCGCAACCGACTTGGATCGCGAGGGGGAAGCCATTGCCTGGCACCTGCGCGAAGCCATCGGTGGTGACGACAGCCGCTACAAGCGCGTGGTGTTCAACGAAATCACCAAGAAGGCGATTCAGGAAGCCTTCTCCAAGCCGGGCGAGCTGGACATCGACCGAGTAAACGCTCAGCAGGCGCGTCGCTTCCTCGATCGCGTGGTGGGTTACATGGTTTCGCCGCTGCTGTGGGCCAAAATCGCCCGTGGCTTGTCCGCCGGTCGCGTGCAGTCGGTTGCGGTAAAACTGGTGGTCGAGCGCGAACGTGAAATCCGTGCGTTCAACCCGGAAGAATACTGGGAAATCCATGCTGACCTCGGCACCGCCAAGGGCGCGACCGTGCGCTTCGACGTGGCTCGCGAGAAAGGCGAGGCCTTCAAGCCGCTCAACGAAGCCCAGGCCATGGCCGCGCTGGAAAAGCTCAAGGCTTCCAGCTACAGCATCGTCAAGCGCGAAGACAAACCGACCAGCAGCAAACCGTCGGCTCCGTTCATCACGTCCACCCTGCAACAGGCTGCAAGCAACCGCCTGGGCTTCGGCGTGAAGAAAACCATGATGATGGCCCAGCGTCTGTACGAAGCCGGCTACATCACTTATATGCGTACCGACTCCACCAACCTCTCGGCCGATGCCGTGACGATGGCGCGCACTTATATTGAAGGCGAGTTCGGCAAGAAGTACCTGCCGGAATCCCCGAACGTCTACAGCAGCAAAGAAGGTGCACAAGAGGCTCACGAAGCGATTCGTCCCTCCGACGCCAATACCGAGCCAAGCAAGCTGTCGGGCATGGAGCGTGATGCCGAGCGCCTCTACGAGCTGATCTGGCGCCAATTCCTGGCTTGCCAGATGTTGCCGGCGCAATACCTGTCGACCACGGTCACCGTCGGTGCTGGTGATTTCGAGCTGCGTGCCAAGGGTCGCATCCTGAAGTTCGACGGTTACACCCGCGTCATGCCGCAAATTACCAAGCCGGGCGATGATGATGTGTTGCCAGATATGGCTCAGGGCGATGCGATGAAGCTGATCAAGCTTGATCCGACCCAGCACTTCACCAAACCGCCGGCGCGCTACTCGGAAGCGAGCCTGGTTAAAGAAATGGAAAAACGCGGCATCGGTCGTCCTTCGACCTACGCAGCGATCATTTCCACCATTCAGGACCGTGGTTACGTCGCGCTGCACAACCGTCGTTTCTATTCGGAAAAGATGGGTGACATCGTCACTGAGCGTCTGTCCGAGAGTTTCTCCAATCTCATGGACTACGGCTTCACCGCCGGCATGGAAGAGCACCTCGATGACGTGGCCCAGGGCGAGCGCGACTGGAAAAACGTACTGGACGAGTTCTACGGTGACTTCAAGAAGAAGCTGGAAGTAGCCGAAAGTCCAGAAAGTGGCATGCGTGCCAACCAGCCGGTCATGACGGACATTCCGTGCCTGACCTGTGGTCGCCCAATGCAGATTCGTACGGCCTCGACGGGCGTGTTCCTCGGCTGCTCGGGCTACAGTTTGCCGCCGAAAGAACGCTGCAAGGCCACCGTCAATCTGGTGCCCGGTGATGAGATTGCCGCGGACGACGAAGGTGAATCGGAGTCGCTGGTGCTGCGTGGCAAGCATCGCTGCCCGATCTGCAGCACGGCGATGGACGCATACCTGCTCGACGAGAAGCGCAAGTTGCACATCTGCGGTAACAACCCGGATTGCGATGGCTACGAAATCGAAGAGGGTACTTATCGCATTAAAGGCTATGAAGGTCCGAGCCTGGAGTGCGACAAGTGCGGCAGCGAAATGCAGCTCAAGACCGGTCGTTTCGGTAAGTTCTTCGGTTGCACCAACGCAACGTGCAAGAACACCCGCAAGCTGCTGAAGAGCGGTGATGCTGCGCCGCCGAAGATGGATCCGGTGAAGATGCCTGAGCTGAAGTGCGAGAAGGTCAACGACACCTATATCCTGCGCGACGGTGCTTCCGGCCTGTTCCTGGCGGCGAGCCAATTCCCGAAAAACCGCGAAACCCGTGCTCCGCTGGTCATGGAAATCGTGCCGCACAAGGACGAGATCGATCCGAAGTACCACTTCCTCTGCGAAGCGCCGAAGAAGGATCCGGACGGTCTCCCGGCGGTGATTCGTTATAGCCGCAAGACCAAAGAGCAGTATGTGCAGACAGAAGTCGACGGTAAGCCGACTGGCTGGAAGGCGTACTACGACGGCGGCAAGTGGAAGGTTGAAGACAAGCGTCCCGCTGCAAAGGCTTAAAGGATAGTGGGCCGACGCCGTCGGCCAATGGGAGCAAGCTCCCTCGCCACATTACAAAGGCCGCATGACAACCCTCGGGTTTTCATGCGGCCTTTTGTTTTGTGCTTGCGGGAAGCGGAGGTGATCCACGACACTGTCTGACCTGTGTGAAGCAATTATTTCGTTGTGGAGACTGCCGTCATGGCCCACGAACTCTATACCCGTACCAATCAGAAGATTTATTTCGCCGGTCTGTCGCTGGAGGCGCTCGCCAGAGCTGAAGAAGGGCGGGCAATGAACTCGCTGGCGCTGATCCAGGCGGGTCGCGAATCGGCGTTGTTTCACCTGTACGGTGCCTTGTTGGGGCTATGCCATGAAATCGCCGGGTTCTATCGTTTGCCTCAAGCTAATGCGCCTCGGGCTGAGTTGTTGCTGACTCGCGAAATACTCGAGACCATCGCAATTCCTGAAATGGCTGAAATGGTCGAGCTCGCGCAAAACCCTGAAACCTGGCTGGCCAAGTTGTTGGCGGCCCATGCGGCGTTGTTTCAACCTCCGCGCGCGCCGCACAAGCCTAAGGGTGACGTGACTCAGCCATTGATTCTGGCTGTTAACCTCGATGAAGAAGAGGCGCCAGAGGAACTGAGTCGGGAGGAGTTGGAAGGCTGGCGTCAGAACCTGAAAGGGCTGGCAATCCGGTTTCGAGAAGGGTTGAACGAGTGCTGACGGATTAGCCGGTATGACGGATGCCTTGAAAGGTGTCCGCTCAAGGATGGGTGCTGAAAGATATTTCCTTGCCATGACATCTGGTCAAGTTGCCGAGCGAAGCCTGACCGATGCCTATATAATCCCCGCCTTTCGTGGAGAACAGACCTTTATGCCAACGTCCTTTCTAGAAATTGTCGAGTTACCAGACGGTCGTATCGAGCTGCGCAGGGCCGAGGACGAGGGTTCTCTGGTCACTTTGGATTTCTCCGAGGATGCCAAAGCGTTCCTTCAAGGTCAGTACGTGGAAGTCGCCAAGGCGATGTTGAGCGTCGGTGTTCAGATGGCAGGGCGCCTGGTTGAAGGCGAATTTGATAAAGATCAGGGATCTCGCGTCCTTCATTGATCCCGCCCGTCGGATTGCAGGAATCGCTACAGATCGGCTTCTCTATCCTTGGAGAAGCCCCGCGCAGTTCAACGCGCGCATTGTTACTCGGTTAGCCCAATCGAATATTCAAGCTCTGTGCGTCCCCGGTTCGGGCGGCGCTGATCAACTGTTGCCGTGAAGTCGTGTTCAACGGATTGAGCCAGCTGACCACTGTGTGGCTGCGGCCCAGACGCAAGGCTTCGCAGGTCAACTGCTGGGCGCTTTGGGTGCCGCGAGGTTGCAACAGCAAGATGCGTTCGCGGTTAAGACCTGCATCCCGCAGCCAAGCCTGGGTCAGGCTCGCTGGCGGGGCAATCAATGTTAGCCAGCGTGCGTCCTGATCCTGGCTCAGCTCCCTGAGAATAGGTGCCAGAAGGTTCAGGCAGTTCCCGGCTGCACCACGTAGCGACAGCTCACTGAAGGCTTCGGGCTCGGCGCACCACGGCGACTCGACCACGTCTTTCAGGATCGGCGCCAATGGTTGCGCCATGAACGCCTCAAACAGCGGTAATTGGGCTTGCTGTGATGTGTGTGGGAACTGCATAAAGCCTCCTTTAGCGGCGAATCACGCCGACACTCAAGCCTTCAATCACCAGTTCCTGATCTTTCAGGTTCACTTCGATAGGGGCAAATTCAGGGTTTTCGGCAATCAACCAGACCTTGCTGCCGTCACGCTTGAAACGCTTGACCGTCACTTCGTCGCCAATTCGAGCGACCACGATTTGACCATTACGGGCTTCACGTGTGGTGTGCACGGCCAGCAGGTCCCCGTCGAAAATACCGACGTCTTTCATGCTCATGCCGTGAACCCGCAGCAAGTAGTCAGCGCGCGGATGGAAGAAGGCGGGGTTGATGTTGCAAGACTCTTCGATGTGCTGCTGGGCCAAAATGGGAGCACCGGCAGCGACTCGTCCAATGATTGGCAGCGTCGAGTCATCGGCCTTGGCTTCGAAGCCTGGAATACGAATGCCACGGGACGCGCCCGGAGTCATCTCGATAGCACCCTTGCGAGCGAGCGCCTTAAGGTGTTCCTCTGCTGCGTTGGGCGACTTGAAACCCAGTTCCTGAGCGATTTCCGCGCGGGTTGGTGGATAGCCGTTGTCTTCGAGGCAGCGTTTGATGAAGGCCAGAATCTCTGCTTGGCGTGGCGTCAGCTTTAGCATTTTGATCGCTCTGTCTTTTTATACAGTGACTGGGATTATATACAGTGAAAGCGTCTTGGCAATGCCCCTTTTTTCACCGACTGCCGGACGGTCGATCGACCCGCTGATTGAAGCTTTGCCGTTGTATGGTTAAATAGCTGACCGACCATTCCCCAATCGAACTGCCAGGCTTGACAACGCATAGGCTGAAACGTATGTTTCAAACAAGTGTTTGTCAGGCGGAGTAGCCATGGCCCAGTCGGAAACCGTTGAACGTATTCTTGATGCTGCCGAGCAGTTGTTCGCGGAAAAAGGTTTCGCTGAAACCTCGTTGCGCCTGATCACCAGCAAGGCCGGTGTCAATCTGGCGGCGGTGAACTATCACTTCGGTTCCAAGAAAGCGCTGATTCAAGCGGTCTTTTCGCGCTTCCTCGGGCCGTTCTGCATTAGCCTCGATAAAGAGCTCGAGCGGCGTCAGGCCAAGCCCGAGAACAAGCCGACTCTTGAAGAGCTGCTCGAAATCCTCGTCGAGCAAGCCCTTGTCGTGCAGCCTCGTAGCGGCAATGATCTTTCGATCTTCATGCGCTTGCTGGGTTTGGCCTTCAGTCAGAGCCAAGGCCACTTGCGGCGTTATCTGGAAGACATGTACGGCAAGGTGTTCCGTCGCTACATGATGCTGGTCAACGAAGCCGCACCGCGCATTCCACCGATCGAGCTGTTCTGGCGCGTACACTTCATGCTCGGTGCCGCAGCGTTCAGCATGTCGGGGATCAAGGCCCTGCGCGCGATTGCCGAAACCGATTTCGGCGTCAACACCTCCATCGAGCAAGTCATGCGCCTCATGGTGCCGTTCCTGGCTGCCGGCATGCGTGCCGAAACCGGTGTGACCGATTCCGCCATGGCGACCGCGCAGTTGCGTCCTCGCAGCAAGTCGGCCCCGGCTCCCGCCAAGGTTTAACCGCTCACGGGTGGGCGCGGCAGCTGACATCCGCTAAGCTAGCCGCCCATGCCGACTCTCGTTATGAACCCGTTCCCCATTTGTATCGCCGACCTGCCGGGCTTTGCCCAAGGCGGCGAATTCGTGTGGGTCGGGTTTCTCGTTATCAAGGAATTTCTATGACTGCTGGCCTGCAAGGCTCGTTGATGGTGGACGTCGCCGGTACCTGGCTGACGGCTGAAGATCGCCAATTGTTGCGCCAGCCCGAAGTGGGCGGCTTGATCATTTTTGCGCGTAACATTGAAACTCCACGCCAGGTGCGCGAGTTGAGTGCTGCGATTCGTTCAATTCGCCCCGATCTGCTGCTGGCGGTGGACCAGGAGGGCGGTCGCGTCCAGCGTTTGCGCCAAGGCTTTGTGCGACTGCCGGCGATGCGCGCCATCGCCGACAATCCAAACGCCGAATACCTGGCCGAGCAGTGCGGCTGGATCATGGCCACCGAGGTGCTTGCCGTTGGCCTCGACCTCAGTTTCGCCCCGGTACTGGATCTTGATTATCAGCGCAGCGCCGTCGTCGGAACCCGTTCCTTCGAAGGTGACCCCGAGCGCGCCGCGTTGCTGGCCGGTGCTTTTATCCGGGGTATGAACAGCGCCGGCATGGCCGCTACTGGCAAGCACTTCCCCGGTCATGGCTGGGCTGAGGCGGATTCCCACGTCGCCATCCCGAACGATGAGCGCAGCCTCGACGAGATCCGCGCCAACGACCTGGTGCCGTTCGCCAAATTGAGCAAGCAACTGGCTGCCGTCATGCCGGCCCACGTTATTTACCCGCAAGTCGACTCCCAGCCTGCCGGCTTCTCCCGTCGATGGTTGCAGGACATCCTGCGCGGTGAGTTGCAATTCGATGGTGTGATCTTCAGCGACGACTTGTCGATGGCCGGTGCTCATGTGGTGGGCGATGCGGCCAGCCGGATCGAAGCCGCGCTGACCGCCGGTTGCGACATGGGCCTGGTGTGCAACGATCGCGCTGCTGCGGAGTTGGCGCTCAGCGCTGCCCAGCGGCTGAAGGTCAAACCGTCTGAGCGTATTGCGCGAATGCGCGGCCAGTCATACGCCAATACCGAATACCGTCAGAACCCGCGATGGCTGACGGCTGTCGGCGCGCTCAAAGACGCTCAACTGATTGAATAAGGACTTTACGTTATGACGGTTTACGCGATTATCGGTGGCACCGGCCTGACTCAACTCGAAGGCCTGAGCATTCGCCAGTCACTGGCAGTGGACACTCCGTACGGTGCGCCCTCGGCTGAAGTGCAGATCGGCGAATACGCCGGCAAGGAAGTGTTGTTCCTCGCCCGTCACGGTCATCCGCACCGTTTCCCGCCACATCAGGTGAACTACCGCGCCAACCTCTGGGCGTTGAAGCAGGCGGGCGCCGAAGCGATCCTCGCGGTCAACGCCGTGGGCGGGATTCATGCGGCGATGGGCACCGGGCATTTCTGCGTGC
The DNA here is from genome assembly GCF_003148705.1 of Pseudomonas sp. OV226. Classification (NCBI taxonomy): domain Bacteria; kingdom Pseudomonadati; phylum Pseudomonadota; class Gammaproteobacteria; order Pseudomonadales; family Pseudomonadaceae; genus Pseudomonas; species Pseudomonas sp. OV226. The sequence goes on along the minus strand of NZ_QGGS01000005.1, from coordinate 222,327 downwards.
CGCATCAGTTGATCGATTACACCAGCGGTCGTGAACACACGTTTTTCGCCGATGAGCTGGAACACGTCACACACATTGACTTCAGCTATCCCTACAGCGAGCCATTGCGTCAGCAGTTAATCGCGGCGTTGGCGGCTGAAGGCGTCGGCTACAGCAGTCATGGCGTATACGCCTGCACCCAGGGGCCGCGGCTTGAAACTGTTGCGGAAATCGCCAGGCTGGAGCGTGATGGCTGCGACATCGTCGGCATGACCGGCATGCCGGAAGCGGCACTGGCTCGTGAGCTGGAACTGGATTACGCCTGCCTGGCGCTGGTGGTGAACCCGGCGGCGGGCAAGTCGACGGCGGTGATTACCATGGCTGAAATCGAGCAGGCATTGCATGACGGGATGGGGAAGGTGAAGTCGACGTTGGCGCGGGTGCTGAAAGGGTAAGGCAGGCTTTGCATCGAGTTGACCCAATCGCGGGCAAGCCCACTCCCACAGGATTGATGTTGACCTTGTGGGGGCGGGCTTGCCCGCGAAAGCAATCGATCAGACGCAGAGACGTCAGCGCTTCTCCAGCTTATCCGGCAGTGGCGCAAACAACGCTTCAATATCATCGTTCTGCAACTTCCAGTCCCCGGCCTTGCGTCCATCCAGAACGCCGGCAGCCAGGTCGGATTTTTCTTTTTGCAGATGTTGAATCTTCTCTTCCACTGTGCCCCGGGCAATCATCTTGTAGACGAACACCGGTTTCTCCTGGCCAATTCTATAAGCCCGGTCAGTCGCCTGGTTTTCCGTTGCCGGGTTCCACCAAGGGTCATAGTGAATCACCGTATCCGCTTCGGTCAGGTTCAAACCAACACCGCCGGCCTTCAGGCTGATCAGAAAAATCTGACGCTTGCCGCTCTGAAATTCCTTCACCGGCGCACGTCGGTCGCGGGTTTGTCCCGTCAGCAGCGCGTACTCGACGCCACGCTTCTTCAGTTCGACTTCGATAAGCGCCAGCATTGACGTGAACTGCGAAAACAGCAGAATCCGCCGACCTTCTTCAAACAATTCCTCAAGCATTTCCATCAAGCTGTCGAGCTTGCCCGATGTGCTGCCGCGAGACGGCAGGGCGGCATCGTTGACCAGGCGCAAATCACAGCACACCTGACGCAGCTTCAGCAGCGCCTCAAGAATGATGATCTGGCTGCGCGCTACGCCTTTGCGGGTGATCTCGTCGCGGACCTTTTTGTCCATGGCCAGGCGCATGGTTTCGTACACATCGCGCTGGGCTTCGTTGAGCTCGACCCAGTGAATGATCTCGGTCTTTGGCGGCAATTCTTTCGCGACCTGTTCCTTCGTCCTGCGCAAAAGGAACGGTTTGATCCGGCCGTTGAGGTGCGAAAGCCTGACTTCGCTTGCGCGTTTTTCAATCGGCACCCGGTAGTCGCTGTTGAAGCTTTTTACATCCCCCAGCCAGCCGGGCAGCAGGAAGTGAAACAGCGACCACAGCTCACCCAAATGGTTTTCCAGCGGTGTGCCACTCAGGCACAGGCGCTGGCGCGCATTGAGCTCGCGGGCGGCCTGGGCTGCCTTGCTGTTGGGGTTCTTGATGTACTGCGCTTCATCCAGCACCAGTACGTGCAATGGCTGCGTGGCAAGACGTTCGACGTCCTTGGGTAGCAGCGCATAAGTGGTCAGGATCAAGTCGTAATCGGCCAGATGGTCGAAATGTTTTTTGCGACTGGCGCCGTACAGTGCCAGCACTTTGAGTTGCGGCGTGAAGTGCGCCGCTTCGTCGAGCCAGTTCGGGATCAGGCTGGTGGGCATCACCACCATGCACGGCCGATCCAGGCGCCCGGCATTTTTCTCGGTAAGAACATGCGCCAGGGTTTGTAGGGTTTTGCCCAGGCCCATGTCGTCCGCGAGAATCCCTCCGACCTCCAGTTGCCGTAACGACTGCATCCAGCTCAGGCCTTCCAGCTGATAGGGGCGCAGGGTTGCGTTCAAGCCTTCCGGTACGGTCGCAGTGTAGTCCTTGATGTCGCGAAGACGCTGGGCGAACGAGCGGATCTGTTCCCCGCCTTCCCACAGCAGCGGCATGTCTTCCAGCGGATTCAGGCGCGTGGCGTCAGCCTTGCTCAAGCGCAGCGTGGTTTCGCCGGGTTCTTGCAGATAGAACTCGCCGAGCGTCGCCAGTACCGGCTTCAAGCGCCCGAAGGGCAGGGCGACTTGCAGTGGGCCGTATTCGGAGTTCGGACGATTGGGAATGTTCACCAGAATCAGCTCGTCGTCGCGCCGGCGGGCCAGGCGCTCCGGGTTGAGGATTTCGGTGTGGGAGCGCATCAGGTTCAACAGGATCGGCAGTAAACTCAGGCGCTCGCCATTGACGATAATCCCCAGCTCGAGATCAAACCAGTCGCGCTCCGGTGCCTGCTCGACGGTGGCGTACCAGTCGTCCACGGCGGTCAGGTCGAAACCGAAGTCTTCGTCGATCTGCAATTCCCAACCTTGGGTGCGCAGCTTCGGCAGCTCATTCAGGGTGAACGTCAGCCAGGCACTGTCATTGACCATCTCGTAGAGCTCGCCGGCGCTTTCCGGCAACGCTTTACTTTGCCGGGTGGCAATCTTGAAGCCAAGGATTCGCAGCTGTTCTCTGTAGGTTTGTTCGACGTCCGGGTGACGTTTTATCCGCAGCGTCTGGGTTTCCTGGCGAATCAGGATGTCGGTGTTCTTTTGTCCGCAGACGTATTCATCCAGATAGCTGAAAGACAACGCCGCGCGATGCTGGATATAGCGCTGCATTTTGCCGTTGCGCGGTTCGAAAGCGCTGAACTCGATACTCGCCAGCCACAGTCGCGGCACCGGTTGGACATTATCCACCAGGATTTGCGGAGGTGCTTTCGGGCTGCGGTTTTCCAGCACGGCCTGAAGTTTTTCCAGTAGCTCGGCGTCCTGCGCGGCGGCGGGGTAGTCCAGGGTTTCCTGGACCTTCAGCAGTACCGCTGCGCAATGTTTGCAGTTGTTGTGAACCGGGCAGGTGCACGTCGCGTCGACCATCAGCAAGGTGGCTTTGGCCGACTCGCGCAGGCGAATGGTCTGACGGTAAACGTTACCGCCAGAACCTTCGCACGCGGCGATAATCGTAGCATCGCCGACCTCGACGATTCTGACGCGATTCTCCAGGGCGTAGCGACGGCCGCGCTCCAGGCTTTGCTCTTTGAACCGGCTGACCCAGGAAGGTCCCAGGGGTTTGCTCAGGGTCGAGGTCATAGGGACTTCAATCAGTCCGGAATTTCATCGGGGACTGGCCGAGGTGCAGGGGCGGTAAGCGAGGTGATCTTGATCAGCAAGCCGAGGTGGCCGTTGTCGAGGAAGTTCAGCTGGCCGTTCTTGGTATGGCTTTCTTGCTTGAGGCGCTCGCTGGCGGTGACCATGCCGTTGGCGTCGATCTGGTTAACCCAGAAATCGGCGTCTACGTCGGTGAATCGTCCCAATTTCAGGTTCAGCGTGCCCTCGATCGGGAATTGGCCGAACTGTTCCTTGCCGTCGCTGATCGCGATTTTGCTCGGTGCTTCACCGAGTGTCTGTTGCCAGGCTTTGTGCAGCAACACAGTGTAGTCGGCGCTGGCGGTGAGTTTTTCCACTTCGCCATTCAGGCTTGGCGTACGCAGGCTGTCAGGTTTGATGCTTTGTGCGCCGGCGGCCCAGTCTTCCGGTGCTGCGCGGCTAACGATAGCAGGCACAGCGTTTTGGCGGACCAGAATCATTTCGACCTGATACAGGTCATCGGCAAACGCCGTTGGAGCGACCAGGGTTGTCAGCAAGGTCAGTAAGCGAAACAGGCGCATGCGGCGTCCTTCAAGCAGTTTTCGGGATGAGGCACTCAAGCAGCGCCTCTACAGTATTAAAGCGCTCTTGCGGGCTTTCCATCGGGACCATGAATTTAAACATCGTGGCACCTTCGAATTTGTAGCGTTTGGGTTGGCCCTGAATCAGTTTGATCAGTGTCAGCGGGTCGACCGGCGTCTGCGCCGCGAACTCGATGCGGCCACCTTGCGGGCCGCCGTCGACTTTCTTGATGCCCAGCAGTTCGGCCTGCAGCTTCAGCGCGGTGATGCGCATCAGGTTCTTGGTCGGTTCCGGCAACAGGCCGAAACGGTCGATCATTTCAACTTGCAAGTCTTTGAGGCCATCTTCATCGGTGGCCGAAGCAATGCGTTTGTAGAGAATCAATCGGGCGTGAACGTCCGGCAGATAGTCTTCGGGAATCAACGCCGGAACGCGCAGATTGACTTCCGGGCCTCCGCCCAACGGCTGATCCAGGTTGGGTTGCTCGCCCTTGCGGATCGATTTCACCGCGCGCTCGAGCATTTCCATGTACAGCGTAAAGCCAACCGCCTGGATCTGCCCGCTTTGACCGTCGCCCAGCAACTCACCTGCGCCACGGATTTCCAGGTCGTTGGTGGCAAGCACGAAGCCCGCGCCGAGGTCCTGGGTGTTGGCAATCGCTTCCAGGCGTTTTTCTGCGTCCGGGGTAATTTGCTGGCGCGGCGGCGTCAGCAGGTAAGCGTAAGCCTGGTGGTGACTGCGCCCGACACGGCCGCGCAACTGGTGCAGTTGTGCCAGCCCGAATTTGTCGGCGCGCTCGATGATGATGGTGTTGGCGCTCGGCACGTCGATGCCGGTCTCGATGATGGTCGAGGCGATCAGCACGTTGAAGCGCTTGTGGTAGAAGTCGCTCATCACCTGTTCGAGTTCGCGTTCGCGCATTTGTCCGTGGCCGATGCCGATCCGCGCCTCTGGCACCAGTTCGGCGAGGTCGGCGGCGCATTTCTCGATGGTCTTCACGTCGTTGTGCAGGTAGTAAACCTGACCGCCACGCAGCAATTCCCGCAGCAGGGCCTCTTTGACCGTGCTCTTGTTCTGCTCCATGACGAAGGTGCGCACCGACAGGCGACGAGCCGGCGGGGTTGCGATGATCGACAGATCGCGCATGCCCGACACTGCCATGTTCAGCGTGCGCGGAATCGGCGTGGCGGTCAGGGTAAGAATGTCGACTTCGCTGCGCAACGCCTTCAGCTGTTCCTTCTGACGAACACCGAACCGGTGCTCTTCATCGATGATCACCAGCCCAAGGTTTTTGATCTTCACGTCATCTTGCAGCAACTTGTGGGTGCCGATGACGATGTCGATCTTGCCTTCGGCGAGATCCGCGACCGCGGCGTTCACTTCCTTGGTCGACTTGAAACGACTCATCACTTCCACGGTCACCGGCCAATCGGCAAACCGGTCGCGGAAGCTGTTGTAGTGTTGCTGGGCGAGCAGGGTGGTCGGTACCAGAATGGCGACCTGACGACCGCCGTGCACGGCGATGAAGGCGGCGCGCATCGCCACTTCGGTCTTGCCGAAGCCAACGTCGCCGCAGACCAGGCGGTCCATCGGCTTCGGCGCGAGCATGTCGGCGCGTACCGCTTCAATGGTGGTTTGCTGGTCCGGGGTTTCTTCGAACGGGAAACCGGCGCTAAAGGTCGCGTAGTCGGCTTTCGGGTCTTCGAAGGCATAGCCTTCGCGCGCGGCACGACGTGCGTAGATGTCGAGCAGTTCGGCAGCCACGTCGCGCACCTGTTCGGCGGCTTTGCGTTTGGCTTTTTGCCAGGTTTCGGAGCCGAGACGGTGCAGCGGGGCCAAGGCATCGTCGCTGCCGGTGTAGCGAGCGATCAGGTGCAGGTTGGCCACCGGCACGTAAAGCTTTGCGCCTTCGGCGTATTGCAGCGTGAGGAATTCGGCCGCCTGATCGTCGATTTCCAGCGTCGCCAGCCCGAGGTATCGACCGACACCGTGATCGATATGCACCACCGGCGCGCCTTCGCGCAGTTCGGTGAGGTTCTTGATGACCGCATCGTTATTGGCGTCGGCGCGTTTTTCGCGACGACGGCGCTGCATCACTCGCTGACCGAACAGCGGGCTTTCGGCAACTAGCGCCAGCGCCGGATCATCGAGCACCAAGCCTTCGTCGAGCGGGGCAATGGTGATCGCCAGGCGTTCTTTGCTGGAGACAAAGTCCGGCCAGCTGTCGACGGTTTTCGGTCGCAGTTTCAGGCGTTCGAGTAATTCCAGCAGCACTTCGCGACGGCCCGCCGACTCGGCGGTAAACAGAACGCGTCCGGGGAATTCATCGAGGAAGCCGGCCAGTGCCGCCAATGGCTGAGTGGCCTTGGCTTCAATGGCCAGGTTTGGCAATTCCCGCGCCGGGAAGCGCTCTCGACCGACACCGGTTTCCACGTCCTGTTGGCTGGCGACGACGCGGGGCCAGGTCTTCAGGCGTGCAAAGCAGTCTTCGACTGGAAGGAACAACTCGGCCGGCGGTAATAAAGGGCGGGACGGGTCGACACGGCGTTCTTCGTAGCGATTGCGCACGTCGTTCCAGAAATTCTCCGCCGCCTGCTCGATGCCCGGCAGGGAAAACACTTGCGTGTCCTGTGGCAGGTAATCGAACAGCGTCGAGGTTTCCTCAAAGAACAGCGGCAGGTAGTACTCGATACCTGCTGGTGTGATGCCACTGCTCAAATCCTGAAAGATCGGGCAGCGACGGAAATCGACATCGAAGCGCTCGCGAAAGCGTGCCTTGAAACGGGTGACCGCGTCTTTTTGCAGCGGAAACTCCCGCGCTGGCAGCAAGCGGACAGTGTCGACCTTATCGATGGAGCGCTGGTTTTCGGGATCGAATGTGCGCAGCGTCTCGATTTCGTCATCAAACAGGTCGATGCGGAACGGTAGTTTGCTGCCCATCGGGAACAGGTCGATCAGCGAGCCGCGCACGGTGAATTCGCCGTGCTCGTACACCGTGTCGACATAGCGATAACCGCTGGCTTCAAGCCGCGTGCGCATTTGTTCGACGTCGAGTTTCTGGCCAACATCCAGCACCAGGCTGCTGCCGAGCAGGAATTTGGTCGGCGCCAGGCGATGCAGGGCTGTGGTGATCGGCACCACCAGAACGCCATGGTTCAGCTCCGGCAGCCTATATAAGGCAGCGATGCGCTGGGAAATGATGTCCTGGTGCGGCGAAAACAGATCGTAGGGCAGGGTTTCCCAGTCCGGGAAATGCAACACGGGCAAATCCGGGGCGAAGAAGCTCAGCTCCTGCTCCAGCCGTTCGGCACTTTGGCTATCGGCGGTCAGCAGCAGGGTAAAGCGCTTGGCAGCGCTGGCAGCCTCGGCAATTGCCAGGCTGAGGGCAGCACCGGGCAGGTTGCCCCAATGCTGTTTACCTGCCGCGGCAGGGAGAAGCGGTAGACGCAGAACGGGCACGGAAGGTTGAGCTCCAAGCGTTGCGACAAAGTCGGTAATTGTAGCGGTCCCGGGTGCCGCCTGTCAGTTGCAGACTGTGTCTATTACGCAGGTTTGGCGAAATGTAGTGGTAAAGACAAAATTCGGCGGTTTTTTACTGGAAATGACTGGGTATGTAGTGGCAAAACCAATGAGTGTTACGGAGGGTTACGGATAAGGGCGCGCTGTCTCCAAAAAATTGACTGCGCTGAAAGCCCCGGTTTTATTGGGCTTTGGCGAGGTGTGATTTTTTTGAACAGGAAAATGTTACGGATCGCACGACAAGCGCGCATTGCTACGGGAGGGAGTCGGCGGCATAATGTAGCCCCTTTTTTCTGCCCCTACATGTGGAAGGTTCCCGTGACTCAGAAGCCCGACCAGTGTCTTGGTGAATGGATCGACCGTGAAGCACTCGCAGAAGCGATGATTCCGCTTATCGGTCAGCTCTACCGCAATAACAACGTGGTGAGCTCGATCTATGGCCGCAGCCTGATCAACCGTTCAGTCATTGCGATTCTCAAAGCTCACCGCTTTGCTCGTCATCGTCAGTCCGATGACAGCGAATTGTCCGTCCACGAAACATTCCCGCTGCTCAAAGCGATGAGCGAGCTCAAGCTCGGCGCCGCTTCGGTAGACCTGGGCAAGCTTGCGGTCAAGTTCAAGACCGAAGGCAAAGGCCGTACTGCCGAGCAGTTCGTCCGTGAAGAACTGGCTGATGTGGTTGGTCAGCAAAACGTTGCCGCGCGCAAAGGCACCGACGTTGTCCTGTACGGCTTCGGTCGTATCGGCCGTCTGCTGGCGCGCATCCTGATCGAGAAAACCGGTGGTGGCGACGGCCTGCGTCTGCGCGCCATCGTTGTCCGCAAGGGCGCCGAGAACGATCTGGTCAAGCGTGCAAGCCTGCTGCGTCGTGACTCGGTTCATGGTCCGTTCGATGGCACCATCACCATTGATGAAGCCAACAGCACCATCACCGCCAACGGCAACCTGATCCAGGTTATCTACGCGAAAAACCCGACTGAAGTGGACTACACCCAGTACGGCATCAAAGACGCGCTGCTGGTGGACAACACCGGTGTATGGCGTGATGCCGACGGCCTGGGCCAGCACTTGGCTTGCCCGGGGATCGATCGCGTTGTTCTGACCGCGCCAGGTAAAGGCAAGCTGAAGAACATCGTTCACGGCATCAACCACGGTGAAATCACCGCTGATGACAAGATCGTTTCTGCCGCTTCCTGCACCACCAACGCCATCGTGCCGGTGCTGAAAGCTGTCAACGACAAGTTCGGCATCATCAATGGTCACGTTGAAACCGTTCACTCGTACACCAACGACCAGAACCTGATCGACAACTTCCACAAAGGCGATCGCCGTGGCCGTAGCGCCGCGCTGAACATGGTTATCACCGAGACCGGTGCTGCCACTGCTGCTGCCAAGGCTCTGCCTGAACTGGCTGGCAAGTTGACCGGTAACGCGATCCGCGTTCCGACGCCAAACGTGTCGATGGCCATTCTCAACCTGAACCTTGAGAAAGCCGCCACCCGCGAAGAGATGAATGAGTACCTGCGCTACATGGCGCTGCACTCCGATCTGCATAAGCAAATCGACTACGTCAATTCGCAGGAAGTGGTTTCCACCGACTTCGTTGGCTCGCGCCACGCAGGTGTTGTGGACGCTGAAGCGACCATTACCCAAGACAACCGCGTTGTTCTGTACGTTTGGTACGACAACGAGTTCGGTTACAGCTGCCAGGTAGTTCGCGTAATGGAAGACATGGCCGGTGTAAACCCGCCAGCTTTCCCGCGCTAAGCGCTATCCGCTGCAAATGAAAACGCCCCGACCTAGGTCGGGGCGTTTTTGTTTGTGCGGTGATCATACCCTCATTTCTATCGCATAATGGCGGGCCTTGACGGCGTGTCTGGGCTTTTTTCAGGGGATGCAGGATTTGTTGAATTGGCGGCTTTTCAGTCTCGTCACATTGATCGCCGCGTTGCCAGGCTGCGGCAACAGCGACTCCATGGAGAGTTTCGGCGGCCCGACCATGGGCAGTACTTATTCGATCAAGTACGTGCGCCGCGAAGGTCTTCCCGCCCCAAAAGACGTCAAGGTCGAAGTCGAAAAAATCCTCGCTGAGGTCGATCAACAAATGTCGACCTACCGCAGCGACTCGGACATCGAGCATTTCAACGATCTCCCTGCCAATCGCTGTCAAAAAATGCCTCCGCCCATCCTCAAGTTGATCCGTGTTGGCGAACAGCTGTCAGAGCAAAGCGAAGGCTCCTACGACTTGACGGTAGAACCATTGCTCAACCTTTGGGGGTTCGGCCCGCAGGCGCGAGCGGAAACTGTTCCCTCTGCTCAAGCGCAGGCAGAGGTTAGGCAGCGTGTCGGATACCAGCACCTGCGCATCGACGGTGATCAGTTGTGCAAGGATGCCGCCGTCGAAGTCGACTTCAACAGCATCGCCGCCGGTTATGCCGTCGACACCATTGCCGCAAAACTCGAAGCCATGGGTATCCACAATTACCTCGCCGAAGCCACGGGCGAACTCAAGGCTGCCGGCAAAAAAATCGATGGCTCAGCGTGGCGCGTCGCCCTGGAAGAGCCTCGTGACGACCAGCAAGTGGCGGAGCGCATCATTGCTGTCGATGGCTATGGCGTTTCCACCTCCGGTGACTATCGCAATTATTTTCAGCAGGACGGAAGGCGTTATTCCCACACCTTCGATGCCCGCACCGGTGCTCCGGTCCTACACACTCTGGCGTCAGTAACGGTGATTCATCCTTCGGCATTGATGGCCGATGGACTATCGACGCTGTTGCTGATTCTCGGCCCTGAACGGGGGTGGGACTATGCCCAGGCACATGACATCGGTGCATTCTTTGTGATTCGTGCCGATACAGGTTTCGTCACACGAACCAATCAGGCTTTCGAGCGGCTCAGTGGTGCAAAAACTGACTGAGGACAATACGAAAGCTGGCGTTGTAGTGCAGGCAAAAGTAGCCTACGACGCGACCAAGGGTTAATGTGCGCGGCGTTGACGCTTCTATAGACTGTGTCCGGGTTCTGCACTGGCCCCAAATTGTTCCTTCACGCCACAGATTGGCGTGATTTAGCCGCAGGGTGCCGATGGCATCGCGGCCTGTTCTGAGGAGTACGCATGGCTGTCTACAACTACGACGTGGTGGTGTTGGGTTCCGGCCCGGCGGGAGAAGGCGCGGCAATGAACGCCGCCAAAGCAGGGCGCAAGGTGGCGATGGTCGATAGCCGTCGCCAGGTCGGCGGCAACTGCACCCACCTGGGTACCATCCCGTCCAAGGCACTGCGTCACTCGGTCCGGCAGATCATGCAGTTCAACACCAACCCTATGTTCCGGGCCATTGGTGAGCCGCGCTGGTTCTCGTTTCCGGACGTACTGAAAAGCGCCGAGAAAGTCATTTCCAAGCAAGTCGCTTCGCGCACCGGCTACTACGCCCGTAACCGCGTCGACGTGTTTTTCGGTACCGGCAGCTTCGCCGACGAGCAAACCATCGAAGTGGTCTGCGCCAACGGTGTGGTCGAAAAGCTGGTAGCCAAGCACATCATCATTGCCACCGGTTCGCGTCCTTATCGCCCGGCGGACATCGATTTCCACCACCCGCGTATCTACGATAGCGACACCATCCTCAGCCTCGGCCACACCCCGCGCAAACTCATCGTTTACGGCGCCGGTGTGATCGGTTGCGAATACGCGTCGATCTTCAGCGGTCTGGGTGTACTGGTCGAGCTGGTGGACAACCGCGGTCAGTTGCTGAGCTTCCTCGACTCCGAAATTTCCCAGGCGTTGAGCTACCACTTCAGCAACAACAACATCACGGTTCGCCACAACGAAGACTACGATCGCGTTGAAGGCGTGGACAGCGGTGTGATCCTGCACCTCAAGTCCGGCAAGAAGATCAAGGCCGACGCCTTGCTCTGGTGCAACGGCCGTACCGGCAACACCGATCAGTTGGGTCTGGAAAACATCGGCGTGAAGGTCAACAGCCGTGGCCAGATCGAAGTCGACGAGGCTTACCGCACCTGCGTACCAAACATCTACGGTGCCGGTGATGTCATCGGCTGGCCGAGCCTGGCGAGTGCCGCGCATGACCAGGGGCGTTCGGCTGCTGGCAGCATCGTCGACAATGGCAGCTGGCGCTTCGTCAATGACGTGCCGACCGGCATCTACACCATTCCGGAGATCAGCTCGATCGGCAAGAACGAGCAGGAGCTGACTCAGGCCAAGGTGCCGTACGAAGTGGGCAAGGCGTTCTTCAAGGGCATGGCGCGGGCGCAGATTGCCGGTGAGCCGCAAGGCATGCTGAAAATCCTGTTCCACCGTGAAACCTTGGAAGTGCTGGGCGTTCACTGCTTCGGTTATCAGGCGTCGGAGATCGTGCACATCGGTCAGGCGATCATGAACCAGCCGGGCGAACTGAACACGCTGAAGTATTTCGTCAACACGACGTTCAACTACCCGACCATGGCCGAAGCCTATCGGGTAGCGGCGTACGATGGCCTCAACCGGCTTTTTTGACGGGCTCCGGCCGGTGGCCTGAGCCGGCCGGGGAGACCGATTTCAGCAATTCTCGAGCGTGGCGCTGGCCAAACCGGGAAAGTCTGTAATCAGGCTGTCAACGCCGAAGTCGGCGAGTCTGCGCATCAGCGCGGGCTCGTTGACTGTCCATACCGACACATGCAACCCCTGGCGCTGCGCCTTCTGCAGGCGCTCCGGCGTACACAGGGTCCAGTTCAACGCCAGAATCTCACAGCCGTAGCTTGCCGCAACCTTCAACGGGTCGAGCCAGGCGTATTCGGCCACCAATCCGCGAGACACGTCCGGCACCAGGTCCAGCGCGGCTTTCAGCACTTCGCGTGAACTTGAGGTGATCGTGACCTTGTCGAGCAGACCGAAACGCTGAGCCATTTCACGAATCGCCAGTACCGTCGTCGCAGCGCGAGTGCGTGAGGCGCTCTTGACTTCCAGTTGCCAGTGATCGAAGTCGCACTTCTCGAACAATTCTTCCAGCGTCGGGATAGGGCAGGGTTTGATCCAGCCCGGGCCACCCTTGCGTGCGTCGTAGGTCACCAATTCGGCCGCCGTGTGTTCGACGACTTTGCCGCGACGGTCAGTGGTGCGTTTGAGTGTCGGGTCGTGTATGACCATCAACTCATTGTCCATGGACAAGTGCAGGTCCAGTTCGCAGCGGCGCACGCCGTGCTTGAGGCATTCCTGAAAACTGATCAGGGTGTTTTCCGGTGCTTCGCCCTTGGCGCCGCGATGGCCGTAGATGAGGGTCACGGTTCTTCCTTAAATTAAATGCCTGATTCGTTTTCGCGGGCCAGTCGTCGTTCCTGGGCCTGCTTTTGCAAAATATAGCGGGCGAGCAACTGCCGTTGAGCATCGGTCGGGCGTTCGAACTCGGTGCCGATATCAAAGGCACCAGCCTTGCGGTCGCAATGGGTGACGCGGGCTCGCAGCAACAGGCCGAGGGCTTGCGGCATCAGCACCATTTTGACGGACAGGTGTGCACCTACGGATATAGGTGTCGGGTGCTGGAAGTCGATGCCGCCTTCGGAAATGATCACCGGCTGCGGTTCGCCGATCTGTCCGAGCACGGTGATCGCGATCACCTGGCTCAGTAAATCGATACGTTTGTTCTGGGATTTCAGGAAGGCTGCGAGGTTGCGCTCGCGCTCACTGATCTGGCGTAACAGGTGTTGTGACTCGAATTCGCTCAGGTGCAGTTCGCTGAGCAAGTTGAATAGTGGAGAAGCATCCTGCAACACTTCCAGGCCTGCGGCCTCGGGAGCGGACAGGGTCCGAATTTCCAGTGCGATCGTGTCCTCGATACGGTAGTATTCGCGGCGATCTTCTTCATCTAATGTCGACATGGCGAACCCATGGTAGCGGCGGTGGTCTGAGTGTAAAGCTGGTTATCGACCCCCGCCACAAGGACGTTCCTTTTCCCTCCGAACAAGCCCCGACATGTTCAGACCTCTCTTCGCATTTATTGGCACGCGTTATACCCGTGCAAAGCGTCGCAATCATTTTGTGTCGTTCATTTCCCTGACCTCGATGATCGGACTCGCCCTTGGCGTAGTCGTGATGATTGTGGTGCTGTCGGTCATGAACGGCTTCGATCATGAGATGCGCACCCGTGTGCTGGGCATGGTGCCCCACGCGACCATCGAGTCCGGTGAGCCGATCAGCGACTGGCAAAGCCTGGCCGCCAAGGTCAAGCAGAACTCGCAGGTGACGGCCGTTGCGCCGTTTACTCAGATGCAGGGTTTGCTGACCAACAACGGCAAAGTCTCCAAAGTCCTGCTCAACGCCATCGATCCTGCGCTTGAACGGCAGGTCTCGATCATTGATAACTTCATGCAGCAGGGCAAACTCGACGATCTCGTTCCGGGCGAATTCGGCATCGTTATCGGCGACAAGGCGGCAGCCAAGCTCGGCGCGGCTATCGGCGACAAACTGACGTTTGTCGCGCCAGAGGTCACCGTGACCCCGGCTGGCATGTTCCCGCGCATGAAACGCTTTACCGTGGTGGGCATTTTCCATGTGGGCGCCGGTGAGCTGGACGGCTACCTGGGCATCACCAACCTGCAGGACCTGGCCCGGCTGCACCGCTGGAAGCCGGATCAGGTCCAGGGCATCCGCTTGAAGTTCGACGACCTGTTCCAGGCGCCGCGCACCGCGTGGAGCATCGCCCAGCAACTCGGCGAGGACCGTTTCTACGCCCGTGACTGGACGCGCACCCACGGCAACCTGTATCAGGCGATCCGCATGGAAAAAGCCATGATCGGTTTGCTGTTGCTGCTGATTGTCGCCGTTGCTGCGTTCAACATCATTTCCACGCTGGTGATGGTGGTGAACGACAAGAAGGGCGACATCGCGATTCTGCGCACACTGGGCGCCACGCCGCGCACGATCATGGCAATCTTCATGGTGCAGGGTACGGTCATCGGTGTGGTCGGTACGCTGATCGGCGCTGTGGTCGGGATCTTCGCCGCGTTGAATGTCAGCGCCGCGATCTCGGCGCTTGAAGGCCTGATCGGCCACAAATTCCTTAACGCCGACGTGTACTTCATCGATTACCTGCCGTCGCAAGTGCAAAGCCAGGATGTGTTGATGGTCTGCGCCGCCGCGTTGGTCCTGAGTTTCCTCGCCACCCTGTATCCAGCCTGGCGTGCCGCGCGCACCCAGCCTGCGGAGGCGCTACGTTATGAGTGAGTCGGGCATGAGTGATAAAGCAATCTTGAGCTGCCGCAACCTGGGCAAATCCTACGAGGAAGGTCCGGAGTCGGTTGAGGTTCTGGCCGGTCTGCAACTGGAACTGCACCCGGGTGAGCGCGTAGCGATTGTCGGCAAGTCGGGTTCTGGCAAAAGCACCTTGCTCAATATGCTGGGCGGGCTCGATACGCCGACCAAGGGCAGCGTCTGGCTCGACGGTGAAGAACTGTCAGCGCTGAGCGAGAAGAATCGCGGCCTGCTGCGTAACCGCGCCCTCGGGTTCGTTTACCAGTTTCACCACTTGCTGCCGGAGTTCACGGCCCTGGAAAACGTCTGCATGCCGCTGCTGATCGGCAAGACGTCGATCCCCGAGGCGCGTCAGCGTGCCACGGCGTTGCTGGAGCGCGTAGGGTTGGGCCATCGTCTGGAGCACAAACCGGCCGAATTGTCCGGTGGTGAACGCCAGCGTGTGGCCATCGCTCGTGCCTTGGTGAACAACCCGGGCCTGGTGATGCTCGACGAGCCGACCGGCAACCTCGACTCCCACACAGCCCAGGGTATTCAGGATTTGATGCTGGAACTCAGCACCTCGATGCGCACGGCGTTCCTGGTGGTGACCCACGACATGAACCTGGCCCGCCAGATGGATCGCGTCCTGCATTTGCAGGAAGGTTGCCTGACACCCATCTGATTGGCCGAAACCCGGTGTGCTGAACAGTGCGTCGGGTCTTTTATTTTTATACGGTGCCCCAGCGAATGTTCAGACCGTTATCGATCTTTATCGGCACGCGCTATACCCGCGCCAAGCGCCGCAATCGCTTTGTTTCCTTCATCTCGATGACCTCGATGATCGGCCTCGCCCTGGGTGTGTTGGCGATGATCGTGGTGTTGTCGGTCATGAACGGATTTCAGCGCGAAATGAGCTCACGCATCCTTGGCATGGTGCCGCATGCAACCATCGTCGGCGTTAACCCGATCGACGATTGGCAGCCCGTTGCGGCGGCCGCGATGAAAAACCCGGAAGTGACGGCCGCCGTGCCGTTCACCGAAATGGAGGGCATGCTGTCCTACAAGGGCTCGATGCAGCCGATCCAGGTCAGCGGTGTCGATCCGGCACTCGAAGGCAAGGTTTCAATTGTCGCCAAGCACATTGTTCAAGGGCGCCTCGATGCCCTGAAGCCGGGTGAGTTCGGCGTGGTGATCGGTGAAATCACGGCCCGGCGCTTTCGCTTGAACGTCGGTGACAAGATCACCCTGATCGTGCCGGAAGTGAGTACTGCGCCGGGCGGGATTACCCCGCGCATGCAGCGCCTGAACGTGGTTGGCGTGTTCAAGGTCGGTGCCGAGCTCGACGGTTCGATGGCGTTGATCCACGTCGCCGATGCAGCGCAGATGCAGCATTGGGAGCCCAATCAGGTGCAGAGTGTGCGCCTGGCGGTGAAGGATTTGTACGCGGCGCCGCAAGTATCCAGCGATATCGCCAGTGGTTTGGGTGCTGCCTATAAGGCTGACGACTGGACCCACACCCAGGGCAGCCTGTTCAGTGCGATGAAGATGGAAAAAACCATGATCGGCCTGCTGTTGCTGATGATTGTCGCGGTGGCGGCGTTCAACATCATCGCCACCTTGATCATGGTGGTGAACGACAAAGGCGCGGATATCGCGATCCTGCGCACGATTGGCGCTACGCCTGGGCAGATCATGGCGATCTTCATGGTTCAGGGGACGGTGATCGGTGTTTTCGGGACCTTTATCGGCGGCGTGCTCGGCGTGATCGCGGCGCTGAACGTCAGTGAAATGGTGGGCTGGATCGAGCGGGTGAGCGGCCAGCACATCTTCAGTTCTGATGTGTACTTCGTCAGTAACCTGCCTTCGGAATTGCAGGGCGCCGATGTGCTGCTGATTTGCTCGGCGGGGTTCATCTTGAGCTTTCTGGCGACCGTCTACCCGGCCTGGCGTGCGGCGAAAATTGAGCCAGCTCACGCGTTGCGGTATTCGTAACTCCTGAAATCGCCATCGCGGGCAAGCCCGGCTCCCACAGTTGATCGAGTTGAATCACACATTTGTGAACGACTCAAAACCCTGTGGGAGCCGGGCTTGCCCGCGATGAGGCCGGTACTGCTGGCCTCAATCTCCCTTTGGCAACTCAATCACAAACCGCGTCCACCCATTCGCTGATTCGCAACGAATCTGCCCGCCATGGGCACGCACGATCGACTGCGTAATCGCCAACCCCAACCCCGCATGTTCGCTGCTGCCTTCCTGGCGCGCCGGATCGGCCCGATAAAACCGGTCAAACAATCGCGGTAGCAACGCCCCGTCAATCCCATCGCCACTGTTCTCAACCACCAGGCTCAACCCTTTAGCCTCCTCGACAATCCGCACTCGAACCTCACCCTGGGCCGGTGTGAACCGCAACGCATTGTCCAGCAGGTTGGACAATGCCCGACGGAGCATGCTGCGATCACCCTCCAGATGCGCGGTGCCTTCCCGCGTGAGCGTCACCTGAGCGTCTTCCGCCAGCGGTGCAAAATACTCCAGCAACAGATCCACTTCCTGCGCCAGCTCCAGCGGCTCGCGTTTGGGCGTCAGCAATCCGTGATCCGCCTTGGCCAGGTACAACATGTCGTTGACCAGTTGCGCCATCCATTGCAGTTCTTCGAGGTTGCTGTGCAGCGCCTCGCGGTAGTCCTCGATGGGCCGGGGGCGGGTGAGGGTGACCTGCGTGTGGGTCAGCAGGTTCGACAGCGGCGTGCGCAATTCATGGGCGATGTCAGCGGAGAACGCGGAGAGCCGTTGAAAAGAGGCATCAAGGCGTCCGAGCATGGCGTTAAAGCTGTGGGCCAATTCCGCGAGCTCAGGCGGCATGTCTTCTTCGGGCAGTCGAGCATTGAGCGATTGCGCCGACACACCGCTGGCGACCGCGCTCATGCGCCGCAACGGGCGCAACCCGCTACGCGCAGCCCAGGCGCCGAGCAGGGCGGTGGCCAGGGCTGACAAACCCACGGTCAGCCAGATCAGGTGCTGCATGCGTTGCAAAAAGTGCTGGTGATGGGTGATGTCCAGCAATAACGTCAGTTGTGGGGAATCCGGTCTATCGTCAAACAATGGCGCAATCAGCACGCGGTAGTCGGTGCCGTCGTTGTTCAGGGTCGATAAACCGGGCTGTTGCGGGAGTTTTTCCGGCAGGTGCGCGGAACTGTCATACCAGCGCTGGCCGTCACTGCCGGTGATGCGTAGCGACAAATCAGCCTGGCGGCTGAGTTCATCTGCCAGTCTGATTTCGCTCTCGCTGGATTGAATGTCCTGAAGCGCCCGGCGTAAACCAATCAATTTCCCGTCCAGCAATTGCTGATCGAGTTCGACGAAGTGCGCTTCGCTGGCACGGCTGAACAATACTCCGGCGAATAGCGAAACCACCGCCGTGCAGGCCGCAAACAGCAACGCCAGACGGCTGCTCAACGAAAGGTGCCGCATCAGGCTGCACGCTCTTCGAGGACGTAGCCCATGCCGCGCACGGTGTGTATCAGTTTGTTGGGGAATTCATCGTCGATCTTCAGACGCAACCGACGGATCGCGACTTCGATCACATTGGTGTCGCTGTCAAAGTTCATGTCCCACACTTGCGAGGCAATCAGCGATTTGGGCAGCACTTCACCCTGGCGACGCAGGAGCATTTCCAGCAGGGCGAATTCCTTGGCCGTCAGGTCGATGCGCTGGCCGCCGCGCTCAGCGCGCCGCCGAATCAAGTCCAGGTGCAAGTCTGCCAGTTGTAATTGGGTTTCCTGAGGTGAGGCGCTGCCGCGACGCAGCAGGCTACGGACCCGGGCCAGCAGTTCGGAGAAGGCGAATGGTTTGACCAGGTAATCATCGGCGCCCAGTTCGAGGCCATGAACCCGATCTTCCACTGCGTCTCGTGCGGTCAGAAAAAGTACCGGTGTGTCCAGGCCATTACTGCGCACTGCTTGCAGAATCTGCCAGCCATTGCGGCCGGGCAGCATCACGTCGAGAATCAACAAGGCGTAGTCACCGCTCAGCGCCAGTTGTTGGCCGGTGTTGCCGTCAGCCACCAGTTCTGCGTTGAACCCGGCCTCGGTCAGGCCCTGACGCAGGTAGTGGCCGGTTTTCGGTTGGTCTTCGACGATCAGCAGTTTCATGGGCAACTCGAGATAAATGGAACGAACGCTTTATACCGTGGGCAGCGTTAATTCAGGTCAACCTGACAAAGTTGTAATCTGGCTGTCAGGTTGCGGGCAGTGACAGCAGTTTAGAGTTTTCCACAGGCTGAACCTTATCTTGTTGGAGTACGACGATGTTTTTGCGCAAATCTTTGCTGCCGGTGGTGTGTTTGTTGGCGCTGAACTCGCCAGTGTGGGCCGGCCCGGCAAACACCTACGATTTCGGCCAACCTGCGCCGGCGGCCAAGGCGACTCGCAGTGTTGAAGTGGTGATGGGTGATATGTCGTTCTCGCCCAAGGCCATCGATATCAAGGCCGGTGAGACCATTCGTTTTGTGCTGGTGAATAAAGGCCAGTTGCTGCACGAATTCAACCTCGGTGATGCAGCGATGCATGCCAAACACCAGCAGGAAATGTTGCAGATGCAACAGAGCGGCATGCTGGCGCCTATCGCCATGAAGGAAATGGACCACAGCGCCATGGCCGAAATGGACCACTCATCCGGGCAGGGAATGAAGCATGACGACCCGAACAGCGTGCTCGTGGAGCCGGGCAAGACCGCCGAGCTGACCTGGACCTTCACCAAGGCCACCAACCTGGAATTTGCCTGCAATATCCCTGGCCATTATCAGGCTGGCATGGTCGGCAAGTTGACTGTCAGTCAGTAAGGACTCAATGGCGGGAGCAAAGGCTGGTAGAATCCGCTGATTCTTCAGTCAGGTTTCCGCCATGCATCCCGCAGCCGAACATTCGCCGCTGGGCAAATCCAGCGAATACATCGCCACTTACACGCCGTCCTTGCTGTTCCCGATCCCGCGTACTGCGAAATGGGCCGAGTTGGGCCTGACGGCTGAAACCCTGCCGTATAAAGGCGTGGATTTCTGGAACTGCTTTGAGCTGTCGTGGCTGTTGCCGTCGGGCAAGCCCGTGGTGGCGATTGGCGAGTTCAGCATCCCGGCGGATTCGCCGAATATCATCGAATCGAAGTCGTTCAAGCTGTACCTGAACTCACTGAACCAGACACCGTTTGCCGACACGGCAAGCCTTGAGGCGACACTGGCCAAAGACCTGTCGGCCGCTGCCGGCAAACCGGTCGGTGTGCGCATTCGCAGCTTGAAAGATGTCGAAGCCGAAGGCGTCGTGGCGCTGCCCGGCGTGTGCATTGATGACCTGGACATCAGCGTCAGCAACTACGAGCATCCGCGCCCGGAACTGCTGCGTTGCGATGAATCGCGCATCGTGGAGGATAGCGTGCACAGCCATTTGCTCAAATCCAACTGCCCGGTTACCAGTCAGCCGGATTGGGGCAGTGTGGCGGTGGAATACCGTGGCGCGGCACTGGATCACGCGAGTTTGCTGGAATACATCGTGAGCTTCCGACAACACTCGGACTTTCACGAGCAGTGCGTGGAGCGGATTTTCCTCGACTTGCAGCGGTTGTTGAAACCGGAGAAGTTGACGGTGTATGCGCGCTATGTGCGCCGTGGCGGGTTGGATATCAACCCGTACCGGAGCACCGAAACCGTCCAACTGCCGAATCATCGGTTGGTGCGTCAATAAAAATCCAATGTAGGAGTGAGCCTGCTCGCGATAGCTGACTGACATTCAATATTGATGTCGTCTGATCCACCGGTATCGCGAGCAGGCTCACTCCTACAAGGGACTGCGTTTCAAATTGTGGACATGAAAAAGCCCCGCCAGTGATGGCGGGGCTTTTTTGCGTCTGGCGGGTTCAGATGCCCATGTTACCCAAGGCTTGCGCGATGTTGCGCAGGGTGCCAGCCAGGGTAGGGTGTTCGAGTTCGAAGCGTTCAACTGCCAGGTTAACGCCATCGGCGAGGCTGGCGTCCTGGGTTTTGGTTTCTAGCTCAAGCTTGAGTTCGATCTGTTGCATCAGTTCATGCAGGTTTTCGCGTTCGGATTCGGACAGTGGAGGATTCTGTTCCAATTGCTCGCGCAGGGCATTGAGCTGTTCTTGCAGTTCGCGGGCAGGCATGGCGTTCTTCCTTCTCTCGATTGGCACTGGCATAGACCGCGGCAGTGCGCCAAAGGTCTATGGCTGACCTTTAGATTAATCCACTCTCGCGCAACCTGCATGATCTCGGTCAGGGCTTTTCGCCCTTGAGTCGGCGCAGGCTGATATCGGCCAGGCAGGTGTCGAGTTCACCCAGGTGATCGATCACCGAATGCACGCCCAGGCCGAACAACTGCATCGTCGCCTTGCCGCGCAGGTGTTCACGTTCCTTTTGGCTCAATGCGTGCCATTCGCTGGGCGCCAGGCCGCAGAGCGAGCCGCAGGACGCCAGGCCAATCGTCCACAAGCCGGCGTTCAAACCCGATTGCAACAAGCGTGGTTCGCCACTGACCAGCACGCAGCCATCCAGACGTTCGACATTCAACGCCATCAGGGCTTGCCAGCAAGCGTTTGGTGCAGGCCATGGATTGATTGTTGCCGGGTGTTGCGTCGATGTAATCCAGGACGGCAGGGTAACGGCCAGAGAATGGCTGAGGGCGGGGGGTAGTTCATCGAGCCAGGCGCAGGGGATTTGCTGGCGCTGCAAACTGCGCAGGCTGTCCAGCGCGCCGGGCGTGGCTTCGGCGAGCTCCGCAGAATACGCCCCGTGCTGGCGCGTCCGGGCGCCGAAATCCACCAGGCAACCACTGAGGCCGAACAAGACGGCGGTCAAACTGGGGGCAGCGAGAGGCAAAGTTTCGGCGTGCGACATATCAACGTCCCTGAAATAGCAACAAGGCTAGGCGGCGTGAGTGACAGTTGAGTGACATTGATGTGAAACGCTCTCAGTCAGCGCGAGTCATCTATAGTCGAAATGCGCGCGATGCTGCCTAAACCGGGTTTTCCGTCTTATACTAATCAGCTTAATGCCCGGGCCAAGTGCTCGCGCCAGTACAAATCCAAGGAGTTTTTCTATGCGCTGGAGCAATCATTTCGCTCAGCTTTTTGTGTGTGCCAGCCTGTTGCTGGTTCCGTTTGTGGCTCAGGCTGCTTCGGAAGACGATCCTTGGGAAAGCGTTAACCGTCCAATCTACAAATTCAACGACGTCATCGACACGTATGCCCTCAAGCCTGTGGCTCAGGGCTATGAGTTCATCACGCCGCAGTTTCTGGAAGACGGCATTCACAACATGTTCCGCAACGTCGGTGACGTCACCAACCTGGTGAACAACATTCTGCAAGCCAAACCGGCTGCAGCGGGCACCGACACTGCACGCATCATCTTCAACACCACGTTCGGCTTGCTCGGTTTCTTCGATGTGGGCACCAAGATGGGTCTGCAGCGCAGCGACGAAGACTTCGGTCAAACCCTTGGCTATTGGGGTATGGGTAGCGGTCCTTACGTGATGCTGCCGCTGTTGGGTCCAAGCACCTTGCGTGATGCGCCGTCGAAGGTCGTCGACAGCTACACGGGCCCGTACCCGTACATCAACGACGTGCCGGTGCGTAACTCGGTCTTCGGCCTGAATATCGTCGACACGCGTGCCAGCTTGCTGTCGAGCGAAAAACTGATCACTGGGGACAAGTACACCTTTATCCGTAATGCGTATTTGCAGAACCGTGAGTTCAAAGTCAAAGACGGCCAGGTTGAAGACGATTTTTAATCTCGACCGGTAAAAACGAAGAAGGCGGCCATTGGCCGCCTTCTTCGTTTGGATCCGGTTTATTTCATTTTCAAGATTGTAAGCCCGAGTTTCTGAGCATCACCGTCCAATGACTTCACCCACACCACCTCGGTGTCGGCTTCGAGCCCCTTCAACGCTGCGTGATCGGAATCGATGCGCACATTGAGCCGGTCACCGACTTTGAACTCTCGTTTCGCTTCGACCTGCATACCACTGCTGGAAAGGTCGATGCAGACGGCTGGCACCTCATCGCCTTCATGAATCAGCGACACATCGGCATCGACGCGCATGCGAATGAAATCACGCTTTTCGCTGTAGTCCCGACCGGTTTGACTCATGGGCTCGATCCTTCCATTGGGTTACGGATTTGCCTGTTCTTATAACTCCCGGTGATTTGACAAGTAAAGACGCCAAGCGACCATCGGCGTGAGCTTGAAACGCCCCGCGGATGGGAGTACCGTCTGCGCCTTAGAAGGGCACCTCTGGTGTACGTGTGAGTAGGGCAAACGCTCGAAAACGGTGCAATAGAGAGGCTAGAAAGCGAATCCAGTAGTGTGAGCCGGGCTAAAGGCCTTGCCTGCTACGCCAACCTAATTCTGGCGCCGTTTGCCCACATGCCAAAAACCAGTGCCACGCTGCTGATAATCGATGATGACGAAGTAGTGCGCGCGAGCCTCGCGGCCTATTTGGAAGACAGTGGTTTCAGTGTCCTGCAGGCCAGTAATGGTCAGCAGGGTCTTCAGGTATTCGAGCAAGACAAGCCCGACTTGGTCATCTGCGATCTGCGCATGCCGCAGATGGGCGGACTCGAACTTATCCGCCAGGTCACCGAGCGGTCACCGCAAACCCCTGTGATTGTGGTTTCAGGTGCCGGCGTGATGAACGACGCGGTCGAGGCGCTGCGCCTGGGTGCAGCGGACTACCTGATCAAGCCTCTCGAAGATCTGGCCGTGCTCGAGCATTCTGTTCGCCGAGCCCTGGATCGTGCGCGCCTGCTGCTGGAGAACCAGCGCTACCGCGAGAAGCTGGAAAAGGCCAACCGTGAGCTCGCTGCCAGCCTGAACCTGCTCCAGGAAGACCAGAACGCCGGTCGCCAGGTACAGATGAACATGCTGCCGGTCAGCCCCTGGGCCATCGACGAGTTCCAGTTTGCTCACCAGATCATCCCGTCGCTGTACCTGTCGGGTGATTTCGTTGACTACTTTCGGGTCGACGAGCGCCGGGTAGCCTTCTACCTGGCGGACGTTTCCGGTCATGGTGCTTCTTCAGCCTTCGTTACCGTGCTGCTGAAGTTCATGACCACGCGCTTGCTGTTTGAATCCAAACGCAGCGGCACATTGCCGGAATTCAAGCCTTCAGAGGTCCTTGGTCATATCAACCGGGGCCTGATCAGTTGTAAGCTGGGCAAACACGTCACAATGGTCGGTGGAGTCATCGACGAGGAGACAGGTTTGTTGACCTATAGCATCGGTGGTCACCTGCCGTTGCCAGTGTTGTACACACCCGACAGTGTTCGTTATCTGGAAGGGCGCGGTCTGCCTGTAGGCCTCTTCAATGAAGCCACCTACGAAGACCACGTACTGGAACTGCCGCCGACGTTCAGCCTGACGCTGATGTCTGATGGCATTCTGGATCTTTTGCCAGAACCCACACTCAAAGAAAAAGAAGCGGCGTTGCCCCAAAGGGTCAAGGCTGCGGGCGGCACCCTGGACGGGCTGCGGCAGGTTTTTGGATTGGCCACGCTTGGGGAGATGCCGGATGATATCGCCCTGTTGGTGTTGAGCAGGAATCTTTAATGAGTACCGGTAGAATCCAGTTCGCCGAGCAGGACGGCACCTTCGTCCTGAAATTCGTCGGTGAAGTTCGCCTGACCCTGTGTTCGGCGTTGGATGCGACTATTGATCGGATCTTCACCGCGTTGAACTTCAATGCGATCGTGATCGACCTGACCGAAACCCGCAGCATCGACAGCACCACGCTGGGCCTGCTGGCCAAGCTGTCGATCCTGTCGCGGCAAAAGGTCGGCCTGCTGCCGACCGTCGTCACCACCCACGAAGACATTACGCGTCTGTTGGAGTCAATGGGCTTCGAGCAAGTGTTCAACATCGTTGACCAGCCCGTGCCCTGTCCCGAATGCCTGGACGACTTGCCAGACCAGGATCAGTCCGAAGAAGTGGTGCGGATCAAAGTCCTCGAAGCGCACAAAATCCTCATGGGTCTGAACGACTCCAATCGTGAAGCGTTCCATGACTTGGTAAATGCGCTGGAGCGACACTGATTCCCTGTAGGAGCGAGCCTGCTCGCGATGGCGTCCTGACAGTCACCAGACACATACAAAAAAGGGCGAACCTGTGAGGGTTCGCCCTTTTTGCGTTGGCCTGTCAGCTGTTACAGCTTGGCCTGCAACAACGCCTCAAGCTTCTCCTGATCCCGGGCAAACTGACGAATCCCCTCAGCCAGTTTCTCGGTCGCCATCGCATCTTCGTTGGACAACCAACGGAACTGCGCTTCATTCAAGCTCAAGCGCGCTTCACCGGCATGCCCAGGTGACAACTTGCGTTCCAGCTTGCCAGTGTCAGCCGCCAGTTTCTCCAGCAGATCCGGGCTGATAGTCAGGCGATCACAGCCTGCCAGTTGCTCGATCTGGCCCAGGTTGCGGAAGCTCGCACCCATGACCACCGTCTTGTAGTCATTGGCCTTGTAGTAGTTGTAGATGCGTGTCACCGACTGCACGCCCGGATCATCCGCACCGGTATAGTCGTTGCCGTTGGCTTTCTTGTACCAGTCGTAAATCCGGCCCACGAACGGTGAAATCAGGAACACACCGGCATCCGCACACGCCGCTGCCTGAGCAAACGAGAACAGCAGCGTCAGGTTGGTCTGAATCCCTTCTTTTTCCAGCGTCTCTGCCGCGCGGATACCTTCCCAGGTGGAGGCGATCTTGATCAGCACGCGGTCACGGCCAATACCGGCCTTGTCGTACAGCTCGATCAGACGGTGCGCACGCTTCAATACGGCGTCAGTGTCGAACGAGAGGCGTGCATCCACTTCGGTAGAAATACGACCCGGTACAACCTTCAGGATCTCTTGCCCGACCGCTACGCCAAAACGGTCGCTGGCCAGGCCCACATCGCCCTTGCAGTCGTGAACGCAAGCATCCAGCAATTCGGCATACGCAGGAATTGCCGCGGCTTTGAGCAGCAGGGAAGGGTTGGTGGTGGCGTCCACCGGTTTAACGCGGGCGATAGCTTCGAAGTCGCCGGTGTCGGCAACCACGGTGGTCATTTGTTTAAGTTGTTCCAGCTTGGAAGTCATGGGCGTGCTCTGTCCTGTGGGTCTAATGACATTACCCGAGCGCTGACAGCCACTCAAGGGCGCATGTACGTATCGATGGCCCCAGCGGCAACAACCTGAAAACAGGTGTTTGAAAGGTGAGGGGCGCGGTGTCGGTTTATACGATGCCAAAACGGGGCGCAGGTTCAACGTAACTGACCGTTGACCCCGCGCCAACAATGTCGCCGCCGGTTCTTACGGGCGGGCCTTTGATCGTTTAGCGCTGTTAAAAAGTGTCGATTTTGACCGTTATAATATGTCAAATAATCAAGGCCGATGAAGTGTAATGTGCTGCCGATTAACGTAGGTAGCGGATGGAAAGATGACTTCACAGGAAACACAAGTGTCTGGAATTGTGGAGGCTTTCGATGACTTTATACTCGCTTATGTCTTGAAGAAGTTGACCGATGTATTGGAAGAGCTGATGGCGGTCTCGAAAAGAAACTACCCGGACAATATGAGTGGTGTGCTTGAGATGGGACGGGTTAAAGCCGCAGCGAAAATTCCCATCTGGTTAAAAAGAGTGAAGTACAGTGATCCCTGTAAAGTGACCCGCATGATGAAGGAGCAAATGGACGACGCGCATAAATGTAACCAGAACTTGCGCTTCGAAGCACAGGTCGTATTGCTGGAGGTGCTGGTGGAAGGGGCGCTGGCAATAAACGTGGCGTGTTATTCCGAGTTTATTGGTAAGCGCCTGCATTAAGTGAAGAGAGTATTTTTTCTATTGTGATTTTAATAGCGTCTTGACAGCGCGGACTTCCTGATGATTACGATGTTTGTCCGGGCGGAGGCGAAGTCAAAACAGGTTTGGCCAGTCATATACAGCGATATCATCAACCCTCTTATGCAAACGCTCCAATGTTATTTTTTGTCGGGTAAATGACGGCGGGATTGTTGTCGTTATTTTTGGTCCGGCTATTCTTGTTGGGCGTTTTTTGTATGTCGTGCTATTTAATGCACTTGTATTTTTATGATGGATTCATCTCTGAATGCGGGACCGATTTTGTCGGTTCACTCATGTCCCCGCTACACATTGGCCGAATCGACACTACACGGGAAGAGTAGCCTTGTTCAGAAAGATTCTTATCGTATGCGTTGGTAATATTTGCCGAAGTCCAACCGCTGAAATGTTGCTCCGCAACGCGCTGGATCCTTCAGATATCTCGGTGACCTCCGCGGGACTCAACGCGCGGGTGGGGGAGTCTATGGAGCCAAACGCACTTTCAGTTCTCGAAGAACAGGGTGGCGCCGCCCAAGAGTTTAAAGCGCGGCAGATCACTCCAGCCATTGTTAATGAGTCAGACCTCATTCTGGTCATGGAGAAAGAGCATGTAAAAGGCGTGCTGAGTATTGCCTCGCACGCGAGGGGCAAAGTGTTTCTTCTGGGCAAGTGGCAGAGTGAGCGCGAAATAAAGGATCCGTATCGTCAAGGAAAAGCTGCTTTTGTCCATGCCCATGCATTGATTGAAGATGCTGTTTGCTCATGGGCACAGCGCCTCGGACGTTGATGGATGATTTTCAGATTAGTATTAATGGTAAAAGAATAGACCTTATGCAGTTACCGTCAGTAGTCAGTGGCCGAGATAACGATAAAGACGAGATTGATCTTCTCGGTTTGCTAGGCACATTGATTGATCACAAATGGTTAATAGGCGCCATTACCGGAGCGTTCATGGTGACCGGTGCCGCGTATTCGATTTTGTCGGCGCCCGTGTATTTGACAAACGCCCTGGTGCAGGTCGAGCCGAAAAAGAACGACATGTTGGGCTTTTCGGATATCAGCAGCATGCTGGGTGGGCAATCCCCGGCGGCTACCGAGATCGGAATTATCAAGTCTCGCGCAGTCATCGGCAAAACAGTCGATGACCTGCGTCTGGATATTGTGATCACGCCGAACACCTTTCCCGTCGTGGGTGGTTTTATTGCGCGGCGATATAAAAGTACTCCCGGCCAAACTATTTCGCCTCCACTCCTTGGCATGAACAGTTTCGCCTGGGGTGGCGAGCAGCTTGAAATCGAAAAACTCAAACTGCCCGATGAACTGTTAGGTGAAAAACTGACCCTGATTGCCGGAGAGCAGAACCGCTTCAAGCTTTACGATGAAGAGGGTGGATTGTTGGCCGATGGAACCACAGGCGTCGCCGTGGTAGAGAACGGGGTCGAGGTGCTGGTCGCGAACATGATTGCGAACCCTGGCACTAAATTCGAAGTCGTACGCAACCCACGAATTGTCACTATTCAGAATTACCAGGACATCCTTGAAGTCTCCGAACAAGGTAAGGAGTCGGGCATTATAAGTCTGGCGCTAGCCAGCACCGACTACTCTCTGGCTGTGAAAATTCTGAACAAGATTTCGACGCTTTATGTAGAGCAGAATGTGCAACGCACCTCTGCCGAGGCGGCTCAGAGCCTGGATTTCCTGCAGTCACAGCTCCCTCAAGTCAAAGAGGATCTGGTCAAGGCCAGCAATGCGCTGAACAGCTATCAAACCCGCGGAAATACAGTAAATATCTCACTCGAAACCAAGTCTGTCCTGGAGCAGATGGTGGTTTTGGATACGCGCATCTCCGATTTAAAACTCCAGCAAGCAGAACTGGATCGAAAGTTCACCCGTGAGCATCCGGCCTACCGCGCCTTGATGGCCCAGTTGGGGGATTTGAATAATCAGCGCCGCGGTTTGGAGAAGAAGGTTCAGGATCTTCCGGCAACGCAACAGGAGCTTTTGAACCTCACTCGTGATGTGGAAGTGGCGACACAGATTTATACCCAACTGCTGAATAAATCCCAGGAGCTGGACATCGTAAGAGCGGGGGCGGTCGGGAATGCTCGATTGATCGATACCGCCGATGTCGACATCACATCCCCGGTCAAACCGCGCAAAGCCTTGCTCATTATTATTGCAACGTTGCTGGGCGGGTTTGTCGGCGTTGCCTTGGTGTTGGTGCGTAAATCGTTGAGCCGAGGACTTGAGGGGCCGGAAGCCATCGAACAACTCGGGCTGCCCGTCTATGCCTCTATTCCCTACAGCGCCCTGCAACAAGAAGAAGACAATAAAAAACTTCGGTTGGGCGATAGCGTCAACCGCCAGGCTTTCCTATTGGCGCTGCGCAACCCTACTGACCTGTCCATTGAGTCGATACGCAGCCTGCGAACCTGTTTGCATTTTGCGGGGCTGGATGCGACCAACAACCGGATCATGATTTCCGGTCCGAGCCCGCAGGTGGGCAAAACGTTTGTTTCCTCTAACCTGGCCGCGGTCATTGCTCAAAGCGGGCAGAGGGTCGTACTGATCGATGCCGATATGCGCAAAGGTCACCTGCACAAAACCTTGGCTACACCAATCAGCAACGGCTTATCCGATCTTTTAACCAAACGCTGCAGCATTGAGCAGGCAATCAATAGGCTCGAGGTTGATAACCTGCATTTCATCAGTCGTGGACAGGTACCGCCTAATCCATCAGAGCTGTTGATGCATGCCAACTTCAGAGAACTCCTGGCAGAACTGAGTGAACTCTACGACGTCGTCATCATCGATACGCCACCTCTTCTGGCAGTAACAGATGCTGCAATCGTTGGGCGTGAAGCTGCCATTAATTTGATCGTGACTCGCTTTGGTGTAAATCCGGCCAAAGAGATTGAATTGACAATTCGTCGGTTTGCGCAAAACGGTATCGAGTTGAAGGGGGCTATTTTTAATGGTGTCGAGAAGCGGGCATCCAGTTACTACGGTAACGGCGCTTATTACAACTATGAGTACGCCTCTGACAAGTCCTGATGCAAGTTCTATCTACCAGGTAATCGGTTGGGAGTGAGTGGGTGATAACTCACCACTCTTAATCGTGTTTTGCCTGCGACTAAGTTCATGGAGATAGGTGGATTATGAAAAAAATATTACATGTGGCGGAAACTATCAAGGGTGGCGTTGCGACGGTCATTCGTACGATATCAACCCCCCCTCGGGACCATGCTCTGAAGTATGAACTGGTTTATCTGGTTCCGTACGACCAGAAGAAAGAGTTGCATGGCATTGATGAAAAAAACATCAGGACCTTTTCCCGAAACAAGCGCGATGTCATGTCCCTGTTGCGGTTTGCCTGGCAATTGGCCCGCGTGATCTTCAAGGAAAAACCGGATGTCGTGCACTTGCACAGCACGTTTTCCGGGGTCATTGGCCGATGTGTCTGTCTGCTACTGCGCCCTTGGCGGTCACCTAAAATTGTCTACTGCCCGCACGCATTTTCCTTCTTGATGGAGAGCTCGCCAGTCAAGCAGAAAGTGTATTCGCTGGTGGAGCGACTCTTGCAGAAAGTAACGGACGTCATTATCTGCGTCAGTCAGTATGAAATGGATAAAGCCGCGTCGTTTGGTATTGATCGTCACCGCATGAAGCTGATCTACAACGGGATTCATTATAAAAGTGATGAGAACAAGTCCAGCGAAAGCACGGACATTCAGCTTCTATTTGTAGGTCGACTGGATTACCAAAAAGGCTTCGATCTTTTGCTCAAGGCGTTTGCTGAAGTCGAGCGAACTGACTTGAGACTCACTGTCGTTGGGAGTGCTGTCAATGAAGACTTCGTCGAGTGCCCCGATATTGACGCCGTGGAGTACCTGCCTTGGGTGACTCCGGCTGAAGTCAACGAACTGTACAAAACGGCGGATGCCTTGATTGTTCCAAGTCGCTGGGAAGGCTTTGCCATGGTTCCCCTCGAAGGGATGGCCATGGGCGTGCCGGTGATTGCCAGTGACTGTACATCGCTTCCTGAATTGGTGACGGACAACATCACCGGCTACCTGTTCTCGACCGGCGACTACCAGGCCCTTGCCAGCATATTAGTGAATATCAAAAAACATAAGCTGCTGGAACTCGGTACAGAAAGCCGCAAGAAAGTGCGCGAGCGGTTCAGTGCAACGTTGATGATTCAGCAAACCTATGACGTGTACTCCGCTAAAACTTATTAAGTAGACAATCAGATGATGAACGTAACTATTTTGCATGGCTACAGTGCGTCCAGTTCGGGTGATGGTCTACTCGTGGATTTGGCAATAGCCACGGTGCAACGCAATTTTGGTGCCGGCACTTTAATCAACGTAGTTGCGTCAGACCCTCAATCATTTAGCTATCTTTCCTGTAAGCGATATGAGGCGCCGGTCATGGCGGCTAAGGGATTCGGAAGGGTGAGGGAAGCTATTTTCCTTAAACAGTCTTATGTCCCCCTTGCCGATCTTTTGAATACCAGCGATCTGGTTGTCGGGGTGGGCGGTGGGTACATGCGCTCAAAAAGTACCTTTGAACACTTCAAGCTGAAACTGGGTCATGC
The DNA here is from genome assembly GCF_003148705.1 of Pseudomonas sp. OV226. Lineage (NCBI taxonomy): Bacteria > Pseudomonadati > Pseudomonadota > Gammaproteobacteria > Pseudomonadales > Pseudomonadaceae > Pseudomonas > Pseudomonas sp. OV226. The sequence goes on along the minus strand of NZ_QGGS01000005.1, from coordinate 191,297 downwards.
CAAACAGCTTGAAACCGCGATTTTGAGCAAGGTACCGACGGTTTACCTCCCACAAAGTATCGGTCCGTTCCATGGCGAGAGCAGCAAAATCGTAGAGCACTACGCCAGCGCCGATGCGGTATTTGTCAGAGACAACCGGTCTTCGGAAATTTTCCAGTCCAATGAGAATGTCTACCGGGCGCCGGACCTGGCGATCCAGGCGTTAGCGAAAAAGATACTGCTGCAGCCCAAGTTTATCCACTGTGCATCATCTCCTGCCGTGGTCTGTGTTGTTCTACGCAAGCCGTCGCACTGGAGCAAAGAGAAGAAAGTCGCCTACGTTGCAAACCTGAAGCTTCTATTGAGGAGATTAAGGGCGAAAAGCCAAGTGGTCTGCGCTGTGCAAAGCACCGTCTGCGGCAATGACGATGGCGCGTTTTATCGCGAACTTGGCATTACCGAAGACCTGCTGCCTTTGAAGGCAACACTTGCGAAATATCAGCCGGATCTGGTTATTTCCGTGAGGTTACACGGGGCTATCGAGGCGCTCCTGGCCGGTGTACCCGCGTTCCATATCAGTTATGAACGCAAAGGTTTTGGGGCGTATCAGGACATGGGAGTGGAAGACTGGGTGATCAACGAAGGCGATATCAATGTCGATACCATCATCGACACTGTTTACGCCCCCAACGCTCTATCGAGGTTTGCCAAGAAACTCACGGATACCTGTAAAGAAATCGAAGCCAAAACAGTGCTGATGGACAATATCATCAAAGGGGTTGTTCGATGATATTTCGGTTGTTGCTTAGGGGGACTGCATTAGGCGCGAAGTTTTTGCTGGTGTTGGCCATCACTCATTACCTGGGTTATGACGCATTAGGCTTCTACGGCGTCGTGGTGATCGCCCCTTTGCTAGCCTCGAAGTTTTACAGCGTCGGGTTCAGCTCTGAAATCAATCGGTTGATCAGCATCGGGGGCAGCTCCCGATTCGTCATCGATAAAGTACTGGTCTTGTACCTGGCCGTCGGATCGTTGTTTTCGGTGGTCACAGTCATACTCTACTCACTCTTCAGCGATGTTCCGGCGAGCACCGCGTTGATCGCCTGCGTCATGCTGCTCCTGATCACGGAGCATCTGTCCTTCGAAATTAATTCCTTTGTTTTTTCTGCGCAAAAAGCCAATTGGGGAGCGTTATTGTTCTTCATAAAAACCGGGCTCTGGGCGCTGATTGCTGTGGGAGGGCTAATGACGGGCGTGGTGTCCAGCATTGCCAGTGTTCTTTGGTTGTGGGTGATCAGCAACCTTCTGGTGATCGTGGCCGGATACTTTATTGTGGTGAATGTACATAAGGGGAGGGAGGTCAGTGCCCTCACTACGGCTTCTGTCTGGAAAGCCGGATTGCCCTTTTATCTGGGCGACGGTTTGATGTTATTGAGTCAGTTTGCCGAGCGTTTTCTGATTGTGGACCTGGAGCCGTACGACAGCCTTGGCAAGTACGTGTATGCCTGGTCTGCCGCTAACACGTTGCAAGCGCTGTCTTTTGCCGTTGTTGCCGTCGTTGGCATTCCGGTACTCGCCAAGCGTTATAAGAATAATCAACAGGCACTGACGGTCCGCCAACTCTTTTTCAATCAATGGGTGTTGCGTTCCCTGGTTGTTTCCTGCGCAGTTGCTGTGCTGATTTATGCCTTCTTTAATGTCGTGCTGGATTATGTGGACGCGGCAGTTCCGCGTCCGGATAACGGGGTTTTGTGCATCCTGATTTTCTCGTTTGCGCTGCGAGCAGTCGGCGACATCGTATGGGGAGGTCTTATTGCTTCGAAGAACAATCGGGTGTCGTTGGCCAGTGCGGTGATCTGCCTGCTGATTTCACTGCCTGTCAGCTATGTCCTTATTAAACACTATTCAATTTATGGGGCGGCCTGGGGGAACGTTTTCTCGATTACGGTGCAGCTGGTCGTTATTGCTTTGCTGGCCAGGTTTGCCCAGGCGAAGGGGGCGTTGTAATGGCTTTATCTCTGCCTTCCATAGAATTTCGCGGTACAAAGCTGGATTCGTCGATCTCACTCCTGATTTTGATGTGCGGTCTTTTTCTGTCCGTAGCAATGCCGCTGCTGGTTCACCGAGAACCGGGCCCGGATGCGATGACGTTGTGGTCGTCATACGCTCGTTCAGACTACTGCAATTTCTGGAATCCCTTTTCGCCAGACCGGTCTTCTTACGATTGCACTGCTTACGTGCTACGTCCCACCGGCATCAATCTGGACAATGCCTGGGCCTACGGGATGATGTGCAACTTGTTTCTCACGTCTATCCCGATCTTTATCTTCAGAAGAATACCGCTGACGATTTTTCTGACCCTGTGTCTGTGGGGGGTGGTCAGGTCGTTCTTTCTCGATAACCTGACCAAGGAAATCATTGTTTCGGTGGCGATGATTACCATCCTGGTTTTTTCATTTTCGAAGCAATACAGAGTGGGCTTTTTTCTCTCTGCGCTGTTTTACGGCATCTTGGTTCGACCCTACTGGATACTGTTTTCGCTGGTCTGGGTTGGCGTGTGTGTCATGAAGAAGCGTGTGTCACGTTTCAGCTTTTTCCTGATGTTGTTCACGTTCTATTTGGCCATCGCGACAGCGATTCAGATGCTCGCCGGCTATTCGGTTTCGTCCATTCGAGCCAATAGTAACGAGCAGCGCACACTGGGCGAAGAGGGCTCAAAGTCATTGATTGTGTCGTGGATTAACGGCGGCGACTTCGTTTCGCAGGCCGTGGATTCGATGAGCATCTTTTTCAGGTTGTCTTTCCCGGTGGAGTTAATCCTTCTTTCCGGCCTGGGGCAGATCATCTTTGTCGTCCTGATGATGATGACCTCGTTGCTGATGTTCAAAATGATGACGTCGAGTCACTACAAGGGCTCAATCATCGAACCCAAAGTCAAAGAGCTTATCGCTATTCCGCTGTCCTTTTTATTGGTGCAGGGCCTGTTTGAACCTGACTTCGGATCGTTTGCCCGACATTTCTCCATGGTGGTTCCGGTTCTGTTTGTGGGGCTGGGGTTGCAGTTGCGCTCAAAAAAACCTGAGTCGCTTGAATCAAGCGTCTTGAACTGAGGTTTGTGGTTTATGCAAAGCAATAAGAAGTCGTTGGAAATAGAAACACTCAGAGGGCTGGCATGCCTGCTGCTGGTGCTCTATCACGTGATAGGGCCATTAGGCGGCGGATTGAAAATCGACCTGGGATCACCTTTTCGAATCCTGGCCGATTCGATGGTGTACGTCCGGATGCCGTTGTTCACTTTTATATCGGGCTACATCTATTCGATTTACAAAATCAGAGGCAACGACTTTTCCGCTTACTGGCGTGGCAAGGTAAGAAGATTGATCGTGCCATTGTTTTTTGTCGGTATACCATTTTCGGTGCTGCAGGTTGTCGGGCCGGGGGTAAACAACGACTTCGGGTTAATAGACGCCTTGTTGTCGTTTTACGTGCCGATTAACCACTTCTGGTTCTTGCAGGCGGTTTTTATCATCTTTATGTTTGTCGGATTTCTTCAGTGGCGCGGCTGGTTGCAGACGGCGACACGGTTGTACCTGTTGTTTTTGTTTTCCGCAGCGGTGTTCTTGATGCCGCTTTTTCCAGTCGATGCCTTTGGCATCAATGGCGCCATCTATTTGCTGCCGTTCTTCGTGACGGGGATGATTTGCCACGAAAAGGTCAATGAGTTAAAGCAGTCCCTGAAAGTGATCGGGCCCGTCGTGTTCGTCTTGATATCGGTCGCACTGCTCTACATTGCCGCCGTGGATCGCGAGTTCATTGTCGATCGCAGAAGCCTTGTCGGATTGCTCGTTGGCTGTGCCTCCTGCATCGCGTTGTTGTCGAGTGACATGCGCTCGAAAGCGCTGATCTGGCTCGGTGGATATTCCTACGCGATTTTCCTCTTTCACGTTCTGTTTGCGGGCAGTTCACGGGTCGCGTTACGTCGTTTGGGTGTCACCGATGAAAGCGTTTTGGTTGTTGGCGGTGTGCTGTTCGGATTGTTGGGGCCCGTGGTGCTGTCGAATGTTTTCAGCCGTTTCGCCATCACATCGACTTTGTTTTTGGGCGAACGTGCGATCAGCAAAAAGACCCCGGCGAAAGGTCTGAAGGTGTCTCGCACCTGAACACCAAAGCAGGTTTCCTGATAGATAGATGAGCCAATGGTCTATGTCGATGATGTGCGTCCTGTCCCGGCTCCGGTCATCGAGGTGAGAAGCTCACGCGAACCGCTTGCCGGACTGGGCAAGGGTAAAGCGGGGATGGTGCTGGACATCTCGGTGATTGGCGACAGCTATAGCGCCGGGCAGAACTTTTATCTGAATGGCCTCACTCAACGCTTGGCGAAAGACTTTGGTTTCGCCGGGCCTGGTTATGTCGGGTTTAACCACGGCGTAGCGCTCGGCGGTACGAACTTCAAGTACACCCGCAGCAATCAGCAGTACTTCGGTGGTGATTGGAGCGTTTCCAGTCTTGGGCAAGCGAGCCCGGACAGTCGCACTGTTACCGGGAAGGCGGGTGCTTATCTTGAGATCGATTCCAGCCAGACGGCTGCGATTGATACGTCCATTGCCCACGCCAACTTACTCTACTTGGGAAACGGCAAAACCAGCGAGATGAGGTATCGGTGGACACCTTCAGGCCCGTGGCATCCATTGACGATAGCGGGGGCCGGTGTTCAGGAAGTGCAACTAAGCGTCCCCGCCAGTGCTGACTGGGCGCTAAGGCTCGAAGTGGTGAAAGGTGCGCCGACATTATTTGGCTTGTGGCTGGCCAATGACCGGGGCGGCATCAGGGTCTCCAAACTCGCTGCTTCAGGTGCCACCTCCGGTGACTTTTTTAAAAGCGACAACCAATGGCAGACCCAGTGGAAGGCCGTCGTTTCAAAGATACCGGCAGACGTTTACCTGATTATGTTGGGCGGCAATGATCAGGGGTTTGGCGTTAAGCCCAAGGATTATCTTGAGAACATGAAAGGCTTGGTGCAGATGGTTCGCGAGGTTCATCCGGCAGCGAGCATCAATGTGATCTTGCGTCAGGACACAACACGTTCCAGTGCCTATCCGATGTCGGACTATGCCCAAGTACTTGAACCATGGGCGCGTTCGCAGAACGTCGCCTATTGGAGTTTGCAGTGTGCGTTCGGTGCCGACTTCAAACGCTACGCCAGTGACGGGCAGACCCCCATGATCGGCCCCGACAAGATTCACCCCATCCCGGGTTCGGGAGGTCGGCTTATTGCCGATTACTTCTATCGACTGCTTGTCGGTGAATTGCCGTGTGGTGCCGCTTCAAAGTAATCCTTCACCGTTCAAAGTGCTCCAGCTGACTCAGCAGTTCTGCGGTTTTCAGAGGCATGAGTTCGGGATCACACCGCGTTTCAACATTGATGACGATCGCCGGGTCGTTGTAGCGAATGCGAACCCGGAATCGCCAATCGTTGAAAATCACTTTAAGCCCTTCGCGTTCATCGATATCCAGGGCCTTGTCGGCATACAGACTTTTCAGGTGAGCCAGGAGGGAAAGCGGGTCCCTGATCGGGCGATGGATATCGCCCGAAGAGGGGAACACCCCGATACGTTCAACCAGCAGGGTTGTGCCCAGCCAGGCAGCAGTGTCGAAGGATAACGATGGCGCTTTTGACAGCCAGGCCATCATTCCGAAGTTGCTCGCTTTCAGTTCGGTGTCTACCGAGCGTTTTGCAGTGGTCATAGTGGCCTGCCTGGATGAAAGAGTGTGACGGAGGGCTCCGCAAGGTGAGCGGTGAGTGTCCTGAGCCGATTGGTTAAAGGCCCTTGAGATACAGCTGCTCATAACAAAAGTTGGTGGCGTCGATATAGCCTTCTGCACCACCACAATCAAAGCGCAGGCCTTCGAACTTGTAGGCCAGCACGCAGCCATCTTGCGCCTGCTTCATCAGCGCGTCGGTGATCTGGATTTCGCCGCCCTTGCCGGGCTGGGTATCGGCGATCAAATCAAAAATGTCGGGGGTCAGAATGTACCGGCCGATGATTGCCAGATTGGACGGTGCGTCCTCGGGGGCGGGTTTTTCAACCATGCTGTTGACGCGGTAGATCCCTTCGGAAACCAGTTCGCCGGCGATCACCCCGTATTTGTGTGTCTGATCCCGCGGGACTTCTTGAATGGCCACGATCGAGCAGCGAAATTTATTGTAGAGCTTGATCATCTGCGCGAGCACACCGTCACCTTGCAGGTTCAGGCACAGGTCATCCGCCAGCACCACGGCAAAGGGTTCGTCACCGATCAAGGGGCGACCGCTGAGAATCGCGTGCCCCAGGCCTTTCATTTCGACCTGGCGGGTGTAGGCGAAGGTGCAGGTTTCTATCAGCTCTCGTGTGCCGGCCAGAAACTTTTCTTTCTCGGTGCCGCGAATCTGGTGTTCCAGTTCATAGCTGATATCGAAATGGTCTTCCAGTGCGCGCTTGCCCCGACCGGTAACGATGGCCATGTTCTGCAAACCGGCGTCCCGTGCTTCTTCAACGGCGTATTGGATCAAAGGCTTGTTGACGATCGGCAGCATTTCCTTTGGCATTGCTTTTGTTGCAGGCAAGAAACGCGTGCCATAGCCGGCGGCGGGGAACAAGCATTTACGAATCATAGATATTTCCTGGAAAGTCATTGTTCACAGCCACACAGGAGAGGGTGGCCATGAGTTTGGATGTTTTACGATGGTTGTACTTTAATACCTGAGGCGTGGTTTGATGGCAATTAATGGCATGTGCAGAATGGGGTAAATGTTATTAGTTGTCGGGTCTGCCTGTATTTGGTTAGTTTTAGTCGGTGTCTATTAATAGTGTCGGTTCTTGTGAAGTGCTAATAAGTCGTTGGCGTCAATTTCTTGCGTGCGCTAATTGCTTTAAATATGGCATGCAGTTGAATACTTCAATACCCCACTATGGACCGCTCTATGAAGATTCTGGTAACGGGTGGAACCGGTTATATCGGTTCGCACACCACTCTTGCGCTGCTTGAAGCAGGCTTCGAAGTGGTTGTGCTGGACAACCTTTGCAATAGCTCTGATGCCGCCCTTCATGCGGTTGAAGCCATTTGCGGAAAATCCGCCTTAATGATTCACGGGGACGTGTGCGACAGAGCGTTGCTGGACCGGATTTTTCAGCAGCACTCCATTGATGCTGTTCTGCATTTTGCCGGGCTCAAAGCCGTAGGTGAAAGCGTGCGCAAGCCGCTTGAGTATTACGAAACCAACGTTTGCGGAAGCATTACGCTTTGCCAGGCGATGTCTGCGGCCGGTGTATTGCGGTTGGTATTCAGTTCATCGGCCACGGTGTATGGCGCGCCTGAGCAGATGCCGATTCGTGAAGACTTTCCGACGGGCACGCCCACCAATCCCTACGGGCAATCCAAGCTGATCATCGAAAACGTATTGCATGACCTGTGTGCGGCGGACCCGCGCTGGAGCATCGCACTGTTGCGTTATTTCAATCCGATCGGTGCTCACGCAAGTGGGCAAATGGGGGAAGACCCCAACGGTATTCCCAACAATCTGGTGCCGTACATCAGCCAGGTTGCCGTCGGCAGTCTGCAGGAGTTGTCGATATTTGGTGACGATTACCCCACCGTCGATGGCACCGGCGTACGCGATTACATCCACGTCGTGGACTTGGCTGATGGTCATCTCAAAGCGTTGCAGTCGATCTCGGCGCGCACCGGGATCAATATCTGGAACCTGGGCACTGGCGATGGTTACAGCGTTTTTGAAGTACTGCGGGCATTTGAGCAAGCGTCGGGGCGAGCGGTGCCTTATCGGATGATGCCGCGACGCTCGGGCGACGTCGCCGAGTGTTGGGCCGACCCCTCTAAAGCGGCGAAGGAGTTGGGTTGGAAGGCCACACGGAATTTGCAGGAGATGATGACCGATACCTGGCGTTGGCAATCGAATCATCCCCGGGGATACGTCGATTGAAACTGATGGGCGGGCCTTCAACGGCCTGTTTTTCTGCTGAACTGTTATATCAGGCTTCGATGTTATTTATGGTCGGGAAAATTGACTGGAAACCCATCCAGCAAGTCCGTAGATATAAAGAACTTGCAGGAAGGAGTTTGATATGAAAAAGATGATGGTAATAGCCTTGTTGTCCATGATGAGCAGCTGGGTACTCGCCGTAGAAGAACCTCTCACTCTGGAAACAAAAGTGTTGGGTGACGTGACCGCTGGACAAGCCGTACTGGCAAGTACCGCACTGATTGCAGGTGCCGTGGCCGCCTCCAACAGTGGTGGAAGTTCCAATGGCGGAACCACCGGGACAACAGGTACTACCGGGACGACCGGCACCAGTAACTAAGAAATTTCGCAGGTGTAATACGAGATTGCCCGGCTAACACTGGGCGATCTTGTTTTGTATTTGCCCTTGAATAGCGTAGTGCCTTTATGATTCGTAGTGTTCCTTTTTTAATGCTGGCAAGTATTGCTTTGCAAGGTTGCATGTTTTCGCCGGGTCAACATCTGAGCACCAGTGATATCACTCGCGAAGGGGCCAGCGAAAGCAGTCGGGTCGAGCTGATTCCAATTACCCCCAAGCTCATCGCCATGGACAGGGCCGCACAGATCGATAAGCCACTGCCCGCGGAATTACTGACGGCACCCGCCGAGTACCGCATCGGTAATAACGATGTCTTGTACATCACGGTGTGGGATCACCCCGAGTTGACTGCACCCTCAGGGGCGCAGCAGCAGATCGATGCAAACGGACGACTTGTCCGTTCCGATGGCACGCTCTACTACCCCTATATCAAGGAAGTCCAGGCCGCCGGCAAAACCATCCAGCAACTGCGATCCGATATCGCAGAAAAGTTGTCGACCTTCATCTCTGATCCGCAAGTGGATGTCGCCGTGTTGCGTTTCGCCAGCCAGAAAGTGGTGGTGTCGGGCGCCGTATTGAAAGCAGGTCCTCAAGCGATTTCCACCACCCCGCTCAATGTTGTTGAAGCCTTGGGTTCCGCCGGCATTGACCCGCTGAATGCTGACTTGTCCGGGTTGCTGTTGACGCGAAACGGGCGGGTGTATCCGCTCAACCTTGATGCGCTCAATCAACAGGATGCGGCGTTGCAAAAGGTCTACCTCAAAGGCGGCGATCAGTTGTACCTGCCGTACAACGACAGCAAAAAGATTTATGTAATGGGCGAGGTCAATCAGCCACGCGCGTTGACGTTCAAGACACGCACCATGAATCTTTCTGACGTTATAGGTTCGGTAGGGGGATTGAATCAGGCCACCTCGAACGGCAACGCCGTGTACGTCATCAGGGGCGTAGAAAACCTCGATGTAGAACCCGCCAAAATCTTTCAGCTGCAAGCTGAGTCGCCTGCCGCCATGGCACTCGCCACTCACTTCGATGTTCGCCCCCAGGACATCGTTTATGTGGGACCTGCCAACGTCACCCGCTGGAACCGCTTCATCAGTCAATTGGTGCCTTCGGCCGCGATTCTGGGCATTGGCGCTGCCGCACAAAACAACTTAAGCGAAGCTAACAACCGATAAGGTCTGGTCCAACTGTGAGAGCGTTGAGAGTTAGCGTCTGCTTGATGGCGGCGTTGCTGTTGTGTGGATGTAATCCGCTGATGAAGGCCACGCTGGCGAACTTCAAAGCCGTGGCCGGCGGACCTGATGATCTGGAGTTGACCCCGGCTCAAGTAGCCGAAGTTCACTACCCCCAACTCAAATTGACCACCCCTTCCGGCGTAGGGGTGTTGGCGATGGTGCGTGAACGAGGTGACTTGCAGTACTGGGTCGCGTCCGGCAAGCAGGTGTTGTTGCTGCGCGATGGCCTGGCAATTCGCAGTGTCGGTCTTGGCGTCGGAGGGGATCTGGACGGGACCCGTTTTGAAGCGGTCTCGCCATTCAAACAGGGGCTTCATCGGCTGCCCGATGGGTACACCAGCCAGCGCTGGATCGATCTTTATCATGGCTACGAAGTGGGTGTTGTCGTGAACAGTCGCTTCACGCGACACCCCATGGAAACCATCAGGATTCTGGACAAGGAATACGCTGTGATGCGTGTTGATGAGCATATTGATGCGCCGCTTATTGGACTGCACGCGACCAATCATTATTGGGTCAATCCGGATAACGGTTTCATCCTGCAGAGCGAGCAGCAACTGACAGCGCAACTCAGGGTGACGATCGTTCAACTGACCTCTGAACGCAGGGCTGTCCGTTGAAGTTTCCCAAGGTGTTATGGACGTGCCTGTGGTTGATCTCCGGCGGCGTGAGTGCAGCTGTCACCGTCAGCGGTGACGTGCGCAATCCGGGAGTGGTCGAACTGCAACCCGATGGTCGAGTGCTGGACGTGATCCGCGTCGCGCAACCCAATCCTGAAGGCTACTGGATGGCGGCAGGGTGGCTGCGACGGTCATTGCTCGAAGAGCAGACTCGGCTTAAAGCCGGAGTCTTGTTCGACTTGAAGGTGTTGCAACGTACCGCGTTGCTCCTGGAGCGAACCAGCCGGGCGACGTTGGCGTTGCGGATGTACGAGCAAGTCAGCTACTTGCCCGTCACGGGGCGCCAGGTGGCCGTCCTGGATCCGGTCGCGGTAGAGGTCGGGTTCGCTCGCAATTTCCGCCTCGCTGACGGCGACAGGCTGATCTACCCGATGCGCTCCAGTGTGGTTGAAGTGCTGGGTGCTGTCGCCGAACCGTGCCGGCTCGCGTATCGCCCCATGCAGGAAGCGCGTGACTACCTGCAAGGGTGTGCACCGCTTGCCGATGCTGAAGCCGATTACCTCTGGATCATTCAGCCCGATGGCGTTATCCGCCGGGTCGGCATTGCGCCGTGGAATCGCGAAAGCGGGCAGGTGCCTGCCGCGGGCAGCAAAATCCTGGTCCCTATCAAAAACGATGATCTTAATCCGCCTATACCTGAACTGAATCAGCAGTTGGCCGAATTTCTTGCCACGCAACTGGCTGAGGTGGTTCCTTGAATTTACGTTTTGCAGCGGTATTGTTGTTGCCATGTGGTTTGGTTCATGGAGAACCGCGATTTACTCAGAGTGATTTTGGCGGTGTGGGCTTGATGCAGACACCGACTGCCCGGATGGCGCCGGCCGGCGAGCTGAGCGTGAATGCCAGTCGAACCAGTCCCTATAGTCGTTACAGCGTTTCACTGCAGCCATTTGAATGGCTGGAAGGCTCGTTTCGCTATACCGCGATCACCAACCGTAAATATGGCCCCGAGTCGTTGAGTGGTGACCAGAGCTATAAAGACAAGGCTGTGGACGTCAAGCTGCGCCTTTGGCAAGAAAGCCACTGGGCACCTGAGTTGGCCGTGGGTTTTCGCGACGTCGGTGGTACTGGTCTGTTTTCCAGCGAATACGTGGTGGCGAACAAGCGCTATGACGACTTTGATTTCAGCGCGGGTGTTGCCTGGGGCTATCTGGGGAATCGAGGCGATTTTGAAAACCCGCCAGGTTGGGTGGATGACCGCTTCAATACCCGCCCACAAAGCGAAGGCACCGGTGACGTCAATACCAACGCCTACTTCCGTGGTCGACCCTCTTTGTTCGGTGGCGTGACCTACCAGACGCCCTGGGACCCGCTCAGTCTCAAACTCGAGTACGAAGGCAACGACTATAAAAACGAGCCGAAGGACAACCACATCAAGCAAGACTCGCCCATCAACATTGGCGCAGTGTTCAAGCTGACCGATTCGGTTGATCTAAGCGCTGGCTGGGAGCGTGGCAATACGGCCATGTTCGGCATCACCCTGCACACCAACTTCGTCAGCCGCAAGGCGCCGGCCAAGACCTACGATCCGCCAGCGGAGCGCCTGCCGGCGCATGCACCCGCGACTGCGCCGGATCAAGTCAACTGGGCCAACGTGTCCCAACGGCTGCAAAAAAATGCGGGCTACAACGTTGAGCGCATTGCCCAGCGCGGCTCAGAGTTATTGGTGTACGGCGAACAGTCGAATTATTTCTATTCGGCAAAAGCCGTCGGCCGGGCCAGCCGGATTCTGGACAACAGTGTTAACGACGATATCGACTGGTTTACCGTGGTCAACAAGCGCTACGACATGCCGCTGGACGAAACCAGTGTGCCTCGCGAGACCTTTCGCGAGGTGGTCAACAATGAGGAGCCATTGCACAGTCTGCACCGTGCGACTGAGGTCAATAACCCGCTCCCGCGCACGGAGACCACGCTCTATACCGGGGCGCTCGATCCATTCAAATATGGCATCGGGCTGGGCTACAAACAGAACGTGGGCGGCCCTGATGGGTTGCTCTATCAGTTGACTGCCGATGTGGACGCCGAGTACCGCTTCACGCGCAATATCTGGTGGAGTGGCCTGCTCAGTACCAATCTGGCCAACAACTACGATCACTTCACCTACGACGCGCCAAGTGGTTTACCCCGGGTGAGGACGGACCTGCGCAAGTACCTGACGACCTCGGATGTCACCATGCCGACGTTCCAACTCAATCACGCTGAACGGCTGGATAAAGACCTGTATGGCATGGTCTATGGCGGCTACCTGGAGTCGATGTTTGCCGGCGTTGGCGGTGAGGTACTGTTTCGTCCAATGGGGCAGCGCTGGTCTGTCGGCGCGGACCTGAACTTCGTGCGTCAGCGCGAGTTTGACCAAGGCTTCGGCCTGCGGGATTACTCGACCGTTACGGGCCACATCACCGGTTATACCGACTTGCCTTTCGAGGCTCAGGCGGCTGTCAGTGTCGGTCGTTACCTGGCGCGGGATTGGGGCGCTACGGTCGATCTGTCACGGGAGTTCGCCAATGGTGTGCGATTCGGGGCCTGGGCCACGTTGACCACCGCAACGAGTGAGGAATACGGCGAGGGCAGTTTCGACAAGGGCATTTACATCTCCATACCGTTCGACGAAATGATGAGTATGTCGACGATGCGTCGCGCCAATATCGTCTGGTCCCCACTGACCCGGGACGGTGGTGCACGGCTCAATCGCAGTTACTCGTTGCACGCCATGACCGATAGCCGTGACACCGATCTGTTCTACCGCAACTTTGACAAGATCACTGAGTGACTGCGGGCGATCTACAGGGCAATCAGCGCTGTAGATCGCACCCGGATCAACCGCAAGATGTGGCGCAGAGTTCTCTGCGCTATCTCCCCCCAAGACACCAATGCAACACTAAGCCCGGGAATCCCTGAGGTGGTTGGTCGTACTTGAGTGGCCATCAGAGAGCCCAATCGGCGCCCACGAAAAAGGGGACTTGCGTCCCCTTGTCGAGCTTGCCTGTGTCCAACTACCAAGCCATCAGTAAATATCTTTAGACAGCAGGGTGAAGGGCGTCTTCACCAGGATCTTCAGGTCCAGCCACAACGACCAATTGTTGATGTACTTGAGGTCGATCTCGACGCGTTTCTGCATCTTGTCGAGGGTGTCGGTCTCGCCGCGGCAACCGTTGATTTGAGCCAGCCCGGTAATCCCCGGTTTGATTCGGTGGCGCGCCATGTAGGCGAGAATTTTCCCTGAGTAGTAATCATTGTGTGCAACGGCGTGCGGACGTGGCCCGACAAGCGCCATTTGGCCTTGCAATACATTGAACAGTTGCGGCAGTTCATCGATCGAGGTGCGGCGGATAAAACGTCCCACTGAAGTAATCCGTGAATCGTTACGACTGGCTTGCTTTACTTCATGATCATCGTGCACGCGCATCGAGCGAAACTTCCAGACCTGGATCACCTTGCCGTTCCAGCCGTGACGGTCCTGCTTGAAGAACACCGGGCCAGGCGAGTTGAATTTCACGGCCAAGGCAATGAGCAACAGTAGTGGGCTCAGCAGAACAATGGCCAAGAGCGCAACGCCCTTTTCCAGCAGGCTTTTACTCAATGCAGCGGTGGGCTGGCTGGTCAACGGGCTTTCATTCAAGTAAATCGCCGGCAAGCCGTCCACGATACTCACAGAATGATTAAGCAGTGTCAGGCTATTCAAGTCCGGCACCCATACCACGTCTACGTTAGCTCCCAGCAAATCGATATACATGGCCTCGATTTTTGCCGCTTCACTCAGGGGCAGCGTAATGTACAAGCGTCGGATGTCATGGACTTTGATCAATTCCAGCAGTTGCTCTTGCGGACCCACAATACGCGGTGAACCCATTCCCGGCGGGAGCGAGGTATCCGTGCTGACCAGTCCCACGAGTGGGGAGTGTTCCAGGCTACGAAGGTTCCTGGCCAGTCCCAGCGCCAGCTCGCCAGTACCCACGATCAGGGTCTTATGCTCGCGTTGTAGTGACCTTCGATAGTATTGCGAGAATCCGTGCAGTGGGACGTACAGCAGGGCTTGCCCGATGTAGCCGCATGCGGCCCATATCAGGATAAGTTGACGAGAAAACAATTCGTCAGCCTTACAGATAAACGCCACACAGGCTAACGCGGCCAAGGTCATTGACCACCCCATCAGCAATCGTCCCAAGCCTGTCAGGTAGTTATCCTTTTTTGCATAGACACCACACCACGAATAGGCGGGAACCGAGGCAAGCACAGTAAGAATTGCGCACACTCGATAATAAAACTCTACCGTTCCGGTCTTGTAATAAACCAATGAAAATAACAGGGCAATAACAAAGCCCTGACCCAATGCCCATTGTCCCCAGAAGGTCAATCCTTTGAGGTGGGTATTTCGATTGATACGAAGATTGTTAACCATGCGATATCCCCAAAATACGTCCATTTGCGCGTCGACAGACAACAGCCAAAGTTGATGAAATAGGCGTTATTATTTTTATAAGTTGGCAAAACATTGACGACCGAAACGCCACTGTGCGGCGTACTCGTCAGTGAATAGGTTAAATTATTGGGGGGAGGGCTGTCTGACGACTTCTAACGAGTAGTTAGTTTCTGCGTCCATTAGCCTGGACGGTAAAGTGTTAGAAATAGTCGATAATGTGCGGAGGGCGGCGGAGTATTACTAGAGGAGTTTGTTTTGGCGCCAAGGAGGGACTAGTGTGCTTTTTATTTTTGTAATGCACGATCAGTCTGGTTGTTATGTTTGCTCAGTTGAGGCCTTTTCCTCGAATGATTTTTTGTATAAGGCAGTAGCCGCGGTTCCTGACCGCGCGGAAAAGACGCTCGCCATTGCTGGCATTTTTAAACTTTTCCTGTAATCGGCTAAGGCACATTTCGAGACCTCGATAATATTCGGGCTCTCTGCCAATGCTCCGAATAAGATCATCCTTGCTGACCACGCGATCGTCATGGTGCAACATTCTTTTGACCAGTGTGGCCTCCAGGCCCGTCAAGACAATCTCGATGTCATCTTTGATTAAGGCGCCGTTGCCATTGCTCAGTCGCCAGGCATCTGCATAGGGGGTGTGCGGTTTGGCCGTTTTGGAGAGGGTGTCTCTGGTTTCAACTGCAAGTGAATGGATGTTGTCAAACCGAGAATCGGAATGAGCCACTAGCCATTCGGATTCAAACATCGAAAGTATGCGTTGCGTATCGTGTTTAATAACAGGTGGGACAATGTTGTCCAAGTGAGGGGGAATGAATTCCATGAGTTTAGGGGCGGAAGAGGGCATGACAACACCTTCGACAAACATTTTTGCCTGTGACGTGCCAAATGAGTTGTATCGCTCGCTTGACAGTAATTCCTCAAGCTCAAGTTGTAATGCCGGGCTATGAGTAACTACGACAAAATATTTTCTGGGGAGGGGTGTGCGGCTTTCCATGTCTTCTCTCCTGAAGTGCACTCTCGGTTTTAATTTAAAAGTATGTCGGCGGGGGAGTAGTGGCTCCCTTGGAAGTAATCAAAGGGCAGTGCACGGGCCAATATGTGGCTGGCGGCATGCTCGACTCTGTCAGCTATAAAGACGACTTTTGTAGTGTGAGTCAGCATGGTCATACGTTCATGCAGTCGATTGAATAACTCGGGGTTGCCAGTCAGTTTAAGGCCAGAGTCTAGGGTTGAAAGGGAGATTTTTATATAGTCGAATAGATTCAGGGTTGTAAAGATTTCGATACTTTCGTCGTGGATGTTATAGCCATCGAAAGCGATTTCTATGCCGTGATCTTTCAACAGATATACGTTGTTGAGGATTTTCTTTTTGTCGGTGAAGCTGATCGCCGAAAGAGGCAGCTCATTGAGAGCGATAGCCAATGTCTGACCGAAATTGCGCAGCGCATCGTTGCACTGTATCAACTCTTCGGTGAGGGCCGCACTGGTGAGATCTGATTGTGCTACGCATACAAAACGTCGGCTTAAGTACTTGTTTTCGCTAGTGGCATTTTGATCTTTTAGCGAGAAGGCAATCAGTCGAGTATGCATGAGTACTTCACTGTAGATGCCACTCATCTGATGCAGCGGTGGCGTACAGGATGCACGAGTAGGCGAAACCTGACTGTCGTCAAGTTGTATTCTGATCTCACTGCCAAATGGGCAGTCATCGCGAGCGAGGATCAGTTGTCGAGACAAGTAATGACTTGCACGATTGACGTGAGACACGCTTCCCGTTGCGTTCATACAGCAGTAACTCCCTTGCACATTAATCATCAGGCGGTCGAGATCAGACCCCTGATTAAACGATATCCATGACCACGAATACTTTGAATAGCGTTCGTGCCATACAGGCCTTTTATTTTTCCGCGAAGGCGGCTAATGGACTTTTCCAAGGCCCTTGGATCATAAAAAGTTATATTGAGGCCCATGATTATGGCGATTTCATCATGGCTCAATATTTGGTTTTTAGTTTCGGAGAATGCTTCAAGAATTTTCATTTCAGAAAACGAAACATCTAGTTTTTTACAGTCTCCGATCAGACACATGCGAGTCGGATCCAGGAGTAGATTATGCTGCTTTTTCCATTCGGCGCTATTAAAAAACTCGGAAATCACGTCCGGGTTTTCCTCAGTTACAGTGTCAAATTTAATGCAGTGATCGGCGCCGGCAAGATAGTATTTCATCTTGTTGAAGGTGCCTTTTCCGGTGATGGCAACTACAATAATAAGTGCATGGTTACCGGCGCGAATGTTTTCAACCAGGGTGAGGCTTTCAGCAAACGCCTGAGGGCTGTCAATGACAATAAAAACTGCGCGATACGAGTGGAGGTCCTTGTTTTGTTTGAAGGGGTTGCTGTAGCACATCGTATCAACGGATATATCATCGGTGACGTGGTGTACTACTAAAGTCTTAAAGCTCTCCACTAACGTATGGGTCCGTCCGATGGTGAGAATACCGGTCATTTCCTTTGTATGGTTGTGACTGGTAGTCGTTATTTTCCTTGTAAGCATCATGCTTTGACTCGGCTGGGTGCTGACATTTGAATGTTAAAGCACCAATTCTCATTTGTGACTGACAATTGGTAACATTTCATTGGTTTTCCTAGCGGACGGCATAGTTTTTTTTAACATTGCTGGTGAGGAGGACGTGAATCTTTGCGCTCGTGTGTGGGAGGTGACGATTGAGGAGAGAGTGTCATTGTGCCATCTTTTGCTGTGATGTCCTGCATTTTCAGATCGATTCGCTATGGGGTCGGTTAATGCTGCTGTTACTTGGATTGTTGTTGGGGTGCTATGAATTACCATTGCGTGATTGCTTAATTGGTTAGTTTGAGTTTTTCTTCAGTCATGATCTATCCACTTTGTGCCGATACATAACATCGAGTATGTTATTTGTGGCGCTGGACAATTATTAACATTGGGTTTTAATTTTGGAGTGGATGCGGTTTACTTTCTCCTTGGCGATACATTAAAAAGCACGTCAGTGTGTGCTTTTGACGATGAGGGGGAGCAATGGATTTTTTGACTACCGTAAAGGTATTGATTTTAGGGGTGGTCGAAGGGCTGACGGAGTTTTTGCCCATATCAAGTACTGGGCACCAAATTATTGTTGCAGACTTGCTCGATTTTGGCGGCGAACGAGCGATGGCTTTCAATATCATTATTCAACTGGGCGCCATACTCGCGGTCGTCTGGGAGTTTCGTCGCAAGATCCTCGAGATCATCACAGGCTTGCCGACTCAACGTAATGCACAACGTTTTACTTTGAACTTATTGATCGGTTTTCTACCGGCCGTTGTCCTGGGCGTGTTGTTCGCCGATAAGATCCATGAATATCTGTTTAATCCAATCACCGTGGCGGTGGCATTGGTAGTGGGCGGCATCATCATGTTGTGGGCTGAGCGACGAGAACATGTGGTGTATGTCGATCACGTTGATGATATGCGCTGGACCGACGCCCTTAAAGTCGGCTTCGCCCAATGCCTGGCGATGATCCCGGGCACCTCACGTTCTGGATCGACCATTATTGGCGGACTGCTGTTTGGGCTGTCACGCAAGGCCGCAACCGAGTTTTCGTTCTTCCTGGCAATGCCAACCATGGTCGGTGCCGCGGTCTACTCAGGCTACAAATATCGGGAACTGTTCCAGGCCGGCGACCTGCCGGTGTTTGCCTTGGGTTTCGTGACCGCGTTCTTTTTCGCCATGATTGCTGTGCGCGGCTTGCTCAAGTTCATCGCCAGCCACAGTTACGCTGTATTTGCCTGGTACCGGATCGCATTCGGTTTGTTGATTCTGGCAACGTGGGTATTCGGTTGGGTTAACTGGACTGAAGCGGCAGCACTCTGATACGTGCACCAGGCTGAAGACATACAGCCTGGTTTTCGTAAATCCAGACGGCTAACCGTTAACGTCCCTCAAGTAACTCCGCTGCTTGATCCAGCAACGCCAAAGGCTCTTTGGCCTTGTGAATATCCACGGACAACAGCTGCCGAAACTTGCGCGCCCCCGGAAACCCGGTGCCCAGCCCCAGCACATGCCGAGTGATGTGGTGCATCGAACCGCCCGCATCAATGTGCGCCGCTATATATGGCCGCAACTGCGCCAGCGCCTCGGCCCGAGTGATCACCGGTGCCGTACTGCCAAACAGTTGCTGATCCACTTCAGCCATCACATAAGGATTGTGATAAGCCTCGCGGCCCAGCATCACGCCGTCGAACGTTTGCAAATGTTCATGGCAGGCTTCCAGCGACTTGATCCCGCCGTTGAGAATAATCTCCAGGTCCGGAAAATCCTTCTTCAACTGCGCTGCCACGTCATAACGCAGGGGCGGAATGTCGCGATTCTCCTTCGGCGACAACCCCTCCAAAATCGCAATTCGCGCATGCACGGTAAAACTCGTGCACCCGGCATCCCGCACTGTGCCGACGAAATCACACAGTTGCTCGTAACTGTCCCGCCCATTGATACCGATGCGGTGCTTCACCGTCACCGGAATCGACACCGCATCACGCATCGCCTTCACACAATCAGCCACTAACTGCGGATGCCCCATGAGCACCGCGCCGATCATATTGTTCTGCACCCGATCACTCGGGCAGCCGACATTCAGATTCACCTCGTCGTAACCGTGCTCCTGTGCCATGCGGGCGCAGGCGGCAAGGTCCAACGGGACACTGCCTCCGAGTTGCAGGGCGAGCGGGTGCTCGGCTTCGTTGTGACGCAGGAAGCGATCGTGATCACCGTTGAGCAGCGCGCCGGTGGTGACCATTTCGGTGTAGAGCAGGGCGTTTTTCGACAATAGGCGTAGGAAAAAACGGCAATGGCGGTCAGTCCAATCCATCATCGGGGCGACGGAGAAGCGGCGGGAAAGTGGGGCGGGTGTGGCGGTGATTGGGGGCATTGGCGGTCTGGAATCGGTGGGGCGAAAGACGGGAGTTTATCAGGAATGGATCTGTTGGGTTGAGGCGAGTCCTGCGGCTATATCTCCGGCTGCCATTGGCAAATCTACTGGAGGTAATGGGCGAGACAGCATTTACGCGGACTGATAGCATATGGCTACTAACTACAAAGCCGTTCGAGGAAGGATCCCATGTTGAAGAAAATTGCGTCATTTGCTTTAGTCACCGCCATCATTTTTCTATTTGCGCAAGGCGCAGCTGCCGAAGACAAGCTCTTCAAGAATTACGTCTATCAATCCCCCCTCGCGAACTACACCGAAGCCACTGGTTACTACGACTGCTCCGAAGATGTCGGCGGGACGGCAAGGTGCATCGACGACGTCGATTTCCTGGAAGAGAAATTCACCGTGGCGTTGGTGTTCTCGGGAGACAAGCTGATCATGGTGTCGTTGATCAGCCCGTTCGATCAGGATTTGTATGGCAAAGCCATCGCAGGGCTTTCCAAGACATTCACGTTGGTTTCCATGACCGATGATAAGTCGATGCTGGACGTGGTCGAAGTTGCGAAAAAAGTGAGTAGCAAAGACGAGTTGACAGCGAAGTTAACTAACTTCGAACAGGTCGCGCTGACCTCCGGGAGTCTGACCTATACGTTTTTGGAAGGTGTGAGTGCCAAAGGACAGTCGAATGCGGTTGGCGCGTTGAACGCATCGCCTGAGAATACGAGATCTGCTGAGTTGGTGCTTGCGGGAGAGGGGGCTGACGCGGGGGTGTTGATTCGGTTTTCGTTTCCGCGGTTAGAGGCGAATAAGATTATTCAGGCGGCTAAGAAGCCGGTTGAGGCTTTTTGATTTTTTCAGCCCTGAAATATTGTTACACCTATTTCAGGGCTGGACACTAGGCATGTACGCAGCTCAAAAAAACCAGCTGCGATCATCCTCAAGTTCCTGGCGACATTGCTTGAGCTGCGAGCTGTAGTTCTGTGATTGTTGTTCTACTTTGCGCGCTACCTGCATTAGCCAGGGCTTGCTGAGATAGGTGCCGTTGCGATATCCCCCGCGTCCTTCGTGGTACGCCAGATACTGGTTATAGGTATCCCATTTGGAGATCCCGAGTTGGCGCTGAGTGCCGGTGGTGTACCAGCCGATGAACATGATTGCGTCATCAAAGTTGTCGCGCGAACCGCCATTGCCGGTGCCGTCTTTGTACTCGCCCCACACGGGGTCTTGCGCTTGCGCATAGCCGTAGGCGGAGCTGACTCGACCCCAAGGGATGACCCACAGCAGGTAGTCGCGAGGGGGGAGCGCATCGGCAACAAAACTGCTTTCCTGCTTCATGATTGCCATCGCCACATGTTGAGGCGTGCCCCACTTTTCCTGCATCTCCAGCGAGTTTTCGTACCAGTCAGGGTATTCACGATAAATATTGCAGAGGTTGTTTTGGTCCTTGGGTGGCGACGTTGTGCAGCCCGTCAAGATCAGCAGCATCAATACAGGTATCCATGTTCGCCATTGCTTCATTCATCGTGTCTCGGAAAAGAGTAAGGGTGACGTCAGCCCAAATAAGTCGCACGTGGCCCGCATGGACCAAAGCACCGACGGCAACGTGTGATGTCATCTGGCTGGACGAGGTCACCCGTTGGCGAGGCTGCTTTGTAACGTTCTGCTACCGTTGAACGACCCTTTTTCACCTCCCGGGCCGCCGAAGCTGAACCAATGCTGTCGGCGCGCAAAGTTTCATGATGCCCGGCGAAATGGCAGTCTAGGATGACCACTTAAGGTCGTATCACCGCGCTTGCATCCCATCCCATAGAGGGAACTGAAAATGATCTCGAAACTGTTCAAAGTCGTGCTGATCGGTGGTGCGTTGCTGTTGAGCGCCTGTTCGGGTGTGAGCACCCAGAGCAATTATTCGGAAGAATCCGTGCCCTCTGCCGGCTTTGGCCCGGGACCCACCAACAATCCCGGTAAGATGAATTTCCATGGCAGTGCGCTCGGCAACAGCTTTGGCGAGTACAGTTCGGGGTTGTTGCACGATGATTGATTAACGGCGGAAGTGTTTCCGCCGTTTTGCGTTTTACTTGAGGGCTGGCGACTGCTGCGCAGTCGGACGCAGGCTTCGCCAGCTGCTACAGGGGGGGCGTGGCAGGTTGCGGGTTATTTAGCTTCGGGCGTTGCTATCCATTGTCCCAGGACTTTCTGGTAGTTGCCCGTCACCTTGGCCAGGTGCAGCCACTGATCGACATACAACTTCCAGGTGATGTCGTCGCGCGGCAGCAGGTAGGCCTTTTCCCCATACTGCATAAACCGGCTCGGGTTAACCGCGCACAAACCGGGTTTGAGTTTCTGCTGGTAAAGCGCTTCCGACGCATCGGTAATCATCACGTCCGCCTTCTTGTCCAGCAGCTCCTGGAAGATGCTCACGTTGTCGTGAAGGCTCAATTGCGCCTTGGGCAGGAGGGCGTGAACAAAGGCTTCGTTAGTGCCACCGGCCGGTTCAACCAGACGAACTGAAGGCTGGTTGATTTGCTCCACGGTCTGGTACAGCGACTGATCTTCGCAGCGCACCAGCGGGATCTTGCCGTCGACATCCAGCGTGCTGCTGAAGAAGGCTTTTTTCTGCCGCTCCAGCGTGACCGAGATCCCGCCCATGCCGATGTCGCATTTGCCCGCCAGCAAGTCGGGCATCAGGGTTTTCCAAGTGGTCTGCACCCATTCAACCTTGACGCCCAGGCTGTCCGCCAGTGAACGAGCCATGGCAATGTCGATGCCTGAGTATTCACCGGTCTCGGCTTTGTAGGTGTAGGGTTTGTAGTCGCCTGTCGTACAAACCCGTAGTTGGCCTTGTTGAATGACGCTGTCCAGGTGCGAAGGTTCTGCCTGAACGCCAAACGATAGAGCGAGTAAGCCCCCGAGCATGATTGTGCTGCTTATGTGTTTCATTGTTGTCCGGCTTCCATGATGGATTTGGGACTCAGAGTAGAACTTGATTTGCTAAAGATTGCTCGTCTCTACTTCAGGGCTCAACGTCCCCAGCCACGCTACCAATCCCAAAATCAACACGGCGGCTGCCAATTCCAGGATCACGCTGCGCCGCAACGCCTTTGCCGCGACTCGATACTGCCCGTCCCGCAACGACTGCTCCAAAAAAGGCCCCAAGTGAAACCGGTTCAAGGCAGCAAGCACCAGCATCCCGGCAAACAGTGCCACTTTGATAAACAGCAAAATCCCGTAAGTACTGAGTAAAACGTCATCCAGTTTGGGGCCGACGATGAACAGGTAATTCACGACTCCCGTCACCGAAATGACGACGACGATCACCGCACCCACCGTTTCAAATCGTGCAACCGCACGAGCCAGCAGCCTGACGGGCTCTTGCGATTGCAGCGCATTAATCTTCGCCATCATCGCAAACACCACGAGCGCGCCAAGCCAGGCACCTGCCGCCAACAAATGAAGGATGTCGCTGGTGAAATGCCAAATGCGCCGGCTGCCTTCGTCCATTGCTCCGTGTCCGCTCCAGGCCAGGGAAGCGAGGGCGATGCCGCCGGCAATAGAGGCAATCAGCAAGCTCAAGTCGGGTGCGCGAGTGTTGAGCGCCATGGCTAGACCGCAGACAGTCAGCGCAACGATTCGCGCCACCCAGGCCAACCCGACGTCCGTCTCCAGCACCATCATCTCGATGTGCGGGCGCAATTCGGTAAAGTCCGTTTCACCGCTCATGGCGCTCGCCATCACCACCATGCTCGCGACAGACAGCAACACACCCAGCATCGCCGCCCCCGCAAGCATCGACCGAAACGGCAATACCACCCCGGACAACCGTTCCCGTCCGTTCAGGCTGTACAACCCGAATGCCGCTATGCCAAACAACAACATCAAGTCCAGATACAACACAAACCGCAGGGCAACGCTGAACGACTCGCTCATCAATCACTTCACTTTGAACGAAACGTTGCCGGTTATCGGATGCGTGTCCGAAGACACCGCGCGCCATTCGACGTTGTAGCTGCCCGTGGGCAGTGGCGAGAGCGGGGTGATGAGCATGGTTTTCGGGTCGCTGCCAGCGGCGACTTTGGCTTTCATCGGCATCGGTGAGTGGGCCATGCCGGGCATTTCGGTCATGACCAGTTTTGCGCCGGAGAATTGGGTCATGAGGTTTTCGGAGAAGTGCAGTTCGATGGTGTTCGGCGACGTACCGTCGGCACCTTCAGCGGGGGTGGAGGAGAGCAGTTTCGGGTGCGCTTGAGCGAGTGTGCTCATCAGCAGTCCGAGGGTGATAGCGGTGATTTTGATGGTGCGCATGCAAGGCCTCTTTAAGCGGTTGTTTTTTTGATTTTGATTTTGATTTGATGCATTCAGAACCACAGTCGAACGCCGAGGACGAGGCGCGTTTCACTGCGATCTTCGCCTTCATCAGCGGCGTAATCGGCGGTTTTGCCGTACGTGCGGTTCCAGGTCACACCGATGTAAGGCGCGAACTCTCGGCGGATTTCGTAACGCAGGCGCAGGCCGGCTTCGGTGTTGGACAGGCCGGAGCCGATGCCGCGTTGTGGGTCGTTTTTGCCATAGGCATTCAGTTCGGCCGTCGGCTGCAAGATGAGCCGGTTGGTCAGCAGAATGTCGTAGTCGCCTTCCAGCCTCGCGCCGGTTTGACCTGCTTCGCCAATGAACGCAGTGGCCTCGGCTTCGAAGTTGTACAGCGCCATGCCTTGTACGCCGAATGCCGCCCAGGTTTGCGGGGCACCGGGTTTGAAGTCCTGGCGAACGCCGCTCACCACGTCCCACCAGGGGGAAATCGCGTGGCCCCACAGGGCCTGGATTTCGGCGTCTTCGGTCTTGCCGTTGCTGCGCTCGCCTTCGGAGCGCAACCACAGGCGATCGATGTCGCCGCCGACCCAGCCGGAGAGATCCCACGCGAGCGTGCTGGCGTCGTCGGCGTCCTGCCATTCGAGTTTGTCGGCAAGGAAGTAATAGTTGAGCGCGCTGTCATGCACATTGTGGCCGCCGGGGCTGACGAACACGGCGGCGCGGTCGGCATCGGTCAGCACCGGGATCGGCGTGCGACTTTCGGTCGGCGCGGCGGGCTGCATCTGGAAGTCGTCCATGCTTTGCATCTGGCTGGGGTCCATGCCGGTCATTTGGCTGTGGTCCATGCCCTGCATGTCGGGGGTGGCGGCCATGGCCGATGAGAGCGGCAGGCCCGCAGTCATGAGCGCGAAAGAAATCGGGATAAGTCTGGTCATGAGCGCCTCATTCTTCCACGCGAACTTCACGGAACATGCCCATTTCCATGTGGTACAGGAGATGGCAGTGATAGGCCCAGCGACCAAGCGCATCGGCGGTCACCCGGTAGCTGCGCCTGGAACCCGGTGGCATGTCGATCGTGTGTTTGCGCACCATGAACTGGCCGTTCTCGTCTTCCAGATCACTCCACATGCCGTGCAGGTGGATGGGGTGGGTCATCATCGTGTCGTTGACCAGCACCACCCGAACCCGCTCGCCGTACTTGAGGCGCAGCGGTTCGGCATCGGAAAATTTCACGCCGTTGAACGACCAGGCGAACTTCTCCATGTGGCCGGTGAGGTGCAGCTCAAGGGTGCGACCGGGCTCGCGGCCGTCCGGGTCTTCGAAAGTGCTGCGCAGGTCGGAATAGGTGAGGACTCGTCGCCCGTTGTTGCGCAGGCCCAATCCCGGGTCGTCGAGTTTTGGCGACGTGGTCATGGCTTGCATGTCCACCAGCGGGTTGTCTTTTTCCGTGTCTGGATGAGATTGCATGCCCGGCATCGCCATGCTGCTGTGATCCATGCCCGCCATATCCCCCATGCTGCCGTGGTCCATCCCGCCCATGCCCATGTCATCCATGGTCACCAGCGGGCGAGGGTCCAGCGCAGGGATTGGCGCGGATAACCCGGCCTTCGCGGTCAGCGTGCCGCGCGCATAACCGGTGCGATCCATTGACTGGGCGAAGAGGGTGTAGGCCTCTTGTGTCGGCTCGATGATCACATCGAACGTCTCCGCCACCGCGATACGAAACTCGTCGACGCTCACCGGTTTGACGTGCAATCCATCCGCTGCCACCACGGTCATTTTCAGGCCGGGAATGCGCACGTCGAAGTAGGTCATGGCGGAACCGTTGATGAAGCGCAGGCGCAGTTTTTCACCAGGCCGGAACACACCGGTCCAGTTCATGTCCGGCGCCTGGCCGTTCATCAAATAGGTATAAGTGGCGCCGCTGACGTCGGCCAGGTCGGTGGGGTTCATCTTCATCTCGGCCCACATCTTTCGATCCGCGACCGTCGCGCCCCAACCTTTCTCGCCGACGTCGTGGATGAAATCCCCCACGGTGGGTTTGTTGTAGTTGTAGTAGTCGGACTGTTTTTTCAGCTTCTTCATCAGACCGGCCGCGTCTTCGTCGGTCCAGTCGGTCAGCATCACCACGTAATCGCGGTCGTACTGGAAGGGTTCCGGCTCTTTGGCGTCGATCACCAACGGGCCGTAGACGCCGGACTGTTCCTGAAGGCCAGAATGGCTGTGGTACCAGTAAGTACCGTTTTGCCGAACTTTGAATTGGTAGACGTACATTCCGCCGGGTTCGATGCCGTGGAAGCTCAACCCCGGCACGCCGTCCATGTTGGCCGGCAGCAAAATGCCGTGCCAGTGAATGGAGGTGTCGTCCTTGAGTGCGTTGCGCACCCGCAAGGTGACGGTGTCGCCTTCACGCCAGCGCAGCAACGGGCCGGGAATGCCGCCGTTGATGGTCATGGCGGTGCGCGGGTTGCCGGTGATGTTGACTGGAGTTTCGCCGATCAACAGGTCGAAATCGGTACCCGCCAGGACCTGAGTTTCGCCGGGGCTGGTGACCGCCCAGACAGGCGTGTGCCATAAACCGAGGCCGCCGAGCAACCCGCCGGCGGCCAGTCCCTTCACGAAGGTGCGTCTTGAAGTAGTGGAATGCATGCCGTTGTTCCCGGTCCGTCAACGTGTAGTTGACGCCGAGACTAACGAGCGCAGCCTTTCAGAAAACTGAGGCGGGGATTACAGATTTGACAGGTTCGCGGGATATTGCTGGCGATGCCTATCGATTATCGAGTGGGGCAATGAGGCGTATGCCCGTGGTTCTGGAGTCAAGTCTCACGACTGCTGAGCGTTTTTGAGATGAACCACGCATCTCCCCCACCGGCTTTAAGTGACACGGAGTAGTTCACGGCGTTCTAGGGCGATACATCATGATGTCAGCTCACTCCGGTCGAGGTGATGCATAGGTGTTAATTCGACATCTGCGCGATCAATTCATTTGCCGCTATCACGGCGACGCTCAACTGGCCTGTAGACATTGCTAGATAAAATGCTCCGCCTAAAGCGATAGCTTTACTCGCGATAGTAATGGCGTCTTTAATGTCTTCTATGGTCTGGGCGGCTTTTTTCATGCCTTTGGTGCATTTTTGTAGAGTTTCTATATCTTCGTGTGTAGCGCTCAACGCTAATAACGCGGATTGGGCGTTCAGGTCGCTGGAGAGGTTAAATAAAGTCCACTGTTTGTCCTCCAGATCTTTACGCTCATCGTCGGACAGAGTCTTCCAGTGGTCAAATCTGTAGTTTCCCAAGCCCGTAGATAAATCATGATATGCCCGGCTCAAAGCGAGAATATTTTCTGAAGATATAGTAATGCTCATTGTGAAGACCTCTATTTTTCAGTATAGGCTGCCTTAACCTGGTTAATGGCTGGTTTGACATCGCTAATAAAGGATCTGACCGATGCATAAACCTCATCGCCGGTAATATGTTCTGCATCTTTTTTTAATTTTGCATGTGTTGAGCCGATTTTTCTGATGCTGTCTGCCAAAGCAGTGGCGGCAGATTGTTTTTTCTCCAGATTCTCTCTCTCCTGCCATTTGCTTGTCGCAAAGGCGTCCCACGCTAAGGGGTGAGCATCACGCTCAACTATTTCTACTTTACGATAGCTGTCACTCCAAGCATCAATTTCTAGAGAAATTGCAAAGGAGTAATTTTGCTCAATGACTGATGCCAATGTGTCGGAAACCGAAACTACTGCATCGTTACTTTCTGATATGTATTTTACAATTTGCTTCTGTCGATAGGCGTTAGTCGTCGCTGATGCAATTTTTGCTGAAAGAGTTTTGATTGCGTCAACTTTTTCCGGAGAGGCGCCCTTGATTTTTTTTAGTTCGGATGCGACTTCGTTAAGATTGTCGTCATAGCTAACGAGCTCGTCAGAGGCAAGAGCGCCGAGCGAGTCGCTATAAGCGGCCAGTACTTCTGCGATCTCGGAAATCGCATTTGAAGTGGCTCTTTCGCTTTGGCAATTGCTGGCATGGCTATAGGGTTTGTAATTGTTGGCCCTCATGCAGGAATCAAAGTAGTCTTGTGCAATTGGCCTGGTGCTTTCTACAGTTAATTTTGAATAGGAGGCGTAGTTTTTGACCGAGTCCAATGATACGCAGCCAGAAGTTAGCGATATGAGGACAGGTAGTATTAACAAGCCTGTTTTCATAAGCGTACCTCCAAGTTGTATGCGCGCATAACAGCCCGTGACTTTAGGTTAAGTAAAGACCGGGTTGTTGACTGTGATCACCTTCTGTGACTTCTGGTTCGTGATGGAAGCGTAGAACAAAAACGGCTTAAATGTGCTATCCGTCCTCATACGCTAGTACCGTTCGGTGTTTTCTTCCACGGAGTAGCCACAAATGTTTGTTTCTGCGTGAAGCACAGAATTAATTCTTGTGGGACCGATATCACTTTGTGTGATATCGGGGGGAGGGCGGTGATGAAAGGCTGCCCTTTGTTGTCAGCCTTTATTTGGCTTGAATGCCGAAGCAACCGTGCCGCTACCGCAATTGATATAAGAAGACGACTTCAACCAGCGCTGATCCGGATAGTAGGAGAACAACAGTTGCCCATCCTTCATCGAATCAATCAGCCGATGCGCAATCGCCGGCCGAACGGCCGGGCAACCGAGGCTTCTGCCAATCCGGCCATTCACACGGGCCAGCATCGGGCTGACATAGGGGGCGCCATGAATCACGATCGCCCGGTCGTACGCGTTGTCGTTGAAACCCGGCTCCAGGCCTTCCATGCGCAGCGAGTAGCCATTTTGGCCGACATAACTTGACTGTGTACGGTACAAGCCGAGACTGGTGGCGAAGCTTTCGTTTTGATTGGAGAAGTTAACGGCCATGTTCTCGCCGCTGTTTCGACCGTGTGCTACCAGTTCATGGAACAGCAGTTTGCGTTTTTTCAGGTCAAAGACCCACAAACGTTGTTCAGTCGAAGGCAAGGAATAGTCGATAATGGCGAGCCTTTGGACGGGGGCTCTGCCTTGCGCGATGCTGCATTTTGAAGCGCGGACGGCCAGGTCAATGACCTTGGCGTCGGCGCTCGGCGCTGCTTTGACGAGGGCGGCGGCAAGCGAATCGGCGTAGGCTGACGGTACGGACATTGCAGTCAGTAACAGGGCCGCGAATGGAAGGCCAAAACGTAGTAGCGCCATATAGATGTCTCATCATGTTAAGTTCGAGTCTAGCAGTGCATGGGAAGCTAGCGATTGAATGCGGGAGATTAAGGATTATCTATGGTGCAATTAACAAGGTTATTCGTCATAAGCCGCATACTTTTTATGGGCTTTCTGATAAGTGGTGCAGCGATTGCTGAAACTTCGCCGATTGAGTCGGCAATTGCGCCGAGCACCGTTATGGACGCCGCAGCGGACGACATCGTCGCTCAAACGATTCAGGCCTCGCTCGCCCCTCTGAAAACCGCCTTCCCGCCCTTGCTCACCTCCAAGCGCCATCGGCGGGTGGATGTCAGTCGTCTGGTGATGGATTTTTACACCCATCGCGCCTATCGCGCGGCGTGGACGAATGACAGCGATGTCGCGCAGTTGATCAAAAGCCTGAACGACACGCAGGCCGACGGCTTGAACCCGGCGGATTTCCATATCGATGAAATTGTCCGTACGCAGCCCTCAGTACAAACCTTGACGGTCACACCTGAGCAGCGGGCAGCGTTTGATATCGCCACCACCCACACCTTTATTGCTGCGCTGCTGCAATTGCGGCGCGGCAAAGTCGATCCGTCGCGGCTCGATAATCACTGGAATTTTGACGGCAATGGCGTCGATCCCCGTGAGGACGTCAATGCCTTCTTCATCGCACTCGACCATCACGACGTGGCGAGCGCTTTTGCCCAGGCGCCACCGCAAGCAGCGGTATACGTTGGTTTGCGCCAGGCGCTTGCGCAATTGCGCGGGATTCGGGACCGGGGCGGCTGGCCGAAAGTAGCTGTAGACCATTCGCTCAAACCCGGCATGGACGAACCTGCTGTCGCCCAACTGCGCGCGAGAATGGTCGCGGCAGGCTTTCTCGATCCGCGATTGATCCGCGGCACGAAGTACGACGGCGCCGTCACCGCAGCGGTGAAGAAGTATCAGACCGAGCAATACCTGGGTGCAGATGGCGTGGCGGGGGCGACGACGCTGGCGGCGCTGAATGTGCCCGTTGATGCGCGCATCGACCAGGTGCGGGTGAACCTGGAACGGGCGCGCTGGCTGCTTTATAAACTTCAGGGCACGTTCGTTATTGTCGATATCGCCGGCTACAAGGTGGCGATGTACCGCGATGGCAAGCCGATCTGGCGTTCCCGGGTACAGGTCGGTAAAGCGGCGCGCAATACACCGATTTTCCAGGCGCAGATCACCTACATCACGTTTAACCCGACCTGGACCGTGCCGCCTACGATCCTCAAGGAAGACGTGCTGCCAAAAATTCAGGCCAATCCCGGTTACCTGGCCGCCAACCGGATGCGAGTACTGGATCGCGAGGGCAATGTGCTCGACCCGTCTTCCGTCGACTGGAGCAACGCACGCGGGCTCACCCTGCGTCAGGACTCCGGGCCCGACAGCTCGTTGGGGCAGGTGGTAATCCGCTTCCCCAACGACTATGCGATTTACCTGCACGACACACCGCATCGCGAACTGTTTGCCAAAACGGTCCGGGCAACCAGTTCGGGCTGCATCCGCGTAGAGAACCCGCTGCAATTGGTGGAGCTGTTGTTCAACGATCCGGTTAAATGGAACAGCGCCGGCATTCAAAAACAATTGGCCAATGGCAAGACCGAGAACATCATGCTTCCTGTGAAAGTGCCGGTGTTGTTGGCGTACTGGACGGTGGATCTGGAGAGTGACGGGCGGGTGGCGTTCAAGCCGGATGTGTATGGCTACGATGCGCCGGTGTTGCAGGCGCTGAACCGGCCTTCGCCAGTACCGGCGCTGGATTTGCGCGCGGCGACGGGGTCTGTGGTGGCGGTGAGGCCGGATTTGTAACCGCAAAGGGCAGGCTCAATGAACCGAGCCTGCCCGCTATAAATCCCTCGGGTTCAGAGCTCCAGCCCTTCCTGCACCACCGAGAGCAAGGTGTGCTCTGTCAGCGCTACCGCATCCTCCTGTTGACCTGATTGCTCAATCGTTTGTAGCCACCAATGCGTCTCGCCGTGCTCATCCACAGTGCGCAATAGTGCGAGCTCCTTGCCTTTGGAATGGATCTCTACCCGACCCGCGCCATCCGCGGTGAATCGTGCGACCGGGTCGAAAGTCAGCGAGTAGCGGTTGCCCTCGATCACCAGTTGGTCGATGGAATAGTCGAACGTTTCCCCAGTCGGATCGCTCTCGAATATGTGAACAGGATTGCGCCGCAAAACCAGGCCAACCTCCGTCAGCGGCAGCAGCCAATGCTCGATCTGGCGATAAAGGTCGTAAACCTGGCCCGGCCAACTATCGATGATCTGATCTGCTTTGGTAGACCCTGTGTGTTTCAACTTCGCGGCGAGTTCGTCTGCCTTGCTCATTTCGATTCCCTGTCGTGATGTAAGGGTAATCGTAGCTCCTGCAACGTCATCCAGGTCTTGCCTTGGGTCATGCCCGCGATTCAAACGTGACAATTCGTTTCCTGGTGAGCGCTCCGGTTTGCGCGACTGCCGACGCTCCACAGGACAATTGTTCCTCACTAAGGCGTAGACTAAGCTCACAAAAAATAAGGGTTTTTGGGTCTTCGCCCGCGCATGCCCTTACAGGACGAGTTTTTGCCTATCCCCATTCACGACCCGCATCACGCCCCCGGTGGCACGTTGAAACGGTTACCGCTGCTTAAAGCCGCGGTGCTGTTTATCGCGGCAGTGTGCCTGTGTCTTTGTGGTTTGCTGTACCTGCAACTACAGCAGTCGCAGCGCCACGACCTGGAAGTGGCGCAAGTGGCGTCGTCGAACCTGACCCGAGCCATGGCGCAGCAAGCTGAAGACACCTTCATGAAGGCCGATCTGGTGCTGACCAGTCTGGTGGACTGGATTCAGGTTGACGGCTATGGCCCTGCGCAACACTCGCGCTTGCAGAAAACCTTTGCCCGCAGGGTGCTGGCGCTGGACCAGTTGCACGGGATTTTCCTGTTCGACAAGCAGGGGCAGTGGGTGGTGACTTCGTTCGAGGACCTGCCTCGGGGCGCTGGAGTGGCCGATCGGGACTACTTCAAGTTTCACCAGCAGAATGTGTCCTCGGTTGCGCACATCGGGCCGGCCATCCGCAGTCGGGAGAATGGCGAGTGGATCCTTCCGGTTTCCAGGCGCATCAATGACAAAAACGGCAACTTCCAAGGGGTATTGCTGGCCGGGATCAAGATGGCGTACTTCGATCAGTTCTTCAAAAGCTTCAGCCTCGATGACCAGGGGTCGATGTTTTTGGCGCTGACCGATGGAACGCTGCTGGCGCGACGGCCATTTGTGGAGTCGCAGATCAATACGTCATTGGCCCAGGGGGACATTTTCCGGAACCTGCTGCCCAACGCGCCCGCCGGCAACGCGATGATCAGTTCGATGGTGGATGGCATCGTTCGATTGCATGGCTATCGTCAGCTGGAGGGTTATCCACTGGTGGTTTCTGCGGCTTCTTCGCGGGACGCGGTTTTGCAGGGCTGGTACGACACGGCGTTTCAATCCAGCGTCATCGTGGCGTTGGTGATCCTTGGGGTGGGGCTGTTCGGCTGGGTGTTCATCCATCAAGTGCGCGATAGCGAGCGGATCGAGGCCGATTTGCGCAAAGCGCAAGAAGCCCTGGAACTGATCGCCACCCATGACAGCCTGACCGGGCTGGCCAATCGTCGATTGTTCGAGCGAGCGCTGGACATCGAGTTCGCGCGCGGTGCCAGGCAGTTGAGTTCATTGAGCCTGGTCATGCTCGACATCGATTTCTTCAAACGTTACAACGACGCTTACGGCCATGTCGCCGGCGATCATTGCCTGGCCGAAGTGGCGCGAGCGCTGAAGAGTTGCTGTCATCGCAAAGCTGATCTGGCGGTGCGCTATGGCGGTGAAGAGTTCGCGGTGTTGTTACCCAATACCGATATCCACGGCGCGCTCGCGATTGCCGAACAAATCCGCCGCAGCGTCATGGACAAAAACATCACTCACAGCGGCTCACCCACCGGCTATGTGACGGTCAGTCTTGGCTGTTACGCGTTCATACCGTCAGGGCGCGACAGCATCGAAGTGTTCATCGAGCGTGCCGATGCAGCGCTGTATCAAGCCAAGCATTCGGGGCGCAATCGTTCTGCGGTGTTGTCCATGGAAGGGGGCGTGGAGGCGCTGATGCGCTCGGATCGTTGAGCCGTTCAGTGCTGTTGTATGAGCCTTGCAACACCCGACAACCGGTCGTCCGCCTGTCAGTTCTTCCTGAATCGATCGTCTAGAGTTCCGTTAGCCCTGCCGAACCCGGCAGCGTTCCCCATAGCACGGACGATCGCCTAAATGTTGATTACTCAAGCATTGACAGCCGTTGCTCTAACCCTTGCGGCCGCCGCCGTTTTTCCACTGGCCAGCCAGGCTCAAACCAAAGTCACCCCTGAAGAAGCACATGCCATCGGCGTTGAGGCCTACCTGTATTTTTATCCGCTATTGACCATGGACATCACCCGCAAGCAGTTCACCAATATCGAACCCGGCAAGGAGTTTGGTAAAGGCCCGATGAACATGTTTGTGAGTGTGCCGCAGTATCCTCCCGCAAGTTTCAAAGGGGTGGTGCGGGCGAACTTCGATACGTTGTATTCCATCGCCTGGCTCGATTTGACCAAGGAGCCGCTGGTGATTTCCGCGCCGGACACCGCGGGGCGTTTTTATCTGTTGCCGATGCTCGACATGTGGAGCGACGTCTTCGCTTCGCCCGGCTGGCGCACTACCGGCACACAGGCCAGTCAGTTTCTGGTGACACCACCGGGCTGGACGGGAACGGTACCTGCCGGATTGAGTCATTTGCCAGCGCCGACGCCTTTCGTCTGGATCATCGGCCGGACCAAGACCGACGGGGAAGCCGACTACGCGGCAGTGCACAGTATTCAGGCGGGCTATACCGTGACGCCGTTGTCGCAGCTGGGTAAAAAAGCTGAACCGGTCACCGTGAAAGTCGACCCGGCGGTGGACATGAAAACGCCGCCGAAGATTCAGGTCGATACGCTGTCGGCGGCAAAATACTTTGCCTACGCCGCCGAATTGCTCAAAGTGCATCCGCCTCACCTCACCGATCAGCCGATCCTGGCGCAGATGCAACGCATCGGTATCGAGGTGGGTAAATCGTTCAACATCGAGACACTGGACCCAGCCGTGAAAGCCGCATTGCAGACCGTGCCTGAAGAAGCGCAAACACTGATGAAGTGGAAGGTTGAAACGCTTGCTCGGGTGGTCAACGGCTGGTCGATGAACACCGACACCATGGGGGTCTACGGCAATTACTACCTTAAACGCGCGATCGTGGCGCAGGTCGGGTTGGGGGCGAACTTGCCCGAGGATGCGATTTATCCGCTGAACATGGGGGACGACAAGGGCAAACCGCTCGATGGGGCCAACAAGTACGTCCTGCATTTTGATAAAGCTGAAGTACCGCCGGTGAACGCTTTCTGGTCGATCACGTTGTACGATCCGGAAGGATTCCAGGTGGGTAATACGCTAAACCGTTTTGCAGTCAGCAGCTGGATGCCGTTCAAGACTAACGCCGATGGTTCCCTGGAGATCTATTTCCAGAACGAAAGCCCCGGCAAAGACCTTGAGGCCAACTGGCTTCCCGCCCCCAAAGGCCCGTTTAACCTGACCATGCGCCTGTACGGCCCAAAACCCGAGGCATTGAACGGCAAATGGAACCCGCCAGCCGTCAAACGACTGTGATGGACTTATAGCGAAAGCAGACCATGAAGTGCTTCATGGCTTGCTTTTATTCGTCCAGCTGCCTGTTCCGCCTCCCGCACCACCGGTTCCGCCGCCAGCCGCCCCGGTGCCGCCGCCTGCGCCAGAGCCCGAGCCGCTGGCCCCGCCATTAGTACCGGTGCCGCTAACCGAGCCTGAGTTGTTGCCGGCCGAAGGCGCGCTGCGGGTGTAGTCGGGGGGCAGGGTTGATCCGCGGGTGGCGCCGGGCCGTGTGTCCGCCGGATGGGGGCTGTCGTAGGGCGCTGCAAACGAGGCCGTCGCTGCGACGCATAACAACCCGGTCAGTAAGAGTGAAGTGAGTTTTGTGGTCATCATGGTCCGTCTCCCCAAGGTGAGTCGTTACCTGATGTTGGTCCGAAGGCGGGTCGATGGGTACCGGTTGGATGACGAGCGGTCGGTGGTCGCTATTCAATGTGGGAGCACTATCGAAGGCTGTATTCGGTCATTTTCTGTTCCAGATTGCTGCGCACCGACGGCCACTCATCATCAATGATGCTGAACCGCACCGAGTTGCGCTTGCGACCGTCCGGCATGATCCGTTCGTGGCGCACGATACCTTCCTGTTGCGCACCCAGCCGCAAAATGGCGTGACGTGATTTCTGGTTGTTTTCGTCGGTGGTGAACTGCACCCGTACACAGTCCAGCCCGTCGAACGCATGGCGCAGCATCAGGTATTTGGCTTCGGTGTTGACGAAGGTTTTCTGCCAGCGGGCGCTGATCCAGCTGCTGCCGATTTCCAGCTTGCGGTTGAGGCGGTCGATTTTCCAGAAGCGCGTTGAGCCGATCACTTCGCCGGTTTCGTTGAGCACGATGACGAAAGGCAGGACGGTGCCGGCATCTCGACCATCGAGCGCCTTTTTCAGGTAGCCATCAATGGTGGTGGGCGAGGGCACGACGGTAACTGTCAGGTTCCATAATTCGCCGTCCTGCGCGGCATTGAGCAGGGCGGTGGCATCACTCAGTTGCAGGGGACGCAGGCTGATTCGGTGACCTTCCAGGGTGTCCATGTTCGAGGCTGTCTCGGAAAAGAATCGCAGAGGGCATTACAAGGGAGCCGCCGTCGATTGGCAAGTCCCGCTGCGACACCTTTAATCGACCGCCGGGTGTGCGAGGGCAACTGTTGCCACGCACTCCGGTCAGAACTGGATACCGCCAATCCGTAGCGAGTGTCCGACCATGAAAAACCTGAAAATCGCCACGTTCAATGTCAACGGCCTGCGCGCACGTCTTCCCAATTTACGGGTATGGCTGGAACGGGAAAAACCGGACATTGCCTGTTTGCAGGAACTGAAATCGGTGGACGCAGCCTTTCCTGCCGCCGAGCTTGAGGCGGCCGGATACGGTGCCATCTGGCAGGGTCAATCTTCATGGAACGGGGTGGCGATTCTGGCGCGAGATGCGCAACCGTTGGAGAGTCGGCGCGGTTTGCCAGGCGATGACACCGATACCCACAGTCGCTATCTGGAAGCGGCGGTGCATGGTGTGCTGGTGGGGTGCCTGTACTTGCCCAACGGCAACCCGCAACCGGGGCCGAAATTCGACTACAAACTGGCGTGGTTTGAGCGGCTGATCGCCTATGCGAAGGAACTGCAAGGCAGTGAACACCCGGTGGTGCTGGCCGGTGACTACAACGTGGTACCCACCGATCTGGACATCTACAACACTCGGTCCTGGCTCAAGGATGCGCTGCTGCAACCGCAAAGCCGCGAGTGTTATCAACGTTTACTGGATCAGGGCTGGACGGATTCCCTGCGACATCTGTATCCGCAGGACCGGCTCTACACCTTCTGGGATTATTTCCGGCAGCACTGGCAGACAAACTCCGGGCTGCGCATCGATCACCTGTTGCTGAACCCGGTGCTGAGTCCTTATTTGCAAGAGGCCGGTGTCGACGCCTGGGTGCGCAACGAGCCGCATGCCAGTGACCATGCGCCGACATGGATTCGTGTGAGTTCGCGCAAGTAACATTGATTTCGGCGGGGATAGTGATTGGCGAAATCAATTGTCAGTCGAAGCGCTTTATCCCTTATACATGGCGGCCATCGGCGGAGCGATCCGCGGCCCCATGCATAAGGACTGAGCAATGAGCGAGCCACGCCTGACCCACCTTGAGTTGTATTTGCAGCGCCTGGGCTTCGATGCGCCCCCGGCACCCACCCTGGAAACCCTGCGCCAGTTGCAGTTGCGCCACACCGGTGCCTTCGCATTTGAAAACCTCACCACATTGTCGGGCGAACCGGTGCGGATAGACCTGCCGTCCATTGAACAGAAAGTCCTGTTCGACGGTCGCGGTGGCTACTGTTATGAGCTCAACCATGTATTCCTGGCTTTGCTTCAGGAGCTGGGCTTCGACGCCCGTGGCATCACCGGACGGGTTGTGATGGGGCAGCCCGAAGGCGCGTGGACCGCTCGCACTCACCGTTTGAGCCTGGTCACTCTGGACGGTGTGCGCTACATCACCGACGTCGGCTTTGGCGGCATGGTCCCCACGGCACCACTGATGCTCGACACCGAAACCGGGCAACCCACCCCTCATGAGCCGTATCGCATTGAACAACATGCGGATGGCTACACCTTGCGCGCCAACGTCGGCGGCGAGTGGCGGGCGATGTACATCTTCGACCTGCAGCGCCAGGAAGACATCGATTACACCCTCGGCAACTGGTACGTCTCGACCCATCCCGAGTCTTCGTTTGCCAAACAACTGATGGTTGCCCGGACCGGGGAGGGCTGGCGCCGTACGCTCAACAACGGCAACTTTGCAATACATCGGATCGGTCACGAGAGTGAGCGGCGCCAAGTGACGGATGTGGATGAGCTGATCGAGCTGCTGGGCAGCGAGTTCGGAATTCTGGTACCTGAGAGCGCCCGGTTGAGGCAGGTGATCGAGCGTTTGATCGCGCCGAAGGAAGAGGTCTGACCGAGCCTGCGCAAGGCAGATCTGCCGATCTGCCTTGCGCACTAATGCTGATCTTGACTTGCCTTCAGGATCCTATCCCCTATGGCCGAATCCCCGGCTCCATCACACGACGGATTTCGTTAAGGGCCTCTGCGAGTTTCTGTTCGAGGCTCTTGAGGTCGGTGGCCGTTACGCCTTTTTTGAGTTGGCCGGCAGTGGCGCCGCTGGGTTGATCGACCTTCGCGCCTTGTCCTTTGTCGCTGAGCAAGCTCTGGCGCAACGTGTTGTTGATGACTGTTTGATAACCAAACCCTTCGTCCTCCGCGAGCGAGCGAGCCGCCTCGATGACGGCATCATCCAGCATGATGGTAATGCGGGTCTTGCCTTTGCTGGAGGCAATGGCCCCGCGCTTGGCGTTACTGAAGTCGTATTCGTCTTTCATGGTCATGCATCCCTGTAGTGGCGACGCTCGTTTTTGGTGGCGACGCGTGCGGAAATAATTCGAACGAAATTCGGTTCGCGCCACGTGTAGGCAACCACCAGTAAACGACCTTTGGCATCCTGCCCCATGATGATCCAGCGCTGTTCGTCGTGATCGTGGTCTTGCAGCGTCAGGGCCCGCTCGTCATCGAACACCGGTTCGGTTTCCGCCAGGCTGATGCCCCTATGCTTGAGTTTGTTGGCCGCGTTCTTTGCCTTGTCATACTGAATGTCGAATGGCTTCATTATGCATACTTTATATGTATAAAAAAGAGGGCATCCGTGCCGGCGGTCGCCATGAACGAAAAAGATTAGCGGCAGAAGGGGCGAGTACCTGGAGGGATGTATTTCAAGGTTTTTTGTGCGATCAGGTTCGTCACTCGACGAGCAAAATGGACACCTGTCCATAATCTGACCGATAAGTTGTATACAACTCTATAGACATTTGTCCTGTGTCTTGAATACAGTGTGCGCACAACAAAAACCAGGGAACCCCCCAACCATGAAAACGCCCCATGTTTCACACCAACGGCCCGAGGATGAAAATCTCGGGATCGGCGCGAATATGGCTTACGGCCTGCAACATGTTCTGACCATGTACGGAGGCATCGTCGCGGTGCCTTTGATCATCGGTCAGGCGGCCGGACTCTCGCCGGCGGACATCGGTTTGTTGATTGCAGCTTCATTGTTTGCGGGGGGCTTGGCGACATTATTGCAAACCCTCGGTTTACCGTTCTTTGGTTGTCAGTTGCCGCTGGTACAGGGCGTGTCGTTCTCGGGTGTCGCGACCATGGTGGCGATAGTCAGCAGTGGCGGGGAGGGCGGATTCCAGTCGATTCTCGGGGCGGTGATTGCCGCGTCGTTGATTGGTTTGCTGATCACACCGGTGTTTTCGCGCATCACCAAGTTCTTCCCGCCGCTGGTCACGGGTATTGTGATCACGACCATCGGCCTGACGTTGATGCCGGTGGCTGCGCGTTGGGCCATGGGCGGCAATAGTCACGCGCCGGACTTCGGTAGCGTGGCGAACATTGGCCTGGCGGCGGTGACGCTGGTGCTGGTGTTACTGCTAAGCAAGATCGGTAGCGCGACCATCTCCCGATTGTCGATTCTGCTGGCGATGGTCATCGGCACGGTCATCGCGGTGTTCCTCGGCATGGCGGACTTTTCGTCCGTCACCCAAGGTCCGATGTTCGGCTTCCCGACGCCGTTTCATTTCGGCATGCCGACCTTCCACTTCGCCGCCATCCTGTCGATGTGCATCGTGGTCATGGTGACCTTGGTGGAAACCTCGGCGGACATCCTCGCCGTCGGTGAAATCATTGGCACCAAAGTCGACTCCAAACGCCTGGGCAACGGTCTGCGCGCCGACATGCTGTCGAGCATGATTGCGCCGATCTTCGGTTCGTTCACCCAAAGTGCCTTCGCCCAGAACGTCGGGCTGGTGGCGGTGACCGGGATCAAGAGCCGCTACGTGGTCGCCACGGGTGGTTTGTTCCTGGTGATTCTCGGCTTGCTGCCGTTCATGGGCCGGGTCATCGCCGCTGTGCCGACGTCTGTTCTGGGCGGTGCCGGTATCGTGCTGTTCGGTACGGTGGCGGCCAGTGGTATCCGGACGCTGTCCAAGGTCGATTACCGCAACAACGTCAACCTGATCATCGTCGCTACCTCTATCGGTTTCGGCATGATCCCCATCGCTGCACCGAACTTCTACGACCATTTCCCTAGCTGGTTCGCGACCATCTTCCACTCGGGCATCAGCTCGTCGGCGATCATGGCCATCGTGTTGAACCTGACATTCAACCACCTCACGGCGGGTAACTCGGATCAGCAGTCGGTGTTCGCGGCCGGTACTGAGCGCGTGTTGCGTTATCAGGACCTGGCGGCGTTGCGCGAAGGGGATTATTTCAGCGAAGGCAAACTGCATGACTGCGACGGAAAAGAAATCCCGGTGGTGGAAACCGACCATGGGCATGGAGAGCCGCGAGCGCTGCATGCGAAAAGCAGTGAGCATGTCTGACAACATTCAAGGCATGGAAATATAAAAAAGGCGTCCTTCGGGACGCCTTTTTTTTTGGCTGAATGTGTGGCTTGGGACAAGTCTGTTGAGATACCACGCTCGACCGCATGCGTCGGCAACGACTGTCGTCAAATGTTAAGCCGCTGACGTCAAATGAAAAGCGGTCGACTTTGGCGTGACGATACTGGTTTCGCACCGAAGTCCAACCGTGAAGCGAAACCCTTTAAAAAAACATCGAGCCCGAGGCCTGCGTGCCTTGGCCGGGCTGACAGTTGCATCTCAGTAAAACAATTATAGAGAGCACCGAATGAAGTTCAGTTTTATAGATAACAGCAAGCCGAGCCGCCGACGCGTTCTGCGCGATGCCTTCACCCTCGCTTTGGCGGCTTCTCCGTTGGCGAGCCTGGCCAGGGCAGCCGACGAAACCAAGGCCGACGAGACCGCCGAAGAAGTGACCTTTGCCGCCGGCCCCCGGCCACTGGTGCAGTATCCGCAAAAACGCCCGTTGACCTTGGTGACCACACGCCCGCCGCACCTTGAAACGCCGTTTCCGGTCTTCAACGAAGGGCCCATCACGCCCAATGACGCGTTTTTCGTGCGTTACCACTTGGCCAATTTCCCTACCAGCATTGATCCAGACAGCTACCGCTTGACGATCAAGGGCTCGGTCAACACGCCGCTGTCACTTTCCCTGGCAGAGCTCAAGGCCCTTGCCGAGCCGGTAGAAGTGGTGGCCGTCAATCAGTGCTCAGGTAACAGCCGCGGCTTCTCGATGCCCCGCGTGTTTGGTGCTCAGTTGGGCAATGGTTCGATGGGGAATGCGCGCTGGGTGGGGGTGCCGCTCAAGGCGGTACTGGAAAAGGCGGGTGTGACAGCCGATGCCAGGCAAGTGACCTTCCGTGGGCTCGATAAGCCCGTGCTGCCAAGTACGCCGGAGTTCATCAAGGCGCTGGACATCAGCCATGCCATGGACGGCGAGCCCATGATTGCCTGGTCGATGAATGGCACCGATCTGCCATTCCTCAACGGTTACCCGATACGTCTGGTCGTACCCGGTTATTTCGGCACCTACTGGGTCAAGCACCTCAGTGAGATTGAAGTCGTCGACCATACCTATGAAGGTTTCTTCATGGCGAAAGGTTACCGCCTGCCGGACAACGATTGCTTCTGCATTGCCCCTGGCACCACAGCGGCAAAAACCCTGCCGATTTCCAAGTTGGCGGTGCGCAGTTTCATCACCAGCGTTAAACATGGTGATGTGTTGCCGCTGAAAAAAAGCGTGGTGCTCAAGGGTATTGCGTTCGACGGCGGTGTTGGCGTCAACAAGGTGGAAATCTCGATCGACGGCGGAAAAGTCTGGCGCGAAGCCGCGCTTGGGCAGGACCTTGGCCGTTTCTCCTTCCGTGAGTGGACGCTGCCGATCACCTTTACCAGCGCGGGTGCCACCCAGTTGATGGTGCGAGCCAGTAACAGTGCGGGCGAAACACAGCCGCTGCAGGCCGACTGGAACCCGGCTGGCTACCGCCGCCACGTCGTAGAAACCAGCCACGTGACTGTCGCCTGAGGGGCTCGCATGAAACGCATGAAATACATGATGACTTTGCTCTGTGCGGCTCAGGTTTGTTTGGCTGGCTGGGCTAACGCAGCGCCACTATCGATCACCTTGCCGCCCGAAACGGCTGTGCTCAAACCCAGTGCGCTGCCTGGCTATCCGTTGGCCCAGCAGAAATGCTCCATCTGCCATTCGGCCGATTACATCAACTTCCAGCCTCCGGGCATGACGCTGGCGCAGTGGACCGCTGAGGCGGGCAAGATGCAGCACGTGTACGGGGCTCCGATCAGCGATCAGGATGTGAGCACTATCGGCGTCTACCTGGCGGTGACCTACGGGAGTGCCCAAACGAGCGATGCCGATGTGCAGGCTGCTTTGAATCCATCCGCGGGGCCGCCCCCGGCGGCGCCAGCAGCAAAAGTCGATGCCATGGCGTTGCTCCAGAGCAACGGTTGCCTGGCTTGCCACTCGATCGATCAAAAAGTCGTAGGGCCGGCCTATCATGCTGTAGCTGCCAAGTACGCCGGTGACCCGCAGGCACTGGTCAAGGTGGCATCCAGCATCCAGCACGGCGGTACCGGCAAATGGGGGAATATCCCGATGCCACCGTTCGCACAGATAAGCCCGGACAATCTGCAAACCCTGGCAACGTTCATACTGCAGCAGTAGGCTCGGTAGCCAGAAACGAAAAAACCCGCCAAATGGCGGGTTTTTTCGGAGCTTCAGAGATTTTGAAAACCTTCCCTGAAACGTTGTCTGGCTTCACGACCTGGACTCGAACAGAAAAATAAGCATTTGTTCTACAATGAAATTATTCTGTTTTTTAGTATATATATCCCTACGATTATCCTAATCCAGCCCGTATTTTATTGGAGTTCTTTCGATATCCCTGGATCAGGAAAAAACATTCGAGTTTCCGCTCTTTTTGAGACAACGCGAGCATCTGAGTCATCTCGCTGCCAACCGCCGCCCAATGCTTTGAACGTGCCCACTGCAGCGCGAGCCGATTCAGTTTGTGCCTGGGCTCTGCCATCAGATGCCGCTAGGAGATGTTCATCGGCATCCAGCACTTCGATCAAGCTGACCACGCCTTTTTCATAGGCGGCAAACGATGTCGCTCTGGCTTTCGCATACGCCGACTCGCCCTGGGCGAGCTGGGTCGATTGTTGCTCGCGGTTGATCCGTGCCGAAACAGCGCTTTCCACATCTTCGCAGGCCCGCAGAACGGACTGGCGGTAAGCGGCCAAGGCTTCGGCTTCCTGGCCCTTTGCCAAATCAATCTGGGCGTTGATGCGGCCAAAATCGAACAGCCGCCAGCGTAATCCCAGTGCCGCCGAAGCCTGACTGGCGCCGTTGCTGAACAGGTTTGCACTGGATACCGATGTAGCACTGCCGAGCAGCGCAGCCACAGACAGTTTGGGGTAGTACTCGGACATGGCTTCGCCGATGCGCGCGCTGGATGCCGCAAGACGGCGCTCCGCGACGATCAAGTCT
This sequence comes from Pseudomonas sp. OV226, assembly GCF_003148705.1. NCBI lineage: Bacteria > Pseudomonadati > Pseudomonadota > Gammaproteobacteria > Pseudomonadales > Pseudomonadaceae > Pseudomonas > Pseudomonas sp. OV226. The sequence continues at coordinate 147,958 of NZ_QGGS01000005.1, read as the reverse complement.
GGACGCCGACGCAGCAGGTCGGCTGGAGCGCCCATGTCCGAGAGGCCTGGCGCCTCAGGGATGGGCGCCAGCTTAGTCAACTGCGCGCTGTAAGTGCCGGGCGCCTTGCCCAACATGACATCCAGCGCATTCATTGCCGTGTCAATGCCTGCTTGCAGTACCGGCACGGTGGCCTGCGCTTGGTTCAGCGCGCCTTGGGTCTGGTTCAACTGCAGTTCAGCCGCCAGGCCTTTTGCGTAGAGATGTTCGATGGTGGTGAGCAGTTGTTGTCGTGTGTCTACTTGCTGCCGGGCAATTTCCAGGCGTGCTTGAAGGCCGCGGATGCTGATGTAAAGATCGGCTGTCTGCGCGACCACTGCCAGGCGTGTGGCAATCGCTCCGGCTTGCGAGGCCTGATAATCGGCGAAGGCGGCTTCTTTACCTCGGCGCAGCCCGCCAAACACATCCAGCTCCCAGCCGGCATTCAAGTTCGCCTCATAGGCACTGCCGTAGCGATTATAGGAAGGGTCTGAATTCAGCGCTTGGCCCAACGGCGTCTCCAATGACTGACGGGCTCGGGCCGCTTGACCATTGACGGTAGCCGACGGCAGGAGGGCTGCGTTAGCTGCGCCCAAACCGGCGCGAGCCTGCTCGATCCTTGCGTTTGCCTGGGCTAAATCGAGGTTCTGTTCAAGTGCTCGATTTATCAGCTGACTGAGTATTGGGTCATTAAATGCGTTCCACCAAGCGGCGAGATCGTCATTTGCGGCGCCCAGTTGTCGTGCCTTGGACGTTTGCGCGGAGAAATGCTCGGGCAATTCCACACGGGGTTTTGAGTAGTCAGGGCCCACTGCGCAACCTGCAACCATACCCAAACACAGCAAAACGGCGAAACGAGGAGGAGGGTGCATGCGATACCTGCGAAAGGGTCGGTTTGTGACGATATTACAAATTGGTCACAAGTTGTCAACCACCTTTGGGATGAGTAAGCTGCTCGCATGAATCAGCCTTCAGTTTCTTCGCCCAGCGCCCGTGGCCCAGCCGATCACGACATTCGAGACCAGATTGTCGCGGCGGCCAACGAACATTTCAGTCAATACGGTTATGGCAAAACAACGGTTTCTGACCTAGCCAAGGCCATCGGCTTTTCCAAGGCTTACATCTACAAATTCTTTGAATCCAAGCAGGCGATTGGTGAAGCAATCTGTACAAATTGCCTGACTGAAATCGTTGCGGCAGTGGAGCAAGCCATCAATGTAGACGGCATCTCGCCGACTGAACGTTTTCGGCGCCTGGTCAAAACCTTAATCGCTACAGGGGTGAGCCTGTTCTTTAACGACCGTAAACTCTACGACATCGCAGCGTTCGCCGCGTCGGAGCGATGGCCCTGCTCACAAGTCTATGACGCTCAGATCAAGAGCTTCGTGTTGCAAATCGTGCGTGAGGGGCGAGAGCTCGGTGAGTTTGAACGCAAGACTCCGCTGGACGAGACGGTAGAGGCGATTCATCTCGCTCTGCGGCCCTTCATCAATCCTCTGCTATTGCAGTACAACCTCGATTTTGTTGAAGAAGCCCCCTCGCTTATCTCCAATCTTGTTCTGCGCAGCCTGATGCCTTAAACCTCTGCTGACGGATGCGCTGCGCATCCGTATCAGCGTGTGCGCCTGAAAAAACTAGATATCGAGCCTCTTTGCTTTGCTCTGATCAAGTGGGCGATGTTCATTCGTCTCGGTAGTGACTATTGACATAAATGGTCACTTGAATAAGCATGGTGCATCCGCTACCGAGAGATCTTTATGATCCAGCGCCACCGCATGTCAGCCATTTTCATTGTCTTGTTGCCGTTTGCCCTAGCGGCCTGCAACGAGGCCACGCCTGCCGATCCTCGCCTTCAAGTGCCCTTGGTGCGCATCGGCGTGGTTCAACCCTCCGCGCCTGCGGCACGGGTATTCACCGGTATCGTCGCGGCCCGAGTTCAGAGCGATCTCGGTTTTCGGGTCCCTGGGAAGGTCTTGGAGCGTTTGGTGGATGCTGGACAAAGTGTCAAGCGCGGGCAGCCACTTATGCGAATCGATGCCAACGACCTGACGCTGACCACGCGGGCACAGCAGGAAGCGGTACTGGCCGCCATGGCCCGAGCTCGGCAGGCCTCCGATGACGAGCTTCGCTACCGTGATCTGGTGTCCGTCGGAGCGGTATCTGCTTCAGCTTACGCAGGGTTCAAAGCAGCTGCCGACTCGGCGAAAGCCCAACTCAACGCTGCCCAGGCCCAGGCTGATGTGGCGAAAAACGCGACCGGTTATTCGACGTTGCTGGCGGATGCTGACGGGGTGGTAGTGGATACCTTGGCGGAGCCGGGGCAGGTAGTTGGCGCAGGGCAGGTGGTGGTACGCGTTGCCCATTCAGGGCAGCGCGAGGCCGTGATTCAGTTACCCGAGACGCTACGTCCTGCGCTGGGCTCGGCGGCGACGGTTGAGTTATACGGCCAGCACCAGACTGCAGGTAAAGCGCGTTTACGCCAGTTGTCCGACTCTGCCGACCGACAGACCCGAACGTTTGAAGCGCGTTATGTGCTGGAGGGGGCGCTCTCCAACGCCACCCTGGGTTCGACGATCTCAGTGGTTATCGCTGACACGGATGTTGCTGATGCCAAGGAATTACAGGTGCCCATGGGGGCCCTCTACGACGCCGGTAAAGGCCCGGGGGTCTGGGTGGTGGGCGGGGAAGCTGAGCAGGTGGCATGGCGCCCGATCAAGGTTCGCGGCCTGAATAATGAGGCCAGCGTGCGCGTGACGGGGGATCTGCAGGTGGGTGATCGAGTTGTCGCATTGGGTGCTCACTTGCTGAGCGAGGGAGAGAAGGTCAGGACTGAACTCGCCGATGCTCCGCAAAATTCAGTGGTTGAGGTAAGTCGATGAGCGGCTTCAATCTTTCGGCGCTGGCCGTACGCGAGCGCTCAATCACCCTGTTTTTGATCCTGCTGATTTCTGTGGGTGGGTTGTACGCCTTCTTCAAACTGGGGCGTGCGGAAGATCCCGCATTCACCATTAAACAAATGACGGTGGTCACCGCCTGGCCTGGGGCGACGGCCCAGGAGATGCAAGACCAGGTGGTAGAAAAGCTGGAAAAACGCATGCAGGAACTGCGTTGGTACGATCGAACCGAGACCTTTACCCGGCCCGGCTTGGCATTCACTACGGTGTACCTGCTCGACAGCACGCCCCCCTCAGCCGTCCAGGAGGAGTTTTACCAGGCGCGCAAGAAAATCCTGGATGAGCAGAAGGGGTTGCCGTCTGGGGTGATCGGCCCGATGGTCAATGATGAGTATTCCGATGTCACCTTCGCGCTCTATGCGCTCAAGGCCAAGGGCGAGCCCCAACGTCTGTTGGTGCGCGAAGCCGAGAGCTTGCGCCAGCGTCTGCTGCATGTGGCGGGTGTGAAGAAGGTCAACATCATCGGTGAACAGGCCGAGCGCATTTTTGTCGAGCTGTCCTACGAGCGTTTGGCGACACTGGGCATTTCCGCACGAGACATCTTCAGTGCGTTGAACACGCAAAACATGATAACCCCGGCAGGTTCGGTAGAAGCGAAGGGCCCACAGGTTTTCATCCGCCTGGATGGCGCGTTTGATGACCTGCAGAAGATTCGTAATACCCCACTGACGGTGCAAGGCAGAACCCTCAAGTTGTCCGATGTGGCTGAGGTCAAGCGTGGTTATGAGGACCCCGCGACGTTCCTGGTACGCAACAACGGCGAGCCGGCACTGTTGCTCGGCGTGGTCATGCGCGACGGCTGGAACGGCCTGGATTTGGGGAAGTCGCTGGACGCTGAGGCCACAGCGATCAACGAGCAGATGCCTTTGGGCATGAGCCTGACCAAGGTCACGGATCAGGCGGTGAATATTGGCGCCTCCGTCAACGAGTTCATGGTGAAGTTTTTTGCTGCCTTGGGCGTGGTGCTGCTGGTGTGTTTTATCAGCATGGGCTGGCGTGTCGGCGTTGTGGTTGCCGCGGCGGTGCCGCTGACCCTGGCGGCCGTGTTCATTGTCATGGCGGCCACGGGCAAAGACTTTGATCGAATTACCCTGGGCTCGTTGATTCTGGCGCTGGGACTGCTGGTGGACGATGCAATCATTGCCATTGAAATGATGGTGGTGAAGATGGAGGAGGGCTACGACCGAATCAAGGCCTCCGCTTATGCCTGGAGCCACACGGCCGCGCCGATGTTGTCGGGAACGTTGGTGACAGCGATCGGCTTTATGCCCAACGGTTTTGCCAAGTCGACCGCTGGTGAGTACACCGCGAACATGTTCTGGATCGTTGGCATCGCGCTGATCACTTCCTGGGTGGTGGCCGTGGTGTTTACACCTTACCTGGGCGTCAAACTGCTGCCGCAGATCAAGGTGCCTGAAGGCGGGCATACGGCGATTTACGGTACACCGAACTACCAGCGTTTCAGGCGCCTGCTGGGCAGTGTGATCCGCCGCAAAGGCCTGGTGGCGACATCCGTCGTGGGCTTGTTTGTTGTTGCGATTTTGGGCATGGGCGTGGTCAACAAGCAGTTCTTCCCCACGTCCGACCGACCTGAGGTGCTGGTTGAGATGCAGATGCCTTACGGCACCTCTATCGAACAGACTGATGTGGCGGCGGCCAAGGTCGAGGCGTGGTTGGCTCAGCAGCCGGAGGCCAAGATCGTCACTGCTTACATTGGCCAGGGCGCGCCGCGCTTCTACTTGGCGATGGCCCCTGAACTACCCGATCCATCCTTCGCAAAAATCGTCGTCCTGACCGCGAATCAGCAAGAGCGTGAGGCGCTCAAGCTCCGCCTCAGACAAGCGGCGGCCGATGGCTTGGCGCCTGAAGCTCGGGTGCGAGTGACGCAGTTGGTATTTGGTCCTTATTCACCGTATCCGGTGGCCTTTCGGGTGATGGGCGCCGACCCCGCAGTGTTGCGGGATATCGCCGCGCAGGTGCGTGAGATCATGACCGCCAGCCCCATGATGAGGACCGTCAACACCGACTTGGGCGAGCGCGTGCCGGCACTTCATCTCACGCTGGATCAGGATCGCCTGCAAGCATTCGGCTTGACCTCGACCGATGTCGCGCAACAGCTGCAATTTCTGCTCACGGGGGTGCCTGTCACCGAGGTGCGTGAGGACATTCGTTCGGTTCAGGTGGTCGCTCGCTCCGCGGGTGAGACGCGTCTGGATCCATCGAAAATTGCCGCCTTCACGCTGACCGGCGTCCAAGGCCAGCGCGTTTCGCTGTCCCAGGTCGGGGCGGTGGATGTGCGCATGGAAGAGCCCATCCTGCGACGTCGTGATCGTACGCCGACAATAACCGTGCGCGGTGACGTGGCTGAAGGTCTTCAGCCTCCCGATGTCTCCAACGCCTTGATAACGCAGTTGCAGCCCATCACCGAAAAACTGCCGGCGGGCTACCGCATTGAGTTTGCCGGCGCGATCGAGGAGTCGGGTAAAGCAAACAAGGCATTGTTGCCGTTGTTCCCGATCATGATCGCGCTGATGTTGCTGACTATCATCATTCAGGTGCGCTCGATGTCGGCAATGATGATGGTGTTCGCCACCGCGCCTTTGGGCCTGATTGGTGTGGTGCCAATTCTGCTGCTGTTCCAGCAACCGTTCGGGATCAACGCCTTGGTGGGACTGATTGCCTTGTCAGGGATTCTGATGCGCAACACGCTGATCCTCATCGGCCAGATTCACTCAAATGAGCAAGCCGGCCTGTCGCCATACAACGCCGTGGTCGAAGCCACTGTGCAGCGCGCGAGGCCTGTGATTCTCACGGCGTTGGCGGCGATGCTGGCGTTCATTCCTCTGACCCATTCGGTGTTCTGGGGAACGCTGGCCTACACCCTGATTGGCGGTACGTTTGCTGGCACCGTGCTGACCCTGGTGTTCCTGCCAGCGATGTATGCCCTCTGGTTCAAGATCAAGCCTGAGCCCGCGCATGAGTTTGCAGCGAACACTCACGTTGCTTGAGTACCGCTTGCCACCGATCACTGTGCGCTTTGGTCGTGCCGTAATACCAGTCGAGGGCAACGCTTTCCAGGTGGCGGCCGTTGATGGGGCCTCCGTCTTGGCTTGGTTCTTGGCTTCTAGCTTCTATGGGGGGGGCAATGGCATCCGCCAGCATTCGCTTGACCTGCAAACGAAAAAACCCGCCAGAAGGCGGGTTTTTCGGGGGGGCAGAGATTTTGAAAGCCTTCTCTGGAACCTTGTCTGGCTCCACGACCTGGACTCGAACCAGGGACCCAGTGATTAACAGTCACTTGCTCTACCAACTGAGCTATCGCGGAATGGCGCCTATGTTACTGATTCAAAAAGAGAAGTCAAGCGTCTGATAGCAACTTGACCGATTCGTCGGGACAGACGGCGGTTAATCGGTCGTGGGCGGTTACCAGAATCGTTTCAGAGGTCTACCATGGCCGCCCGGAAGTGGTCACACGCGCTGCCGGCCATTCGCCGAAAAGGTACGCGCCATGAACCATTCAATCCTTACACCTCTCAACAACGGGGTGTTCGCATGAGCATCGCTCAGATCAGCTTGCCCAAAGGGGTTGGCCCGCACGCCGAAAAACTGTTCGACGCAATCACTCAGGCCAGCAACGCCGAGGAGTTGAACCGTGCTGGCGGCAAGGCCGAAGGGTTTGTTCTGGGGCTGGAAAGCACCAAGGCCATCAAGAGTCAGGTGGCGGAATCGCTCTACGTCGCCTATGACGACGCCGCCAGTCAGCGTGCCACCGAACTGGCTTAACCGCCGAAGGTAAGGGTGCCGAGCATCAGTTTGGCATAGAGCATCGTGGCGCCCAGTTGCACCAGCCACAAGGCCAGGCCGCCAAGAAATACGCCCGCAGCGACTTGCAGCACCAGGTTGTTGCCGCGTTTGGCTGGGGTGCGAGGCACGAAGTGGTCCAGCTCATCGCGGTCAGCGCGTAGGTCATCGTTTTTCATGGGGGGGGCTCGTAAAATTCCTGGATGTACACAAAACCTGTAGGAGTGACGGTGCGGCGATCCGACCTGCTCGCGATAGGGCCATCACATTCAACATCATTGTCGCCCGACAGTCTGCTATCGCGAGCAGGCTCACTCCTACAGGTTGAATGGGGGGAGTTTAGAGGGCGCAGCCACTGCTTTGAGAATTATCTGCGACAAATAAAAAACGGGAAGCCCATCGGCTTCCCGTTTTCGTACTACCGGGCGACTCAGATCACCTGAACGATGGCGTCCGTTACGGCCTTGATGTTGCTTTGGTTCAACGCAGCCACACAGATGCGGCCGGTGTCCAGGGCGTAGATGCCGAACTCGGTGCGCAGGCGGGTGACTTGCTCAACCGTCAGGCCGGAGTAAGAGAACATGCCACGCTGGCGGCCCACAAAGCTGAAATCGCGCTGAGGCGCGTTTTTTGCCAGGGTGTCGACCATCTGGATGCGCATGCCGCGAATTCGCAGGCGCATTTCAGCCAGTTCTTCTTCCCACTGGGCGCGCAATACCGGGCTGTTCAGCACAGCGGCAACGATGCTTGCACCGTGAGTAGGCGGGTTGGAGTAGTTGGTACGGATGACGCGTTTGACTTGCGACAGTACGCGCGCGCTTTCTTCTTTGGACTCGCTGACGATCGACAGCGCACCAACGCGCTCGCCGTACAGCGAGAACGATTTGGAGAACGAGCTGGATACGAAGAACGTCAGACCCGATTCGGCGAACAGGCGCACAGCGGCGGCGTCTTCGTCGATGCCATCGCCGAAACCTTGATAGGCCATGTCGAGGAACGGTACGTGACCCTTGGCTTTGACGACTTGCAGCACGTTGTTCCAGTCGGCAGGGCTCAGGTCCACGCCGGTCGGGTTGTGGCAGCAGGCGTGCAGCACAACGATCGAGCCGTTTGGCAGGGCGTTCAGGTCTTCCAGCAGGCCGGCACGATTAACGTCGTGGGTCGCGGCGTCGTAGTAGCGGTAGTTCTGTACCGGGAAACCGGCGGTTTCGAACAGTGCGCGGTGGTTTTCCCAGCTTGGGTCGCTGATCGCTACAACGGCGTTCGGCAGCAGTTTCTTGAGGAAGTCGGCACCGATTTTCAGTGCGCCGGTGCCGCCCACCGCTTGGGTGGTGATGACGCGGCCAGCGGCGATCAGTGGCGAGTCGTTGCCGAACAGCAGTTTCTGCACTGCCTGGTCGTAGGCAGCGATGCCGTCGATTGGCAGGTAGCCACGGGAAGCGTGTTGAGCGGCGCGAATTGTCTCGGCTTCGACAACGGCGCGCAGGAGTGGAATTCGCCCCTCCTCGTTGCAGTAAACACCGACCCCCAGGTTGACCTTGTTGGTACGGGTATCGGCGTTGAATGCTTCGTTGAGGCCCAGGATTGGATCGCGTGGTGCCATTTCGACAGCGGAGAACAGGCTCATTTTTGCGGCGGCTCTGAATGGAGAATGGAGGGACGTGTCGCGCTCCAGCCGAATGCACTAGAGCGGTGCACAAACGGGGAGCTAGTATAGAGGCCATCTGCGATCGATGGCGACAGACGATTGGGCTTTTCCGTTAAGTTTTTCCGATTATTTTCCGACCGTTAGTCGAATGCTGACGTCAAACGATTCGCCGGATGTAGGACGTTTGCCTTGAAAGAGCAGGCAATCGACTCCACATTGAGCACAATCCAGTTTTTTCCTCGGGCGGTTTTAGCCGTTTGCGGTCTTTTTCGTTGCTGTCCCATTTGACCGGGCAGGCGCGAATCCAGGGGTATTGAATGTCTGAATTCCAGCTAGTCACCCGCTTCGAGCCCGCCGGCGATCAGCCAGAAGCCATCCGCCTGATGGTCGAGGGCATCGAAGCCGGGCTGGCGCACCAGACGTTGCTCGGTGTGACCGGCTCCGGCAAGACCTTCAGTATCGCCAACGTGATTGCACAAGTGCAGCGTCCGACGCTGGTGCTGGCGCCGAACAAGACCCTGGCCGCGCAGTTGTACGGCGAGTTCAAGGCGTTTTTCCCGAACAACGCGGTGGAGTACTTCGTTTCCTACTACGACTACTACCAGCCCGAAGCCTACGTGCCGTCGTCCGATACCTTCATTGAGAAAGACGCCTCGATCAACGACCACATTGAGCAGATGCGTCTGTCCGCAACCAAGGCGTTGCTGGAGCGCAAAGACGCGATCATCGTCACTACCGTGTCGTGCATCTACGGCCTGGGTAGCCCGGAGACCTATCTGAAGATGGTGTTGCACGTGGATCGCGGCGACAAACTCGATCAGCGTGCGCTGCTGCGTCGCCTGGCGGACCTGCAATACACCCGCAACGACATGGACTTCGCCCGTGCGACTTTTCGGGTGCGTGGCGATGTGATTGATATCCACCCGGCGGAATCCGATTTCGAAGCGATCCGCATCGAACTGTTCGATGACGAGGTCGAGAGCCTGTCGGCGTTCGATCCGCTGACCGGCGAAGTGATCCGCAAGCTGCCGCGCTTCACCTTCTATCCGAAAAGCCACTACGTGACGCCGCGAGAAACCCTGTTGGGCGCCGTCGAAGGGATCAAGGTCGAGTTGCAGGAACGCCTCGATTATCTGCGCACCAACAACAAACTGGTTGAGGCCCAGCGTCTGGAGCAGCGCACCCGCTTCGACCTGGAGATGATCCTCGAACTGGGCTACTGCAACGGGATCGAAAACTACTCGCGCTACCTGTCCGGCCGTGAATCCGGTCAGGCGCCGCCGACGTTATTCGACTATCTGCCGGCTGACGCCTTGTTGGTGATCGACGAATCTCACGTCAGCGTGCCGCAGGTCGGCGCCATGTATAAGGGCGACCGTTCGCGTAAAGAGACGCTGGTGGAATACGGTTTCCGCCTGCCGTCGGCGTTGGATAACCGGCCGATGCGTTTCGACGAGTTCGAAAGCATCAGCCCGCAGACGATTTTTGTCTCGGCGACGCCCGGCAATTACGAGGCAGAACATGCAGGCCGCGTCGTTGAACAGTTGGTGCGTCCGACGGGGCTGGTTGATCCGCAAATCGAAATCCGCCCGGCGCTGACCCAGGTCGACGACCTGCTTTCGGAAATCACCAAGCGCGTTGCGCTCGAAGAGCGGGTTCTGGTCACGACCCTGACCAAACGCATGTCCGAAGACTTGACCGATTACTTGGCCGACCACGGCGTTCGCGTGCGTTATCTGCACTCTGACATCGACACGGTAGAGCGAGTCGAAATTATTCGTGATCTGCGCTTGGGCACCTTTGATGTGCTGGTGGGGATCAACCTGCTGCGTGAAGGCCTGGACATGCCGGAAGTGTCGCTGGTAGCGATTCTCGATGCGGACAAGGAGGGCTTCCTGCGCTCCGAGCGCTCGCTGATCCAGACCATCGGCCGGGCGGCACGTAACCTCAACGGCCGGGCGATTTTGTACGCCGACCGCATCACTGGCTCTATGGAGCGGGCGATTGGCGAAACCGAGCGGCGGCGCGACAAGCAGATCGCCTTCAACCTGGCCAACGGCATCACGCCCAAGGGCGTGTTCAAGGACGTCGCCGATATCATGGAAGGCGCCACCGTGCCGGGTTCGCGCAGCAAGAAGCGCAAGGGCATGGCCAAGGCTGCCGAGGAAAGCGCCAAGTACGAAGCGGAATTGCGCTCGCCGGGCGAGATCGCCAAGCGGATTAAAGCCCTGGAAGAGAAGATGTACGCGTTGGCGCGTGATCTGGAGTTTGAAGCGGCGGCGCAGATGCGTGATGAGATTGGCAAGTTGCGGGAGCGGTTGATTACTGTCTGAGATTTGCGGTGCCTGTCAGGCCGCCATCGCGAGCAAGCTCGGCTCCTACATGTAGGAGCCGAGCTTGCTCGCGATAGGGGCGTACTCGGTCTTAGTGTGCTTCCCCAGCCTTAATCCCCTCTGGCAATTTCTTGGTCAACAAGATCGCCAGCATGCTCACCCCCAGCGCAATCCCGACAAAGTGAAACGCATCGTTGTAGGCCATGATCGACGCCTGTTGGTGCGCAATCTCGCTGATCTTTGCCAGTGCCGCCGTCTCATTGCCTAGCCTGTCCGCCATCGACGACAGCCGCTCGGCCACCTGCGCATTGCTCGGCACAATGGCTTCGCGCAAATAATCAAAGTAGGTCTTGGTTCGCGCATCCAGCAGGGTGGCGAGGAGGGCGATGCCAATCGCGCCGCCGAGGTTGCGCAGGATGTTGAACAGGCTCGACGCCGACCCCGCGTCCTGCGGCAAGATATACGCGGTGGCGATCAGCGAGATGGTGACCATGATCAGCGGCTGGCCCAGCGCGCGGATGATCTGGATCTGATTGAACTGTGGCCCGGCAAAGTCCGGGTTCAGCACTCCCGATGAAAAACTCGCCAGCCCGAACAACCCGAATCCCAGGGTGCACAGCCACTTTGGCGAAATGTACTTCATCAACTTGGGCACTAGCGGAATCAAAAACAGTTGCGGCACGCCCATCCACATGATCACTTCGCCGATCTGCAGGGCGTTGTAGTTCTGGATCTGCGCCAGGTACAGCGGCAACAGATAAATCGAGCCATACAACCCGACCCCCATCCCCAGGCTGGAAATACTCGACAGGCCAAAGTTGCGATTGCGCAGGATGCCGAGGTTGATCAGCGGGTTGGGTTTGGAAAACTGCACGATCACAAAGGTGATCAGGCTGATCAGTGCGATGCTGCCCAGGGTCACGATCAGGTTCGATTCCAGCCAGTCCTTGCGGTGACCTTCCTCCAGAAACACCTGCAAACAACCGAGCCCGACGCCGAGGGTCAGAATGCCCATGTAGTCGGTGCTCTTGAGCAATTCCCAATGCGCTTCTTTCTTCTCCAGGCCATACATCAGGCCGGCGATCATGAGCAGGCCCGGCGGTATGTTGATGTAGAAAATGTATTCCCAGCCCCAGTTTTCGGTCAGCCAACCGCCCAGCGTCGGGCCAATGGAGGGCGCGAAGGTGGCGGTCATGGCGAACATGGCCATGCCTTTGGCGCGGTGGTGTTCCGGGAGTTTGATCAGCGTGAGGGTGAAGGCCAACGGGATCAGCGCGCCCCCGGTGAAGCCCTGCAAGGCGCGGAAGACGATCATGCTTTCCAGGCTCCACGCCATGGAACACAGCAGCGAGGCGACGAGGAATCCCAGTGAAACCCACACCGCCAGCCGTCGTGCGGACAGCAACTGCACCAGCCACGCCGTCAGCGGAATCATGATGATTTCCGCTACCAGGTACGAGGTGGAAATCCACGAGCCTTCTTCCAGGGTGGCCGACAGGGCGCCCTGAATGTCCTTGAGCGAAGAGTTGGTGATCTGGATGTCGAGCACGGCCATGAAGGCGCCGAGCATCACGCTCATCACCGCGATCCAGTCCCGCCGGGTCGGTTCGCCGACCGGGCGGATCAGTTGATCACCGGCCATCGTCAGGGGCGTCTTTGATGTTCACTTTAGCGGTGACAGACATGCCCGGGCGGATCTTGCCTTGCAGCGGATTGTCCGCGGCGAAGGTCAGTTTGACCGGAATCCGTTGGACGACTTTGGTGAAGTTGCCCGTGGCATTGTCCGGCGGCAACAGGCTGAACTGCGCGCCCGAAGCGGCGAACAGGCTGTCGACTCGCGCCTTGATCGGCGTGTCGCTGTAGGCGTCGAAAATCAGTTCGGCGCTCTGGCCAGGCACCATGTGGCCGATCTGGGTTTCCTTGAAGTTGGCTTGAATCCAGATGTCCTGGTCCGGGACGATCGACAGCAAATACGCGCCGGCCTGCACCACCTGGCCTTCGCGGGCGGCGCGCTGGCCGATCAGGCCGCTGATGGGCGCGTGGATTTCGCTGCGGGTCAGGTTCAGTTCGGCTTGCGCCAGGTCGGCCTTGGCGTTGGCGATCTGCGCGTCAAGACGTTTGATCTCAGCGGTCAGGGCGTTGACCTGCTGGCGTTGGCTCTGAGCGTCCGCCTGAGCCTTGACGACCTGCGAGCGCGCGATGTGGTTATCGGCGGACAGGGTGGTCACCCGTTCTTCGGAAATAAAACCGGGTTTGCGCAGGGTTTGGGCGCGAGTCAAATCGATGAGCGACCGGCCGAGGCTCGCCTGGCTGGACGCGACTTGCGCTTCACTGGCCGCGATCAGGCTCGATTGTTGGGTCAGCTTGCTTTGGGCTTGCAGGCGTTCGGCCTCGCGAGTGGCGAGGGCAGCGCTGGCGCGGTCAACGGCGAGGTGGAAGTCGGCGCCTTCAAGCTTGACCAGCAACTGGCCTTTTTCGACATGCTGGTTGTCGTGCACCAAGACTTGGTCGATGCGCGCGCTCAACTGGCTTGAGACGCGGGTAATCTCGCCCTGGACATAGGCGTTATCGGTGCTTTCATAAAATCGCCCCTTGAAGAACCACTGGGCAAAGAAGGCCCCGGCAATCAGCAGGACGAGCAACAAGAAAATAAACAGGCGACGCTTGAGTTGGGCAGGCATGGGGCAGACTGTAGTCGAGAAATTGTAAGGAAAGTTATCAGCAGGTGAATCTGTCATACAGCCGACAAGCGGTAAATGCCATCGGTTGATATTCGGCCATTCACCACGCCATACGCGCTCTGTAGACGCAAACTTGGCTTAAATGCCCTGTTCACTGGAGCGGGGCGGGTATCGCCTGTTACCATTCGCCCTTTGTTTTATCTTCATTTCGAGACTTGCCATGACCACCGTCCGCACGCGCATCGCGCCATCGCCTACCGGGGACCCCCACGTAGGTACCGCTTACATCGCTTTGTTCAACTACTGCTTTGCCAAGCAGCATGGCGGTGAGTTCATCCTGCGGATTGAAGACACCGACCAGTTGCGTTCGACCCGCGAGTCCGAACAGCAGATTTTCGACGCCCTGCGCTGGTTGGGCATCGACTGGAGCGAAGGCCCGGACGTCGGTGGCCCGCACGGTCCCTACCGTCAGAGCGAGCGCGGCGATATCTACCAGAAGTATTGCCAGCAACTGGTTGAAATGGGTCATGCCTTCCCGTGCTTCTGCACCGCCGAAGAGCTGGACCAGATGCGCGCCGAGCAAATGGCACGCGGCGAAACCCCGCGTTACGACGGCCGTGCGCTGTTGCTGTCCAAGGAAGAAGTCGCCCGTCGCCTGGCGGCAGGCGAGCCGCACGTCATCCGCATGAAAGTGCCGAGCGAAGGCGTGTGCGTGGTGCCGGACATGCTGCGTGGCGATGTCGAGATCCCGTGGGATCGCATGGACATGCAAGTGCTGATGAAGACCGACGGCCTGCCGACGTACTTCCTGGCCAACGTGGTCGACGACCACCTGATGGGCATCACCCACGTATTGCGTGGTGAAGAGTGGCTGCCCTCGGCGCCGAAACTGATCCTGCTTTACGAGTACTTCGGCTGGGAACAACCGGAGCTGTGCTACATGCCGCTGTTGCGTAACCCGGACAAGAGCAAGTTGTCCAAGCGCAAAAACCCGACCTCGGTGACGTTCTACGAGCGCATGGGCTTCATGCCGGAAGCGATGCTCAACTATCTGGGCCGCATGGGTTGGTCGATGCCGGACGAGCGCGAGAAGTTCTCGCTGCAGGAAATGGTCGACAACTTCGACTTGAGCCGTGTCTCGCTGGGCGGGCCGATTTTCGACATCGAGAAGCTGTCCTGGCTCAACGGCCAATGGCTGCGTGATCTGCCGGTGGAAGAGTTCGCCTCGCGCCTGCAGACCTGGGCGCTGAACCCGGAATACATGATGAAGATCGCGCCGCACGTTCAGGGCCGCGTTGAAACCTTCAGCCAGGTGGCTCCGCTCGCCGGTTTCTTCTTTGCCGGCGGCGTGAATCCGGATGCCAAATTGTTCGAATCCAAGAAGCTTTCGGGCGATCAGGTTCGTCAGTTGATGCAGTTGATCCTGTGGAAGCTGGAAAGCCTGCGTCAGTGGGAAAAGGACAGCATCACCGCGACGATTCAGGCAGTGGTCGAATCGCTGGAATTGAAGCTGCGTGACGCCATGCCGCTGATGTTTGCCGCGATCACAGGCCAGGCCAGCTCGGTGTCGGTGCTGGATGCGATGGAAATCCTCGGTCCGGACCTGACTCGTTTCCGTCTGCGCCAGGCAATTGACTTGTTGGGCGGCGTGTCGAAGAAGGAAAACAAGGAGTGGGAAAAACTCTTGGGCAACATCGCCTGATCCACTCCGTTCCCGTGTAGCAGCTGCCGAAGGCTGCGTTGGGCTGCGCAGCGGCCCTTTGTGGCCGCTACACATTTTGTCTGAAAGGGCAGGGTGGCCGAATCGCGAGTGCTGCGCACTCGAACGCAGCCTGCGGCAGCTGCTACAGGGACGGATCTGGCCTCGGATTTACGGGGTTCGGCGGTAAGTGATTGTTATGTCGGCAAAAAACTTTGAAATATTTTAAAAATAAGTTTGACAGCTTTTCGATCCGCCATTAAGATTCGCCCCGTCCTCAGCGATGAGGGGCTATAGCTCAGCTGGGAGAGCGCTTGCATGGCATGCAAGAGGTCGACGGTTCGATCCCGTCTAGCTCCACCAATTTACACTTCAAGGTCTGGCCACACCGGCCTTGAAGCGATCAACACTCAGCGTTGATCTGTTGTATAGAAGGGTTTGCGTCCCCTTCGTCTAGTGGCCTAGGACACCGCCCTTTCACGGCGGTAACAGGGGTTCGAGTCCCCTAGGGGACGCCAGTTTTACAGAAGCAGTGTCGCAAGATGCTGCTCCGCCGCCAGGCGATAAATCGGGGCTATAGCTCAGCTGGGAGAGCGCTTGCATGGCATGCAAGAGGTCAACGGTTCGATCCCGTTTAGCTCCACCAATTTTACAGTTCAAGGTCTGGCCACGCAGACTTTGAATCGATCAGCTCTCAGCACTGATCAGTTGTATAGAAGGTTTTGCGTCCCCTTCGTCTAGTGGCCTAGGACACCGCCCTTTCACGGCGGTAACAGGGGTTCGAGTCCCCTAGGGGACGCCACGATTACCCGCTATGCGGGATTTTATAAGGGTCATTCAATTATTGAATGGCCCTTTTGTTTGTCTGGCGTTTGGCCAAATCCCCCTAATTCTTTCAAACTGTTCTTCAGACCAGCGGTCACATCCACGACTTGCGTAAAATTATTATGAGAATAATATTCTAGTCGTAATATTCGGAGGCAACGATGAACGATAAAAAAGCACAAACCCGCGAACGCATCCTCAAGGCTGCCAGTGCAGCGCTGATCCAGCGCGGCCCGGCAGAGCCGAGCGTGGGCGAAGTCATGGGCGCAGCCGGCCTGACCGTCGGCGGCTTCTACGCCCACTTCGAAAGCAAGGACGCCATGATGCTGGAGGCCTTCAAGCAATTGCTGGGTCACCGTCGTGACCTGATTGCTGACATGGACGCCCAGTTGACTGGCGAAGAGCGTCGCGCGTTGGTGGCGGCTTTTTACCTGTCACGCAAACACCGTGATTCCTCCGAGTCGGCGTGCCCGATTCCGGCTTCTGTTGGTGAACTGGGGCGGCTGCCGGACGCGTTTCGTGTCGCACTCAATGAGCATGTGGAAATGATGGTCGCGCAGTTGGCGGCCAGCCCGGAAGACACCGACAAGGCCCTGGCTGACATGGCGTTGATGGTGGGTGGTTTGGCTCTGGCGCGGGCGCTGGGGCCGGGAGAGTTGTCCGATCGATTACTGCGCGCCGCCAAATCTGCGGTGCAGTGACCTGAAGGCTGCGGCCTGGGGAGAATGCGATGAGCACGTTGAAGTGGGTTCGTGGCGTTAATGGCACCTTGGGCTGGTTCGCCCCGAAACTGGTCGCGAGCAAAATGCGACTGGCATTCATGACGCCGCGAGAACTGCCGCCGCGTGATTGGGAGCTGCCGTTGCTGGCGAAGTCCGAACGCATCACGCTGCGTTTCGGCCTTTCGGCGCTGCGCTGGGGGCAAGGCCCTGCGGTGTTGTTGATGCACGGTTGGGAAGGTCGGCCGACTCAGTTCGCCAGCCTCATCGCCGCGCTGGTGGAGGCCGGTTACACCGTGGTCGCCCTCGACGGCCCGGCGCATGGTCGCTCACCCGGTGAAGAAGCCAACGTCGTTCTGTTCGCCCGGGCCATGCTGGAAGCCGCTGCCGAACTGCCCCCGCTGCAAGCGGTCATTGGTCATTCGATGGGGGGCGCCAGTGCCATGCTCGCCGTGCAGTTGGGCCTGCGTACCGAGACCCTGGTGACTATCGCTGCTCCGGCGCGAATTCTCGGGGTGCTGCGCGGTTTCGCCAAGTACGTACGACTGCCCCCCAAAGCCCGCTCGGCATTCATTCGTCAGGTTGAGAAAGACGTGGGCATGCGCGCGGCGGCGCTGGATGTGGCGCACTATCAACTCGACATGCCCGGTCTGATCGTCCATGCCGAGGATGACTGCTACGTTTCGGTCAAGGAATCCCAGCTGATCCACGAAGCCTGGTTCGACAGCCGCTTGTTGCGCCTGCAAGAGGGTGGCCATCAGCGGGTGCTGGCGGATCCTCGGGTCATTGATGGCGTGCTATCACTGTTGGCCGGTCGCAGCCTGCAATCGCGCCAATCGGCGTAGGCATCCGTTACACTGCCCCGGTCGACATTATCTGACCGGGAGTGGGGCATGAGTTGGGATCGGGCAACGCCATTTATCATTGATCTGCAAGTAGGCGCCGAGGACATCGATGGGCTGGGTCACGCCAATAATGCGGTGTACGTGACGTGGCTCGAGCGCTGTGCCTGGCGCCACTCGCAGCGTCTGGGCCTTGATCTGGTCGAGTACCGGCGGCTGGACCGGGCAATGGCGGTCGTGCGGCACGAGATCGATTACCTGGCCGCGGCCTATGAGGATGACGAATTGCAGTTGGCGACCTGGATCGTCGATTGGGATCAGCGCCTTAAAATGACCCGACACTTCCAGTTGAAGCGCCCGAGCGACAACACCACCTTGCTGCGGGCTCAAACCACCTTCGTCTGCATCGAGCTGTCGACCGGCAAGCCCAAGCGCATGCCGGCCGAGTTCATCGAGGGCTACGGCCCGGCGCTGGCAGTCGCGATCTAACCTGTCTTCGCTGGCCTCATCGCGGGCAAGCCCGGCTCCCACAGGGGTCGGTGCTGGGCACAGATTTGTGTACGATGCTAACCCTGTGGGAGCCGGGCTTGCCCGCGATGGCGTCTGCACAATCGTCACCGTCCGGTCTGACGAAATACCTTCTGCGCGCCGAAACCAGTAAACTGCCGCACGTTTTTCGTCGAGTGTGTTTTTCATGCAAATTGCTTTGGCGCCCATGGAGGGGTTGGTCGACAACATCCTGCGGGACGTGCTGACCCGTGTGGGCGGTATTGATTGGTGCGTGACCGAGTTCATCCGGATCAACGATCAACTGCTCACGCCTGCCTACTACCACAAGTTCGGCCCTGAACTGCTGACCGGTGCCCGCACCGCCTCCGGCGTGCCGCTGCGCGTGCAACTGCTGGGTTCCGATCCGGTGTGCCTGGCCGAAAACGCCGCGCTGGCGTGTGAGCTGGGTTCTGAAGTCATCGACCTGAACTTCGGTTGCCCGGCCAAGACCGTCAACAAGTCTCGCGGCGGCGCGGTGCTGCTCAAAGAGCCTGAACTGCTCAACGAAATCGTCGAACACGTGCGTCGTGCGGTGCCTGCGCACATCCCGGTGACCGCCAAGATGCGCCTTGGTTTCGATAGCCCGGACGGCTCGCTGGTGTGTGCCACAGCCCTGGCCGAAGGCGGCGCGGCGCATATCGTGGTGCATGCCAGGACCAAAACCGATGGCTACAAACCACCGGCGCACTGGGAGTGGATCCCGCGAGTGCAAGAGGTGGTCAAGGTGCCGGTGTTTGCCAATGGCGACATCTGGAGTGTCGAAGACTGGCGTCGTTGCCGCGAAATCAGCGGCGTGGAAGACATCATGCTCGGTCGCGGCCTGGTCTCGCGTCCGGACCTGGCCCGGCAAATCGCGGCGGCACGCGCCGGTGAAGCCGTCGTCGAGATGACCTGGGCCGAGCTGTTACCACTGATCCAAGACTTCTGGCTGCAAGCTAAGGCGCAGATGACTCCCCGCCAATCCCCCGGTCGCTTGAAGCAGTGGCTGGCCATGTTGACGCGCAATTATCCGGAAGCCGTCGAGCTGTTTACTGTCCTGCGTCGCGAGACCGAGCTGGATCAGGTCAGTCGTTTGTTGGGCCTGAGACTCCCGGAAGCGGCCTGAAAAAAATCTCGAAATAATCTCTTGAAATGCAATCAGCGGTCCCTATCTAAGGGTTACGCGATGCCGAATTCGGGTCGCGGAGACAAAAAACCTTGCTGATGTTTTCAGGAGATTTGAACCATGACTACTGCATTTTCCCTGGCCCCACTGTTCCGTTCCTCGGTGGGTTTCGACCGTTTCAACGATCTGTTTGAAACCGCCCTGCGTAATGAGCCAGGCAGCACCTACCCACCTTACAACGTGGAAAAACACGGTGATGACCAATACCGCATCGTCGTCGCCGCCGCCGGTTTCCAGGAAGAAGACCTGGACCTGCAAGTCGAGAAAGGTGTGCTGACCATCAGTGGTGGCAAACGTGACGCGAGCGAAGGCGTGACCTTCCTGCACCAAGGCATCGCCCAGCGTGCGTTCAAACTGTCGTTCCGCCTGGCGGATCACATCGAGATCAAAGCCGCTGACCTGCGTAACGGTCTGTTGAGCATCGATCTGTTGCGCATCGTTCCAGAAGAGGCGAAAGCCAAGCGCATCCCGATCAACGGGACGCAAAAACCGGCTCTGCAGCACTAAGGCAGAGTAATGAAAAGGGCGCCATCAGCGCCCTTTTTTGTGTTTGTGTCCCGTCATTTCAGGAGCTTCTGCAACGCCTCTGCCGGCAACGGCCGACTGTGCAAATACCCTTGGTAAAAATGGCAGCCCAGTCCCTGTAAAAACTCCAATTGCTCCGCCGTCTCCACCCCTTCGGCAATCACCTTCAACTCCAGGCTGCGCGCCATGGCGACGATGGCGCGGATGATTTCGGCGTCGTTGGGGTCGGTCGTGGCATCGCGGATGAACGACTGATCGATTTTCAGGGTGTCGACCGGCAAGCGCTTGAGATAGGTCAGTGACGAGTAGCCGGTGCCGAAGTCGTCCATCGCGAAACTCACGCCGAGCTTTTTCAGGCGACGCATTTTACTGATGGTGTCTTCCAGGTTCTGGATGACGATGCCTTCAGTGATTTCCAGTTTCAGCAGCGAGCAGGGCAGGCCGTGGCTGGTAAGGCTGTGTTCGATGCGTTCGACGAAGTCGTTTTGGCGGAATTGTCTTGGGCTGATGTTCACGCACAGGCTGAAGCTGAGCGGGTTGACCAGGCCTTTGTCGACCAGTTTTTTAAAGTCTCTGCACACTTCGTCGACAATCCAGGTGCCGACTTCAAGAATCAGGCCGCTGTCTTCCAGCACCTTGATGAACTCGGCAGGTGCCTGTGCGCCGAGTTCCGGGTGGTCCCAGCGCACCAGTGCTTCGGCGCCGACAATGCGATTGCCCCGGGCGTCGATCTGGGGTTGGTAATGCACATGGAATTCGCCCCGGGAAAGGGCCAGACGCAGGTCGGTTTCCATGCGCAGGCGTTCGCTGGCGGCCTTCTGCATGGTGTTGTGATACATCTGCGTGGTGTTGCGACCCGAATCCTTGGCGCGGTACAGCGCAATGTCGGCGCGTTTAAGCAAATCGGTCGGGGTCGAGCCGTGGTCGGGGATCAGTGCGATGCCGATGCTCGGCGTCACCTGCAGGCGCTGGCCATCAAGGAACATCGGTTCCGACAACAATTCTCGCAAGGTGTCGGCCAATTCCCGTACCTGGGTGCTGACTTCGTTGCGCGAACCTTCCAGGCCGCTGAGCAATACCACGAATTCATCACCGCCGAGCCGCGCCACGGTGTCTTCCATGCGCACGCTGGCTTCGAGTCGCGCGGTGATGATTTTCAGCACCGTATCGCCGACCGGGTGACCGAGAGAGTCGTTGATGTGCTTGAAGTGATCGAGGTCGAGAAACAGCAGCGCACCGCGCAGGTTGTGGCGCTTGAGCAGGGCGATCTGCTGGCTCAGGCGGTCCATCAGCAGGGCGCGGTTGGGCAGGTTGGTCAAGGGGTCGTGGTAGGCCAGGTGACGGATCTGCGCTTCGGCGTTTTTCAGCAGGCTGACGTCGCGGGCGGTCAGCAGCAGGCAGGCGGTTTCGTTGAGGGTGATGGGTTCGACCGAAACTTCGACGGTGAGCAACTCTCCGCGCTTGTTGCGTCCGAGCATTTCCTGGTGATGCACGCGGCCCTTGATCTGTAGCTCGGCGAGCAGCGCCGCACGTTGTTTCTCTTCGGCCCAGATGCCCACCTCATACACCGTACGGCCGATGACCTCTTGCGCGCGATAGCCGGTCAGGCGGCAGAAACCGTCGTTGACCTCCAGGTAGCGCCCGGTGTCGCGTTCGGTAATGGTGATGGCGTCGGGGCTTGAATGAAACGCCTTGGCAAACTTCTCTTCACTGGCCTTCAGCGCCGCTTCAGAGCGTTGTTGCTGGGTGATATCACGCAAGGTAGTGACGATGCAGGGTTCTTCGCCAACGTTGATCTGGCGGCTGGAAATCACGCAGGTCAGGGATTGCCCGTCCTTGTGCTGGGCGACGATGGCGACATTGTTCAGTCCTTGTTCGCGGATGACCTGTTCGATCCGCTGCAGGCTTTTCGCCGAGGCGTCCCACAGGCCAATTTCGTCGGCGCTGCGGCCAATCACTTCGTCGGCACTCCAGCCAAAGGTCTGGGTGAAGCTGGAGTTGATCTCGATGAACTGGCCGGTGTCCTGGCGGGTCACGCAAATCGGATCCGGGCTGACCTGAAACAGCGTGGCGAATTTTTCTTCCGAGGCCACCAACCGCTGTTCGCGCTCCACCTGATCGGTGATGTCCAGCAGGGTGCCGGCCATGCGCAGCGGGACGCCGTTTTCATCGCGGTAGAGGCGGGCGCGGCTTTCCAGGTAGCGCGAACTGCCGTCCGGTAGTTGAACGCGGTAAGTCAGTTGATAATTGCCGGCCGGGCCTTCGCGCAGGCTGCGGTAGGCGTCGCGCATGGTGTCGCGCTCTTCGCCGGGCACACCTTCGAAAAACTCCTCGAACGACTCGTGGAAAGGTTTGGCTTCCAGGCCGTGCAATTGAGCGGCCCGCGCCGAACCGTAGAGCATGCCGCTGGGAATGTGCCAGTCCCAGGTGCCGAGTTGCGCCGAGTCCAGGGCGAGGTCGAGACGCTCCTGGCTGTCCTTGAGGGCTTGTTCGGCAACTCTGCGTTCGGTGGTGTCGAGGAAGGTGCTCAGCAGATAGGGCTGGCCTTCGAGTTCGACATTTTGCGCACTGAGGATGCCGTCGTGGATTTGCCCGTTGCTGGCGCGAAATTGCACCTCCATTCTGACCAGGTCGCCCTTGGCCTTGGTGGCTGCGACCAATTTGGCGCGTTGCTCCGGGTGAACCCAGAGGCCCAGATCCAGCGTGGTACGGCCTATCGCGTTTTGCACCGGCCAGCCGAACAGGCTTTCGAAATGCTGGTTGGCTTCGGTGATCAAGCCGTCTTCCTGGCGGGTCAGCAACACCATGTTCGGGCACAGGTGAAACAGCGTTGCGAAGCGTTTTTCCGAGCTGCTCAGGGCTTGTTCGCGCTGGCGCTGGTGGGTGATTTCGCGGATGACACCAATCATGCGCGGCCGGCCGTTTTTATCCGGCAGCAGGCTGCCGTTGATCTCCAACCAGTGCAGGCTGCCGTCGGGCCAGCGGATGCGGTGATGCATCGCCTGCTCCAGCGGGGCTCCGGCAATCACCGCGTGGAAGGCGCGCACGGTTTTCGCCCGGTCCTCCGGCGGCAGCAAGTCGAGGTATTCCAGATCCTCTGGCAACGGCATGTGCGGGTCGAAGCCAAACAGCGCCTGAGTCCCGCGCGACCAACTGATCTGCCCACGTTCGATGTCCCAATACCAGGCCCCCAGACGCGCACCGTTGAGGGCGGCGAGCAATTGTGGCGCGCTTTCCCAGCTCAACTCGGACCGTTTGGGGTCTAGCGCCTGGATGCGGGGCATCGGCGGAATACGGTCAACAGACTTCGGCATTGGCAGCTGGCCTTGGGCGGAAATGGGCGTTAAGCGCAGGTATTCGTGACTCTACAGGAGTAGCACAGGTTAGCCTTGAGTCCCTGGCAAATCGATTTGTGCGTCCAGCAAAGCCATAAAAGCCCTTGCAGCATTCGATAGAGTCCGTTCAGTGTGCAAGATATAGCCTAGCTGGCGAGTCAGTTGTATGCCCGGTAAAGGTATTCGCGCAACCTGATCGTCCAGCATTGTGCGCGGCAATACGCTCCAGGCCAGGCCGATCGAGACCATCATCTTGATCGTTTCCAGGTAATTGGTGCTCATGGCGATATTCGGTGTCAGGCCTTGCGCCTCGAACAGCCGCTGAACGATGTGATGAGTAAAGGTGTTACCACCGGGGAAGACTGCCGGGTGCAGGGCAATGTCGGCCAGGTTGACCGCGCCGTTGCTGATCAGCGAATGCTCCGGGGCGACCACGAAATCCAGCGGGTCGTCCCACACCGGCGTCGCCTTGACCAGTGTGTGCGGTTCCGGCGCCAGGGTAATGACCGCCAGTTCCGCACGGCCATGGAGAATTTCTTCGTAGGCCACTTCCGAATCGAGGAACTGAATATCCAGCGCGACTTGGGGGTAGCGCCGGGTGAACTCCCTTAATAAGGGCGGCAACCGGTGCAAGCCGATGTGGTGACTGGTGGCCAGGGTCAGGCGGCCGGACACCTCGCCCGTCAGGTTGGTCAGGGCGCGGCGGGTGTCGTCCAGCACATTGAGAATCTGGTAGGCCCGTGGCAGCAGGGCACGGCCGGCCTCGGTCAGGCCGACTTCGCGGCCCAGACGGTCAAACAGGCGCACCTTCAATTGCTGTTCCAGCCCGGCGATGCGTTTGCTGATGGCGGGTTGGGTCAGGTGCAGCCGTTCGCCGGCGCCGGAGAAGCTCCCGGTCTCGGCAATTGCGATAAAAGCATTGAGGTTGGCCAGATCCATCGTCGTATTCCAGTTGGTTATCCAAAGCATAAAAAATATGAATTTGAGTTATTTAATGTAACCCCCTAGGATCGACCTCACAAGCCAAGGGGTTATTGAACCGTGCAAAACCCAAGGCATAGAAAATAGTAAAAAGCTGATGAGGAACCGTCTGATGGCCGGCAAAACGCTTTACGACAAGCTCTGGGATTCCCATGAAGTGAAACGGCGCGACGATGGGTCGTCGCTGATCTACATCGACCGCCACATCATCCATGAAGTGACTTCGCCCCAAGCTTTCGAAGGCCTGCGCCTGGCCGGGCGCAAGCCTTGGCGAGTCGACTCGATCATCGCCACCCCGGACCACAACGTGCCGACTACCCCGGATCGCAAGGGCGGCATCGAAGCGATTACCGATCAGGTCTCGCGTTTGCAGGTTCAGACCCTCGATGACTACTGCGATGAATACGGCATCACCGAATTCAAGATGAATGACGTGCGTCAGGGCATCGTTCATGTGATCGGTCCGGAGCAGGGCGCAACCTTGCCGGGCATGACCGTAGTCTGCGGCGACTCGCACACCTCGACTCACGGTGCGTTTGGCGCTTTGGCGCACGGTATCGGTACTTCCGAGGTTGAACACGTGTTTGCGACGCAGTGCCTGGTCGCCAAGAAAATGAAGAACATGCTGGTCTCGGTCGAGGGCACATTGCCGTTCGGCGTGACCGCCAAGGACATCGTTCTCGCCGTGATCGGCCAGATCGGCACCGCCGGCGGCAACGGCCACGCTATCGAGTTCGCTGGCAGCGCGATTCGCGACCTGTCCGTCGAAGGCCGCATGACCATCTGCAACATGTCCATTGAAGCCGGCGCTCGTGTGGGGCTGGTGGCTGCGGACGAAAAAACCGTGGAATACGTCAAGGGCCGTCCATTCGCCCCGAAAGGCGCGGAATGGGACATGGCCGTCGAAGCCTGGAAAGATTTGGTCTCCGACGCTGACGCCGTATTCGACACCGTGGTCAAGCTCGACGCGACCCAGATCAAGCCACAAGTCAGCTGGGGCACCTCGCCCGAGATGGTCCTGGCGGTTGATCAGAACGTGCCGGACCCAGCGAAGGAAATGGACCTGGTCAAACGCGGTTCCATCGAGCGCGCGTTGAAGTACATGGGGTTGAGCGCCAATCAGGCGATCACCGACATTCAGTTGGATCGCGTATTTATCGGCTCTTGCACCAACTCGCGGATCGAAGACTTGCGTGCTGCTGCGGTGATCGCGAAGGGCCGCAAAGTCGCTTCGACGATCAAGCAGGCCATCGTTGTGCCGGGCTCGGGCCTGGTGAAGGCACAAGCAGAGGCGGAAGGCCTGGACAAGATTTTCCTCGAGGCCGGTTTCGAATGGCGCGAGCCGGGTTGCTCGATGTGCCTGGCGATGAACCCGGACCGTTTGGAGTCCGGCGAGCATTGCGCATCGACTTCCAACCGCAACTTCGAAGGGCGTCAGGGCGCCGGTGGCCGTACGCACCTGGTCAGCCCGGCCATGGCCGCGGCGGCTGCCGTCAACGGTCGTTTCATCGACGTTCGCGAACTGATCTGAGGAACCGCACATGAGAGCTTTTACCCAACACACCGGTTTGGTCGCGCCATTGGATCGAGCGAACGTCGATACCGACCAGATCATTCCGAAGCAGTTTCTGAAGTCGATCAAGCGCACCGGTTTTGGCCCGAACCTTTTTGATGAGTGGCGCTACCTGGACGTGGGGTATGCCTACCAGGACAACTCCAAGCGCCCGTTGAACAAGGATTTCGTGCTCAACGCCGAGCGTTATCAAGGCGCCAGCGTGTTGCTGGCCCGTGAGAACTTCGGTTGCGGCTCCAGCCGTGAACACGCGCCGTGGGCACTGGAAGAGTACGGTTTCCGCAGCATCATCGCGCCGAGCTACGCCGACATTTTCTACAACAACAGCTTCAAGAACGGCTTGCTGCCGATCATCCTGAGCGACGCTGAAGTGGATGAGCTGTTCCAGCAGGTCGAAGCCAATCCTGGCTATCAGTTGACGGTCGATCTGCAAGCCCAGACGGTGACCCGGCCGGACGGCAAGGTCTACAGCTTCGAACTGGACGAGTTTCGCAAGCATTGCCTGGTCAATGGCCTGGATGACATCGGCCTGACCTTGCAAGACCACGAAGCAATTGCGACGTTTGAGGCCAAGCATCGTGCGAGCCAGCCTTGGTTGTTTCGCGACGCGTAAGCAAGATTGGAATTGATGTAGTCAGGGCTGGCCTCATCGCGGGCAAGCCCGGCTCCTACAGGTTATGTGAGCGCCACAATCCCTGTAGGAACCGGGCTTGCTCGCGATGAGGCCCGAATAAACACCCCAAGACTCACCCCAAAAAGGAAGTCCCCATGACCAGCACCGCCCAACACAGTCAGGTTGTACAAAAGCAATTCGGTGAACAGGCTTCGGCCTACCTGAGCAGCGCCGTACACGCTCAAGGCACTGAGTTCGCGTTGCTACAGGCCGAACTGGCAGGGCAGGGCAATGCCCGGGTGCTGGACCTGGGTTGCGGCGCCGGTCATGTGAGTTTTCACGTGGCGTCGCTGGTCAAGGAAGTGGTCGCCTACGACCTGTCGCAGCAGATGCTCGACGTGGTCGCTGCCGCTGCTGTTGATCGCGGCATCAGCAACATTTCCACGGTCAACGGCGCCGCCGAGCGTCTGCCGTTTGCCGATGGCGAGTTCGATTTCGTGTTCAGCCGTTATTCGGCGCACCACTGGAGCGATCTCGGTGTAGCCCTGCGCGAAGTTCGTCGGGTGCTGAAACCGGGTGGCGTGGCGGCGTTCATTGACGTGTTGTCACCGGGTAGCCCGTTGTTCGACACTTACCTGCAGAGCGTCGAAGTGCTGCGTGACACCAGCCATGTGCGCGATTATTCGGCCGGTGAGTGGTTGCGACAGGTCAGCGAGGCGGGGTTGCACACACGCAGCACCACGCGTCAGCGGCTGCGCCTGGAGTACACCTCTTGGGTTGAGCGCATGCGTACACCTGAAGTGATGCGCGCGGCGATCCGCGAATTGCAGCAGTCGATGGGCAACGAAGTACGTGAATACTTTGAGATAGAAGCCGATGGCTCGTTCAGTACCGATGTGTTGGTGCTGTGGGCTGAGCGATAAGCATTTTTCCGGGCGCGCCAGTTGATGGCGCACCGACTGAAGACATGAGGAAAGCATGAGCAAGCAGATTCTGATTCTCCCAGGTGACGGTATTGGCCCGGAAATCATGGCCGAAGCGGTCAAGGTGCTGGAATTGGCCAGTGACAAGTTCGCCTTGGGGTTTGAACTGAGCCACGACGTGATCGGCGGCGCGGCCATCGACAAGCACGGCGTGCCTCTGGCCGACGAAACCCTGGAGCGCGCCCGCGCGGCCGACGCGGTACTGCTGGGCGCCGTGGGCGGCCCGAAATGGGACACCATCGAGCGTGACATCCGCCCTGAGCGCGGCCTGCTGAAAATCCGTGCGCAACTGGGCCTGTTCGGCAACCTGCGTCCGGCGATCCTGTACCCGCAACTTGCCGAAGCTTCGAGCCTGAAGCCGGAAATCGTGGCGGGCCTGGACATCCTGATCGTCCGTGAACTGACCGGCGGTATCTACTTTGGCGCACCACGCGGCACCCGCACCCTGGAAAACGGCGAGCGTCAGTCCTACGACACCCTGCCGTACAGCGAAAGCGAAATCCGCCGTATCGCCCGTGTCGGTTTCGACATGGCCATGGTCCGTGGCAAGAAGCTGTGCTCGGTGGACAAGGCCAACGTGTTGGCGTCCAGCCAGCTGTGGCGTGAAATCGTCGAGGAAGTGGCTAAGGATTACCCGCAAGTCGAGCTGAGCCACATGTACGTCGACAACGCCGCCATGCAACTGGTGCGCGCACCGAAGCAGTTCGACGTGATCGTCACCGACAACATGTTCGGCGACATCCTGTCCGACCAGGCCTCAATGCTCACCGGTTCCATTGGCATGCTGCCGTCGGCGTCCCTGGATACCAACAACAAGGGCATGTACGAGCCGTGCCACGGTTCGGCGCCGGACATCGCTGGCAAGGGCATCGCCAACCCGTTGGCGACCATTTTGTCGGTGTCGATGATGCTGCGTTACAGCTTCAACCAGCAGTCGGCGGCCGATGCCATCGAGAAAGCCGTGAGCCTGGTGCTGGATCAAGGGCTGCGCACGGGTGACATCTGGTCGGCGGGTTGCACTAAAGTCGGTACGCAGGAAATGGGTGACGCAGTAGTCGCCGCGCTGCGGAATCTGTAATCTCTCGGGCCCGCTGCCAAATTCAAGACAAAGCAGCGGCCCACATTTCAAGAAGGTGTAGTTGCGATGAAACGTGTAGGTCTGATCGGTTGGCGCGGTATGGTCGGTTCCGTGCTCATGCAGCGGATGCTGGAAGAGCAGGATTTCGATCTTATCGAGCCGGTGTTTTTCACCACTTCCAATGTTGGTGGCCAAGGCCCGTCCGTGGGTAAGGATATTGCTCCGCTCAAGGACGCTTACAGCATTGAAGAGCTGAAAACCCTCGACGTGATTCTGACTTGCCAGGGTGGCGACTACACCAGCGAAGTGTTCCCCAAGCTGCGCGAAGCCGGCTGGCAGGGTTACTGGATCGATGCCGCTTCCAGCCTGCGTATGCAGGATGATGCGGTCATCGTGCTGGACCCGGTCAACCGCAAGGTCATTGACCAGCAGCTGGATGCGGGCACCAAGAATTACATCGGCGGCAACTGCACCGTCAGTCTGATGCTGATGGGCCTGGGTGGCCTGTTTGAAGCCGGTCTGGTGGAGTGGATGAGCGCCATGACCTATCAGGCAGCCTCTGGTGCCGGCGCGCAGAACATGCGTGAACTGATCAAGCAAATGGGCGCGACCCACGCCGCTGTCGCCGATCAACTGGCCGACCCTGCCAGCGCGATCCTCGACATCGATCGTCGTGTCGCCGAAGCCATGCGCAGTGACGCGTACCCGACCGAGAACTTCGGCGTACCGCTGGCCGGCAGCCTGATCCCGTGGATCGACAAGGAACTGCCGAACGGCCAGAGCCGTGAAGAGTGGAAGGCGCAGGCCGAGACCAACAAGATCCTTGGTCGTTTCAAGAGCCCGATTCCGGTCGATGGCATCTGCGTGCGCATCGGCGCCATGCGCTGCCACAGCCAGGCGCTGACCATCAAACTGAACAAAGACGTGCCGATCGCCGACATCGAAGGGCTGATCAGCCAGCACAACCCTTGGGTGAAACTGGTGCCGAACAACCGCGACATCAGCATGCAGGAGCTGAGCCCTACCAAGGTCACTGGCACCCTGAACGTGCCGGTTGGCCGTCTGCGCAAGCTGAACATGGGTTCGCAATTCGTCGGTGCCTTCACCGTCGGCGACCAACTGCTGTGGGGCGCGGCCGAACCGCTGCGTCGCATGCTGCGGATTCTGCTCGAGCGTTGATCGGTTGAAGCAATGAAACAACCCGCGCCTTGAAAGAGGCGCGGGTTTTTTGGTTATTGGGTGACTGTTAAGCCGCCATCGCGAGCAAGCTCGGCTCCTACAAGTGCGATACCAAACCTGTAGGAGCCGAGCTTGCTCGCGATGAGGCCGGAACAGGCACCGCAGATCCCAGCCGAATTGCCTGTACGTCACCCACCCGGTAAAGTGCCGCTCCCCCCGTTTCGCCAGAGGTAGAACCATGACCCAGTCCTTTGATATCGCCGTGATCGGCGCCACCGGTACTGTCGGCGAAACGCTGGTGCAGATTCTTGAAGAGCGCGATTTTCCGGTCGGCAACCTGCACTTGCTGGCCAGCAGCGAATCCGCCGGGCACTCGGTGCCTTTTCGCGGCAAGAACGTGCGGGTGCGGGAAGTCGACGAATTCGATTTCAGCAAAGTCCAATTGGTGTTCTTCGCGGCCGGGCCGGCGGTGACGCTCAGCTTCGCCTCTCGCGCTAGCGCTGCCGGTTGCTCGTTGATCGACCTGTCCGGTGCGTTGCCGGCCGATCAAGCGCCGCAAGTGGTGCCGGAAGCCAATGCCGAGGTATTGGCCACCCTGAAAAAGCCATTCCAGGTCAGCAGTCCAAGCCCTTCGGCCACCACACTGGCCGTGGTGCTGGCGCCATTGCTCGACGTGATCGACCTGCAGCGGGTCAATGTGACCGCCAGCCTGGCGGTCTCCGCTCAAGGCCGCGAAGCGGTAACAGAGCTGGCCCGGCAAACCGCCGAGTTGCTCAACGTGCGTCCGCTGGAGCCGACATTCTTTGATCGGCAGATGGCCTTCAACGTGTTGGCCCAGGTCGGCAAGCCGGATGAGCAAGGCCATACGCTGCTGGAAAAACGCCTGGTGCGTGAGTTGCGTCAGGTCATGGCGCTGCCTTTATTAAAGATTTCCGCCACTTGCATTCAAGCCCCGGTGTTTTTTGGCGATAGCTTTAGCGTGACCTTGCATTCCGCGAGCGCTGTCGACC
Organism: Pseudomonas sp. OV226; assembly: GCF_003148705.1. Lineage (NCBI taxonomy): Bacteria > Pseudomonadati > Pseudomonadota > Gammaproteobacteria > Pseudomonadales > Pseudomonadaceae > Pseudomonas > Pseudomonas sp. OV226. The sequence goes on along the minus strand of NZ_QGGS01000005.1, from coordinate 117,447 downwards.
TGACGAAAGTCAACGCAGCCCTTGAAGATGCACCGGGAATCGAGTTGGTAGAGGCGGGCGATTATCCGACTGCCGTGGGCGATGCGGTGGGGCAGGACGTGGTGTATGTCGGTCGGGTTCGCAGTGGAGTCGACGACCTGTCGGAACTTAATTTGTGGCTGACGTCAGATAACGTACGCAAAGGCGCTGCGCTCAATGCTGTGCAGGTGGCTGAATTGTTGATAAAAGACCAGCTGTAAAAGATACTTGGCAACAATTCGCAGAATGATTCTAGCCGAGCGCTATGCTTGGCCGCAGTGCTGAAAGAAAGCCTCCGTGCGGGGCTTTCCGGGGCAGACAAGAAATGATCGCGCGCGGTGACACTTCAGCGCTGCGCGCAACGCCTTACGGCAGCGACTATCAAGACCTTCTCGCTGGCCGAGGAATGTTCAAACAAAGGATGAGGCTATGGTTCAAGTTCGCAAACTGGTGTTAGCAATTGCGGCCGCCTCGGCGCTGTCCTCTGGTATGGCGCATGCCCTCGGGCTCGGGGAATTGACCCTGAAGTCGACGCTGAACCAACCCTTGGTGGCGGAAATCGAGTTGCTCGACATCAAGGACCTGACGGCGGCCGAAGTGGTGCCGAGCCTGGCCTCGCCTGAAGATTTCGCCAAGGCCGGTGTCGACCGTCAGGCATTTCTCAATGACTTGACCTTCACGCCGGTGCTCAACGCCAGCGGCAAAAGCATTCTGCGTGTGACCTCCAGCAAACCACTGTCCGAACCCATGGTGAAATTCCTGGTTCAGGTGATGTGGCCGAACGGTCGCCTGCTGCGCGATTACAGCGTGTTGCTCGATCCGTCCAAATTCTCGCCGCAGACCGCCGAAGCGGCTGCGCAGCCAGCGCCGACTCCATCAGTCACCGCGCCAGTGACCGGAGCCACTGCGGCGGCTCAGCACACCACCACTGCGCACGATACTCTGTGGGAGATCGCTGCGAAGGCGCGCAATGGCGGCTCGGTCCAGCAAACCATGCTGGCCATCCAGGCGCTGAATCCGGATGCCTTTATCGATGGCAACATCAACCGATTGAAAACCGGTCAAGTGCTGCGCATGCCCGAGCAGGCTCAAGCTACCAGCCTGCCGCAGCCAAAGGCGATTGCCGAAGTGGCCGCGCAGAACAAGGCGTGGCGCCAGGGGCGTCGCTATGTGGCCAAGCCCGGAGCGGGGCAGCAGCAACTCGATGCCACCAAGCGTGGTAGCGCTGACACCGGCAACGCACAATCCACCAAGGACAAGTTGAGCCTGGTCTCGGCCGAATCCGGCAAGGCGGGTGCCAAAGGTGCTGCGGGCGATGCCAAGAATCTGAGCAACAAACTGGCGATTACTCAGGAAAGCCTCGACACGACCCGTCGTGACAATGCCGAACTGAAAAGCCGCATGACCGATCTGCAAAGTCAGCTGGACAAGCTGCAAAAACTGATCGAGCTGAAGAACAATCAACTGGCCAAGATGCAGGCCGTTGGCGCCGCGGGTGCACCTGCGGCGACCGCTCCGGCCATGTCTGCCGAGCTGGCCGCCAACCCTGCGACGGCACCTGCTGAAGTCGCCCCGGCGCCAGAGGCCGCTGCCGCTCCTGCACCAGCACCTGCTGAAACGCCAATCGAGCCTGCACTGGCCGTCTCGGACGATCAGAAATTCAACGAACTGCTGACCAATCCGATCCTGCTGGGTCTGATCGGCGGTGGTGCGGTGGTGCTTGCGCTCTTGCTGTTGTTGCTGGCGCGTCGTCGCAAAGCTCAGCAAGAAGCCGAGAAGCATCTGCGCATGGCCCGTGCATTGTCCGAAGAACAGGACCTGTCCTATGGCAACGACCTGCCGGAAAGCAGCTTTGAAGGCCTGGAAGTTCCACCGCCCAGCGTAAAACTCGCCACGGCGCCGACTCCTGCTCCTGCTCCTGTTCCTAAAGCAGAGCCTGCTCCAGTGGTTGCGCCCGTTGTGATGACGACACCGATCGCAGCACCCCTGGTGTCGCCTGCCGCCGAGCGTGATGACGATGTGCTGAGCAAAGCGCAGTCGCACATCACGGCCGGTCGTCTGAACCAGGCTGCTGCGTTGCTGGAAGACGGCATCAAGCAAGAGCCACAACGCAGTGATCTGCGTCTGAAGCTGATGGAAGTGTATGGCCAGCAAGGCGACCGCGATGCGTTCGTGGGTCAGGAGCGTCAACTGGTCGCCAACGGCGACAACTTCGCTCAGGTCGAAAAGCTCAAGGCTCGTTTCCCGGCCATGGCCCTGGTTGCCGCAGGTGGCCTGGCTGCCGCGGCTATCGCTGCGGAACTGGATGCGCAATACGTCAAGGACCTGCTGCTGGACGAGCCGCAAGCCCCGGCGGCTGCCGATGACGACTTCGACAGCGCTTTCGATTTGAGCCTGGACGATCTGGAGGCAACCTCCCCGGCGGTGGTTACGCCAGAAGAAGACACGTCGACCGAGCTGGAAGAGTTCCCGCTGGATGACGACTTGAGCTTTGAATCGGTGTTGCAGCAGCAAACCGAAATCAAGGAGAACCTCGACGACCTCGCGGACTTCGATCTGGACATGGACCTGGGGGCGGATCCGTCGCCGGCGATCCTCGCTGAAGACGACTTCCTGCTGGATCTGAGCCTGGACGAAGGCCTGAAGGATCTGCCGGTTGTACCTGAAGTGCCGCAGGATGACCTGGAATTGCCTGCCGACTTCGACCTGTCGCTGGCTGATGAAATGGACGCGGCTCCGGCACCGACTCCGACCGTGGCAGGCCTTGACGAACTTCCGGACGCCTTCGAGGCTGAGCTGGATGACGTCAACGCCGAGCTGGATCGTCTGTCCCAGAGCATTGGCGAACCGAGCTTTACCGCAGAGGACGCGATGGCCTCTGCAGGCGACGAGCCGGACTTCGACTTCCTCTCCGGTACGGATGAGGTCGCTACCAAGCTCGATCTGGCTCAGGCCTACATCGACATGGGTGACAATGACGGCGCACGGGACATCCTCAATGAGGTGGTGACCGAGGGTGATGCCGGGCAGAAGAGCGAAGCCAGGGAAATGCTTTCGCGTCTGGCTTGAGTGGTCGCTGCGCAGTAAACAAAACGGCAGCCCGGTGAGGCTGCCGTTTTTGTTTGCGTGATGAGCTGGGGGCTCTATTGTTTCGCGCGTTATGTGGTTGTCTATATAGCGAGGCTCGCACGTGTAGTGCAGCGGCACAAAAGACACGCGCCTCTGGCGTCCCGGTCCAGCCGCCTTATAATGCCCGCCTTTGCGCACATCAGCAGGCTGCACCCCTTGGCAAATATAGATAATCCGGCCGCCGAAATGGCGGCCGACGGCTTTTTCCGCGTCGCACTGGGCGTTGAATACAAAGGTTCGCGTTATCGCGGCTGGCAGCGCCAGGCCAGCGGCGTGCTCACGGTTCAGGAAACCCTTGAGAACGCCTTGTCCAAAGTCGCCGACTCACCGGTGTCGCTGCTCTGCGCCGGGCGTACGGACGCTGGCGTACATGCGTGTGGTCAGGTGGTGCATTTCGATACGCAGGTCGAGCGTTCGATGAAAGCCTGGGTGATGGGCGCCAATATCAATTTGCCCCACGATGTCAGCGTCAGTTGGGCCAAGGTCATGCCGGCGCATTTTCATGCGCGATTCAAGGCTATCGCCCGACGTTATCGTTATGTGATCTACAACGATCAGATCCGTCCGGCACATTTGAACGACGAGATCACCTGGAACCACCGCCCGCTAGACGTCGAGCGCATGGCCGAGGCGGCGCAGTATCTGTTGGGTACCCACGATTTCAGTGCGTTCCGTGCAGGTCAGTGCCAAGCCAAATCGCCGATCAAGGAACTGCATCACCTGCGGGTCACGCGTCACGGCAAGATGATTGTGCTGGACATCCGCGCCAGTGCATTTCTGCATCATATGGTGCGCAACATTGCTGGCGTGCTGATGACCATCGGCGCCGGCGAGCGTCCGGTGGAGTGGATGAAGGAAGTGCTGGAAAGCCGCATTCGCCGTTCCGGCGGGGTCACGGCGCATCCGTTCGGCCTGTATCTGGTGCAGGTCGAGTACCGCGATGAGTTTCAATTGCCCGAGCGTTACATCGGCCCACACTTCCTGACCGGTTTCACGGAACTTGACGGCTGACGCCCTCGAATGCATTTGTTACCATCCGGGACTTCCCCGGATTTACCCTGAGGTTTTATCGACATGTCAGCCGTTCGCAGCAAGATTTGCGGGATTACCCGCATAGAAGATGCGTTGGCGGCGGTCGAGGCGGGGGCCGATGCCATCGGGTTCGTGTTCTACGCCAAAAGCCCGAGGGCTGTGACGTTCCAGCAGGCGCGCGACATCATCAAGGTGCTGCCGCCGTTCGTCACAACCGTGGGGTTGTTCGTCAACGCCAGTCGGTGCGAGCTGGGTGAGTTGCTCGACGCCGTGCCGCTGGACCTGTTGCAGTTCCATGGCGATGAAACGGCTGCCGAGTGTGAAGGGTGGAACCGGCCGTACATCAAGGCGCTACGGGTCAAGGCGGGTGACGACATCGCGGCGGCCTGCGATGCGTTTCCTACTGCCAGCGGTATCTTGCTTGACGCTTATGTCGAAGGCATTCCCGGTGGAACCGGTGAGGCGTTCGACTGGTCTCTGATACCGCAGGGCTTAAGCAAGCCAATCATTCTGGCGGGCGGTTTGACGCCTGAAAACGTCGCCGAAGCGATTGCCCGGGTCAAGCCTTACGCCGTGGACGTCAGCGGCGGGGTAGAGGCGGGCAAGGGCATCAAGGATCACGCAAAGATTCGGGCATTTATAGAAGCGGTGCGTAGGAGCTAGGTTGATGTGACGGCTGGCAGACTGCCGCCGTCCATAACTTCACTTGCACAAAGCAGGCACGGCTGAGGATGTTTCGGGTTGTACGCAGGTCGCTTTTCGCTGACCCGGCCACCCGATCAATCATCGCCACACACATGAATTTAGCTCAAGGGCATACGCGGGGCTGCGAACAATGCGTTCGGGCCGCCGGTACTGGAGAAAGAAAGCATGAGCAACTGGTTAGTAGACAAACTGATCCCTTCGATCATGCGTTCCGAGGTCAAGAAGAGCTCGGTGCCTGAAGGTCTGTGGCACAAATGCCCGTCTTGCGAGGCTGTGCTGTATCGTCCGGAGCTGGAAAAAACCCTGGATGTTTGCCCCAAGTGCAACCACCACATGCGTATCGGCGCCCGCGCCCGCATTGATATCTTCCTTGATGCCGAAGGCCGTGCCGAACTGGGTGCGGACCTGGAGCCGGTTGACCGTCTGAAGTTTCGTGACGGCAAGAAGTACAAGGATCGCCTGACCGCTGCCCAGAAGCAGACCGGCGAAAAAGACGCACTGATTTCCATGAGCGGCACATTGCTGGGCATGCCAGTCGTTGTTTCGGCCTTCGAATTCTCCTTCATGGGCGGTTCGATGGGCGCCATCGTCGGTGAGCGCTTCGTTCGCGCCGCCAACTATGCGCTGGAAAACAAGTGCCCAATGATCTGCTTCGCCGCTTCCGGTGGTGCGCGGATGCAGGAAGCCTTGATCTCCCTGATGCAAATGGCCAAGACCTCCGCGGTACTGGCGCGTCTGCGTGAAGAAGGCATTCCGTTCATCTCCGTGCTGACCGACCCGGTTTACGGGGGCGTTTCTGCCAGCCTGGCGATGCTCGGTGATGTGATCGTCGGTGAGCCCAAAGCCCTGATCGGTTTTGCCGGCCCGCGTGTAATCGAGCAAACCGTGCGTGAAAAACTGCCGGAAGGCTTCCAGCGCAGTGAGTTCCTGCTGGAGCACGGTGCCATCGACATGATCGTTCACCGTCAGGAGCTGCGTCCGCGCCTGGGCAACCTGCTGGCGCAAATGATGGGCCTGCCGACGCCGAAATTCGTCGCTGCGCCAATCGAGCCGATCGTGGTTCCACCGGTACCTGCCAACCTATGACCCAACGTACCCTTGGCGAGTGGCTCGCCTACCTTGAGCAGTTGCACCCTTCGGCCATCGACATGGGCCTGGAGCGCTCGCAACAGGTAGCGTCCCGCATGGGACTGGGCAAGCCGGCGCCTCGGGTGATTACGGTCACCGGCACCAACGGCAAGGGTTCTACCTGCGCATTTGTGGCCTCGTTGCTACGGGCGCAGGGCCTGAACGTCGGTGTCTACAACTCTCCGCACCTGCTGCGTTACAACGAGCGGGTGCAGGTCAATGGCGTCGAAGCCACGGATGCCGCGCTGTGCGAAGCCTTCGCGGCTGTCGAGGCCGGCCGTGGCGATACTTCCCTGACGTATTTCGAAATGGGCACCCTGGCAGCGTTCTGGCTGTTTCAACAGGCCGGGCTTGATGCCGTGGTGCTGGAAGTCGGTCTGGGTGGGCGTCTGGACACGGTCAACGTGGTGGATGCCGACATGGCGCTGGTCACCAGCATCGGCGTCGATCATGCGGACTATCTGGGAGATACCCGTGAGTCCGTGGCTTACGAAAAAGCCGGCATCTTCCGCCAGGGCGCGCCTGCGCTGTGTGGCGATCTGAATCCTCCACAACCACTGCTGGACAAGGCGCGCGAGCTGGCTTGCCCGTTTTACCTGCGTGGGCGTGATTTCGACCTCGGCATTACCGATCACAACTGGCAATGGCGCGGACTTGATGCGCAGGGGCGCGCCGTGGAATTGCGTGATTTGCCCTTGCTCGATCTGCCAATGGAAAACGCTGCGCTGGCGTTGCAGGCCTACTTGTTGCTGGGTTTGCCGTGGGTGGATGCACAGATTGTCGATGCCCTGAAAGCGACGCGGGTAGTCGGTCGTCTCGATCGTCGGCAGTTCGGCTGGCAGGGCAAGCGCCTGAACCTGTTGCTGGACGTGGGCCATAACCCGCATGCCGCCGAGTACCTGGCTCGCCGTTTGGCCAGTCGACCGCCAGCCGGCAAGCGTCTGGCGGTGTTCGGGTTGCTGGCTGACAAGGATCTGGATGGTGTTGTCGGTGAATTGAATGCTAGTGTCCAGCATTGGGCTGTGGCGCCGCTGGATTCGCCGCGCGCCCGTCCGGTCGCTGATTTGCACAAGGCGTTGAAGAGCCTTGGTGCTTGCGTAACATCTTATGCAAGTGTGGCCGCCGCGCTGGAAGGTCAGTGTGCGCTGGCGACGAGCGACGACGAGATTCTGTTGTTCGGATCATTTTATTGTGTCGCCGAAGCCCTTGAATGGTTGGCTCGGCGCTCCACGGAGGAAGCGGCAAATGGCATTGCTGGATAAGGCCTACAAACAGCGTATGGTTGGCGCTCTGGTGCTGGTGGCGTTGGCGGTGATTTTCCTGCCGATGCTGTTTTCCCGGCAGGATGAGCAGCGGCAGGTGACGGTCGATGCGCCGGCTGCGCCGCAGGCGCCGGCAATGCCGCAAGTTCAGGTCGAACCGGTGGTGGTGCCTGAGCCGCAAGCGCTGCCTCAAGAGCCTGTGCCGAGCGATGATGAAATCGCTCAGCAAGAAGTGCCTTCGGCACCTGTTGCGCCGGTTGCCCGTGTAGCCCCTGCGCCTGTGGCCAAGCCGGCTCCGGTGCCTGCTTTGGCCGCCAAGCCTGCTGCCGCGCCGTCGCAGCCTATCTCGGCAGCGCCGGGCAAGCCTGACACCACGCAAAGCCGTATCGACGCCAACGGTCTGTCGGTCAGCTGGTCGGTTCAGGTGGCGAGTCTTGCGAGCCGAGAAAATGCCGAAAGCCTGCAGAAAGACCTGCGCAGTCAGGGCTACAACGCTTACATCCGATCCTCTGATGGCAAGAATCGAGTGTTTGTCGGTCCGCTGATCGAGCGCGCCGAAGCCGACCGTCTGCGTGACTTGTTGGACCGCCAGAAGAAGCTCAAGGGCTTCGTCGTGCGCTTCCAGCCTGAGCGCGGTTAACGAGCGACCAATCGACTCTTTTTGTAGCAGCTGCCGAGCCTGCGAGGCTGCGTCCGGCGGCGCAGTCGTCGTAAAACCTGCCTGTACGGTGTACCTGATACACCGAGTTGCCTGATTTTACGGCTGCTGCGCAGCCGGACGCAGGCTTCGCCAGCGGCTACATTGCTAAGCGCGGTTAAATACTATCGCCCCGATTTGAAATGCACTGACAATCGCAGCTTACCGATAAGCATGGGCTCTGCTAAAATGCGCCGCCTTATCCGTCTGTAGGCTGCACTGTGCCATTTACCTGGGTTGACTGGGCGATCGTTGCAATCGTCGCCATCTCCGCATTGATCAGTCTGAGCCGCGGCTTCGTCAAAGAAGCGCTGTCGCTGGTGACCTGGATCATCGCAGGAGTCGTCGCCTGGATGTTCGGTGGTTCATTGTCCGAGTACCTCGCCGGATACATTCAAACGCCGTCGGCTCGTGTGATCACGGGCTGTGCCATCATGTTTGTCGCCACGTTAATCGTGGGCGCAATGATCAATTATCTTATCGGCGAGTTGGTACGCGTCACCGGGCTTTCCGGGACCGATCGATTCCTCGGCATGGCCTTCGGCGCCGCGCGTGGCGTGTTGCTGGTGGTCGTGGCGGTCGGGCTGTTGAGCCTGGGGCCGGTACAGCAGGACGGGTGGTGGAAAGAGTCACAGCTCGTGCCAAAATTTCTATTGGTCGCTGATTGGTCCAAAAACCTGATTCTCGGGTGGAGCAGTCAGTGGCTTGCCAGCGGTATCAGCGTACCCGCTGAGATACCGTTCAAGGAGCAACTCTTGCCGATGGCCAAAACGCCTCAGTGAGTGTTGTTCAGTTCAGATCCATTAAGTAGGGGTTGCGTCGCATGTGTGGCATCGTCGGTATCGTCGGTAAGTCGAACGTCAATCAGGCGCTGTATGACGCGCTAACCGTGCTCCAGCACCGCGGCCAGGACGCTGCCGGTATCGTGACCAGCCATGATGGCCGGTTATTCCTGCGCAAGGACAACGGCCTGGTGCGTGACGTGTTCCATCAGCGTCACATGCAGCGCCTGGTCGGCCACATGGGCATTGGCCATGTGCGTTACCCGACCGCGGGCAGCTCGACGTCGGCCGAAGCTCAGCCGTTCTACGTCAACTCGCCTTACGGCATCACGTTGGCGCACAACGGCAACCTGACCAACGTTGAACAGCTGGCCAAGGAGATTTACGAATCTGACTTGCGCCACGTCAACACCAACTCCGATTCGGAAGTGCTGCTGAACGTGTTCGCTCACGAACTGGCCCAGCGCGGCAAGTTGCAGCCAACCGAAGAGGACGTGTTCGCCGCCGTCACCGACGTGCACAACCGTTGTGTGGGTGGTTACGCGGTCGTGGCGATGGTGACCGGTTACGGCATCGTCGGTTTCCGTGACCCGCACGGCATCCGCCCGATTGTCTTCGGTCAGCGTCATACCGACGAAGGCGTCGAGTACATGATCGCCTCCGAAAGCGTCTCCCTGGACGTACTCGGTTTCACCCTGATTCGCGACCTTGCACCAGGCGAAGCGGTCTACATCACTGAAGACGGCAAGCTGCACACCCGTCAGTGCGCGACCAACCCGTCCCTGACTCCGTGCATCTTCGAACACGTCTACCTGGCGCGTCCGGATTCGATCATTGACGGCGTTTCTGTCTACAAGGCTCGTCTGCGCATGGGCGAGAAGCTCGCCGAGAAGATCCTGCGCGAGCGTCCTGAGCACGACATCGACGTGGTCATCCCGATCCCGGACACCAGCCGTACCGCGGCCCTGGAGCTGGCGAACCACTTGGGCGTCAAGTTCCGCGAAGGCTTCGTGAAGAACCGCTACATCGGCCGGACCTTCATCATGCCGGGCCAGGCCGCACGGAAAAAGTCCGTACGCCAGAAGCTCAATGCCATTGAATTGGAATTCCGCGGCAAGAACGTCATGTTGGTGGACGACTCGATCGTTCGCGGCACGACCTGCAAGCAGATCATCCAGATGGCTCGCGAAGCCGGCGCCAAAAACGTCTACTTCTGCTCCGCCGCACCGGCCGTTCGCTACCCGAACGTCTACGGCATCGACATGCCGAGCGCCCACGAGTTGATCGCCCACAACCGTTCGACTCAGGACGTTGCCGACCTGATCGGCGCTGACTGGCTGATCTATCAGGATTTGCCTGACTTGATCGAAGCCGTCGGTGGCGGCAAGATCAAGATCGACAAGTTCGATTGCGCGGTGTTCGATGGCCAATACGTCACCGGCGACGTCGACGAGGCTTACCTGAACAAGATTGAGCAGGCACGTAACGATGCCTCCAAGGTCAAGACGCAGGCAGTCAGTGCGATCATCGATCTGTACAACAACTGAGTTTCTACCGGCCCTGAGGGGCCGGTTTTGTATCTACTAAAGACTCTCTATATCAAGCAGCAAGGCAAGGAGTGTGAGCATGAGTCAGGATTGGGATGCCGGTCGGCTGGACAGCGACCTCGAAGGCGTAGCGTTCGATACCCTGGCCGTTCGTGCCGGTCAGCACCGTACGCCGGAAGGCGAACACGGCGATCCGATGTTCTTCACTTCAAGCTACGTATTCCGTACCGCTGCCGACGCGGCTGCGCGGTTTGCCGGTGAAGTGCCGGGCAACGTTTATTCGCGTTACACCAACCCGACGGTGCGTGCGTTCGAAGAGCGCATTGCTGCGCTGGAAAGCGCCGAGCAAGCTGTGGCCACGGCCACCGGCATGGCTGCGATCATGGCGGTGGTGATGAGCCTGTGCAGTGCGGGTGATCATGTGATCGTTTCGCGCAGTGTGTTCGGTTCGACCATCAGCCTGTTTGAAAAGTACTTCAAGCGCTTCGGCATCGAAGTCGATTACGTGCCTCTGGCGGACTTGTCCGGTTGGGATGCGGCAATCAAATCCAACACAAAGTTGCTCTTTGTCGAGTCCCCATCCAACCCGTTGGCCGAGCTGGTGGACATCGCCGCGCTGGCGCAAATCGCACACGCCAAAGGCGCGATGCTGGTGGTCGACAACTGCTTCTGCACCCCGGCGTTGCAGCAGCCGCTGAAGATGGGCGCGGACATCGTCGTGCACTCGGCAACCAAGTTCATCGACGGTCAGGGCCGTTGCATGGGCGGTGTGGTGGCCGGTCGTAGCGAGCAGATGAAAGAAGTGGTCGGTTTCCTGCGTACTGCCGGGCCAACCCTGAGCCCGTTCAACGCCTGGATTTTCCTCAAGGGCCTGGAAACCCTGAACCTGCGGATGAAGGCGCATTGCGCCAACGCCCAGCAACTGGCCGAGTGGCTGGAGCAGCAGGACGGTATCGAGAAAGTCCATTACGCCGGCCTCAAGAGCCACCCGCAGCACGAGTTGGCGTTGCGTCAGCAGAAGGGTTTCGGTGCGGTGGTCAGTTTCGAGGTCAAGGGCGGCAAAGACGGCGCTTGGCGCTTTATCGATGCGACCCGTCTGATTTCGATCACTGCCAACCTCGGTGATACCAAGACCACGATTACCCATCCAAGCACTACCTCTCATGGTCGTCTGGCGCCGCAAGAGCGTGAAGCGGCGGGCATTCGTGACAGCCTGATCCGTATTGCGGTCGGTCTCGAAGACGTGGCTGATCTGCAAGCCGATCTGGCACGCGGGTTGGCAGCCTTGTGATCGAGTTGTCCACGCCGACCTCCGGGTCCAATGGCCGAGTGGCCTTGGTCACCGGTGCCGCGCGCGGTATCGGTCTGGGAATCTCGGCATGGCTGATCAGCGAAGGCTGGCAGGTGGTGCTGAGCGATCTTGATCGGGTGCGTGGTTCGAAAGTGGCGAAAGTGCTCGGCGACAATGCCTGGTTTATCGCCATGGACGTCTCGAACGAAGGGCAGGTGGCACTGGGTGTTGCTGAAGTGCTGGGGCAGTTCGGGCGACTGGATGCGCTGGTCTGCAACGCGGCAGTGGCCGAGCCGCACAACATTACGCTGGAAAGCCTCGATCTGGCTTACTGGAATCGTGTGCTGGCGGTGAACCTCAGTGGGCCGATGTTGTTGGCCAAACACTGTGCGCCGTACCTGCGCGCTCACAGCGGCGCGATCGTCAACCTCGCCTCGACCCGTGCCGGGCAGTCGGAACCGGATACAGAGGCTTATGCAGCGAGCAAGGGCGGTTTATTGGCCCTGACTCACGCATTGGCGATCAGTCTTGGGCCGGAGATCCGCGTCAATGCGGTCAGCCCTGGCTGGATCGACACGCGCGACCCTTCGGTGCGACGTGCCGAGCCGCTGACGGATGCCGATCATGCCCAGCATCCGGCGGGCAGGGTAGGGACGGTCGAAGATGTCGCGGCGATGGTGGCCTGGCTGTTGTCGAAGAATGCCGGCTTTGTCACGGGCCAGGAGTTTGTGGTCGATGGCGGCATGACCAAGAAGATGATTTACAGCGAGTAGTTCCAGCGGACCCATGACAGACAGGGCTTGAGGTTGAAGGCGCTGGTTGTCAGTGCCGCAGGAATTGACACGATTTTGTCTTTTTCAGAAAAACTTCAATCCTGCTATTGACTTAGGTTCGGTACCTGCGTAAATTTCGCGGCCTCGGAGATGCAAACGGGTGATTAGCTCAGCTGGGAGAGCGTCTGCCTTACAAGCAGAATGTCGGCGGTTCGATCCCGTCATCACCCACCACTTCCGAGAGTCTTGCGAAAGCAAGATGGAAGCTGTAAAAAGCCTCCACCGACGCGCAGCGGTAGTTCAGTCGGTTAGAATACCGGCCTGTCACGCCGGGGGTCGCGGGTTCGAGTCCCGTCCGCTGCGCCATATTTTCCGAGTCAGATTTATCTGGTTCGAGATTGAAAAGCTACTGAGTTTTCAATCAGAGGAGTTACTTGGGCGAAAGTCCAAAGCGATACGCAGCGGTAGTTCAGTCGGTTAGAATACCGGCCTGTCACGCCGGGGGTCGCGGGTTCGAGTCCCGTCCGCTGCGCCATATCTGCTTCAAGGCCCACTGAACGCCTTGAAGCTACGAAGAAAGATGCTGGTAAAGCCAGTGACTGCTTCGAGTCGATAGCAAAGACCCTGGTCGAAAGACCGGGGTTTTTTGTGTCTGCGATTTGGCTTTGTCTCCTTCCCGTCATCCTCATGGATCCGCATCTGCCGGCCAAGCGCGAGCGCTCAGTGAGCTCCGATCCCTCTCGAAAATCTCTCCCCCCCTTTTTTTAATCCGCCGCCCCAATGAATCGGCACCTGCGCGGCCGAATTACCTCTCCGTCACTAAACAATTCAAGCATTTACTCGATGCAATTTGCACAAAGGACTTGGTGTGACGCCTCAACACAAATTAGAATTAATCTCATTTAGAATATTTCTTCGCGCAGGGTTTCTTTAGATGAGTGATGTAGCTACGCCGCCGGAGCAAACCTTCCACGACCTGTACCGCGACCACCGTGGCTGGCTCGAAGGCTGGTTGAGACGACGCATGAGTAACGGCAGCGATGCGGCAGATCTGAGTCAGGATACCTTCGTGCGGTTGCTTGCCAGCTCCCAACGCATCGCCGATCTGCAAGAACCTCGCGCCTACCTGGCGACCGTCGGCAAGCGGCTGCTGACCAACTTCTACAAGCGTCGCAGCCTGGAGCAAGCCTATTTGTCTGCTTTGGCATTACTCCCTGAGGACTGCGTGCCGTCCCCTGAGCAGCGCTGGATGCTGTTGGAAACCCTGCAAGCCCTGGATGAATTGCTCGATGGATTGCCGCGGCCGGTAAGGCGGGCGTTTCTCTGGAGCCAGTTGGAAGGCCTGGGTTATCAAGAAATTGCCGAGCGATTGCAAGTCTCGGAGCGCACGATCAAGCGCTACATGGCTCAAGCCTACGAACATTGCCTGTTGGTGGAGCTGTGAACGGTTCGGCACCTTCGGCTCAAGCCCGACAAGTCGTGCGGGCCGCCGCGCAATGGCTGGCCCTTATGGAATCCGGCTGCGCCAATGAGCGGGACCGGGCACAGCTGCAGAGCTGGCGCGACAGCCATTCCAGTCACGAACAGGCCTGGCAGAAAGCGCAACTCTTGCGCCAACGCTTTGCAGAACTGCCATCGGCCCTCGCCATGGCCAGTCTGGACCGGCCGCAAACCAGTCGACGTACAGTGCTCAAGCGCGCCGTCGGGGCGGTAGCTTTGGTGCCGGCCGCGTGGCTGATCAGTCAGCAATTGCCCCTGGATGTCTGGAGTGCCGACCTGCGGACCGTCACTGGGGAAAGCAAAAAAGTTCAGTTGGCTGATGGCAGCTCTCTGCAGTTGAATACCGCCAGCGCCGTCGATATCGACCTGAAGAACCGGCGTCTGAAACTGGTGGAAGGCGAAATCGCACTGAATGTACCCGGGACTTCGCCGCTGACGATCCTCACGCGCTTCGGGCAAGTGGTCGTCGGTCAGAGCGAAGTGTGCGTTCGTCAGGGGCAGGCGGGCTACAAGGTGTCAGTACTTAAAGGCACCGTGCAGTTACAGCCCCTGCGCGGGCCGGTCTTTTCATTGCGCGGCGGCCAGCAAGTCAGCCTTCAAGCGGCGGGTGCCGGCGCTGTGGAGCCATTCGACGTGCTGGCCCCAGGCTGGCGTGACGGTGTGCTGATGGCGCAGAACCAACCCTTGGGGGATTTTTTGCGCGAACTCAGTACCTATCGTCCAGGCGTATTGCGTTGGGAGCCAGAACTGGAATCGCTGCGCATCACTGGCAGTTTTCGCCTGGAAGACACCGATCGCATCCTCGCGCTGCTAGCGGCCAGCCTGCCGCTGGAGGTGCATTCGCGTACGCGTTACTGGGTAACGCTGGTGGCGCGCAAAAATAATGTTTAAAGCGTGTCCCCTTTTTTCGCGCCGCTTGTCATTCAAGGCAAGTGAAACTAAATCAGAGAGATTCTCAATGCCTGTAGTGATGCCTTGTAGTACGCGTCTGGCTCCGTCCCGGTTGCGCCCCTTGTTGCACTTGAGTCTGTTGTTGAGTCTGAGTGCCTGTCCATTGTTTATCACTGCCGGTTGGGCCGAAGACGCGCCGCGCCGCAGCTATCAGGTGCCGGCCGGTAGCCTCGGCGCGGCGTTGACCCGTTTCGCGGGGCTGGCCGGGGTCAATCTGTCGGTGGACCCGGCACTGGTGAGGGGGCGCACCAGCCCTGGTCTTTCCGGCGACTTCGCGGTGGAGGAGGGCTTCACCCAGTTGCTACAGGGTTCCGGTCTGCAACTGCAGCCGGTGGGTGAACAGGCGTACATGCTGACCCCGGCGCCAACGGGCAGCGGCCTGCAACTGGGCGCTACCTCTATTTTCGCTGCTGCGGACACGGCGCACGGTGATCCGTATGCTGGCGGGCAGGTCGCGCGCCTTGGGTCGCAAGGCTTGCTGGGCTCCAAAGACTTCATGGAAACGCCGTTCAGCGAGACCACCTACACCAGTGAAACGGTCAAAAACCTGCAGGCTCGTACCTTGGGTGACCTTATCGCCAGCGATCCCTCGGTTCGCGCCACCAACCCGGCGGGTGGGCGGTATGAGCAGTTCACCATTCGCGGGCTTAGCCTGTTCAATAGTGATGTCTCCTACAACGGTCTCTACGGCGTCTTGCCGACTTACACGATCGATATGGAAATGGCCGACCGCGTCGACATCCTCAAAGGTCCGAGCCAGCTCATCAACGGCATCTCGCCGCGGGGTAGCGTGGGTGGTGGGATCAACGTGGTGCCCAAACGCGCCACCGATGCACCCATTACGTCGTTCACCACCAACTATGCCTCCAACAACCAGGTCGGCGGGGCTGTGGATGTCGGCCGGCGCTTTGGTGAAGGTGACATGTTCGGCGTTCGCTTCAACGGCGTGAAGCAGTCCGGCGACACCGAGTGGGATCATCAGAGTGTCGACCGTGACATGGCCGTGCTGGGCCTGGATTTTCGCGGTGAACGCCTGCGACTTGCGACGGACGTCGGGCATACCGAGCGTGATACCGACGCCCCGCAGGAGCGTGTGCAGGTGGGCGCCAAGGCGCAGGTTCCGCATGCAAGCGAGGTTCGCAGCAACTACGCGCAGCCATGGAGCAAGGCGCGTACCAGGGATACCTTCGGGACGGTGACCGGCGAATTCGATGTCAGCGACTCCGTCATGCTGTATGGCGGTGTGGGCGCGCGCAGGAGTGATCATGATTTTCTCCGACACGCCGTATCGGTCACCAACAACGCAGGTGATTTCAGCGTTCTGCCACGTGACTTCACCCGTGACGAAAATGTCCGGACGGCCAATGCCGGGGTGCGCAACTGGTTCCATACCGGCCCGGTGAGCCATGAAGTGAATCTGGCTGCCAGCTATTTCTACATGGACTTTGAAAATGGCGGCGCCCGTTATGCCGCTGCCCCCAGCAATATCTACAACCCCGTGCAAACACGGACGCCGATCACCCCCACGCGATTCGATCCGAAGGTGTATACCGAGAACCGCTTTAGCAGCATGGCGTTATCCGACACGTTGGGTTTCTTCGATGATCGAGTGCTACTGACCCTCGGCGCCCGCTGGCAGCGAGTGCAGGTTGACGACTGGTCGGATGATGTCAAAGGCGACACGGCCTATGATGAAGAAAAGGTTTCTCCGTCGGGCGGCATCCTGTTCAAGGCAACCGATAAACTGTCGCTGTATGCCAACTACATGGAAGGCTTGAG
Source organism: Pseudomonas sp. OV226 (assembly GCF_003148705.1). NCBI lineage: Bacteria > Pseudomonadati > Pseudomonadota > Gammaproteobacteria > Pseudomonadales > Pseudomonadaceae > Pseudomonas > Pseudomonas sp. OV226. The sequence goes on along the minus strand of NZ_QGGS01000005.1, from coordinate 100,853 downwards.
CCAAGGCAAGATTGCGCCGTCGACCTCGGTCAACGAGGACGAGATCTTCCCGCCGTTCATCAGTCGGCAGGTCGAGGTCGGTGCCAAGTACGACGCGGGTGCGTTCGCTATCACCACTGCAGTGTTCCGGATCAAGCAGCCGGCCTATGAGACCAACGCCATAACGCGAGTGTTCGGCCCGAACGGCAAACGCGAAAACAACGGTGTGGAAGTCAGTGTGTTCGGTGAGCCGCTCAAAGGTTTCCGCCTGCTCGGTGGCGTCATGTACATCGACAGCGAATTGACCAATACCGCCAACGGCACCTTTGACGGCAACCGCGCTCCTGCCACGCCGGAATACAACGTCAGCCTGGGCGCCGAGTGGGATGTACCGAGCGTGCAAGGCCTGACCCTGACCAGCCGCAGTATCTATTCCAGTTCGCAGTATCTGGACCAGTCCAATGACAAGGAAATCGATGCCTGGACGCGCATCGACGTCGGCGCGCGCTACGCCTTCAAGGTCGAAGAAAAGAACATCACCCTGCGTGCCAATGTCGAGAACGTGGCCGACAAGCGCTACTGGAGTTCTGCCGGGGCCTCGGATGACAGCGAGCCGGGATTGACGCTCGCGACCCCACGTACCTACCTCCTTTCAGCGACCGTCGACTTCTGAGTCGATCAACCGCGCGCTGCGCCACAGGGAAGGGCGCCGCCGGGTTGTGTTCATGAATTGATTCCTGCAGAGAAAGAAATGCTCGCCCATCTGATGTGAATGACCCATTGCGATACTTTTCTACAAGTTAGCGCCTGTTGCAGGGTATTAAAAAGTTGTCATTTTTATAATAAAAGCATGGCCGGATAATGGCACTAATGATCGTTTCTCAGGTTTTTATAACTTGGGATTTTGTGTGCGCGAGCGATTTTAATAGCTGACTGGCAAGCTATGTAAGTTTTCAAAAAATGGCGAGCAAGTAGTTGCGTTAATTTGCAAATGAGAATAATTTGCATATCGAAACTTATCGAGGATAAACCGATGTTGAATGATGGCGTATTGCACTCTAACCCTTTGCAAAAAACCAATGCCGACTATCTGGCTCGACAAAGCAAGTTTGAATCCAATGTGCGCAGTTACCCGCGCAAGTTGCCGCTGGCAATTGCCAAGGCGCATGGAGTCTGGGTGACTGACGTCGAGGGTAAAACGTACCTCGACTGCCTGGCCGGCGCCGGCACTTTGGCTTTGGGGCACAATCACCCGGCCGTCATGGCCAGCCTCGACAGCTTCCTTGCCTCGGGCCTGCCGATGCATACCCTGGACCTGACCACGGTAGTCAAGGACGCCTTTTGCGAAACCCTGCTCAGCCTGTTGCCAAACCAGGGCCGCGATTACTGCCTGCAATTTTGCGGGCCGTCCGGGGCGGACGCGGTGGAGGCCGCACTGAAACTGGCCAAGACCCACACCGGGCGCAATAACATCATCAGTTTCTCGGGGGCCTACCATGGCATGACCCATGGCGCCCTGGCCCTGACCGGCAATACCGCACCGAAAAATGCCATTGCCAGCCTGATGCCCGGGGTGCAGTTCATGCCGTACCCTCACGAATACCGTTGCCCGTTGGGCATTGGCGGTGAGCCCGGGGTAGAGGCCTTGACCCACTATTTCACCCAGTTCATCGAAGACGTCGAAAGTGGCGTGTCGTTGCCGGCGGCAGTCATTCTTGAAGCGGTGCAGGGGGAAGGTGGGGTCAACTGTGCTCCAGTGAACTGGCTGCGGGCGATCCGCGAGGTGACGCGCAAGCACGGCATCCTGCTGATCCTCGACGAAGTGCAGACCGGTTTCGCCCGCACCGGCAAGATGTTTGCCTTCGAGCACGCCGAGATCGAGCCGGACCTGATCGTCATGTCCAAAGCGCTCGGTGGCGGTTTGCCTATGGCGGTGCTGGGCATTCGTCGTGAGTTCGACGCCTGGGAGCCAGGTAATCACGCTGGCACCTTCCGCGGCAATCAGATGGCCATGGCTGCCGGGCTGGCCACGTTGCAGGTGTTGCAGCAGCAACACGTCGCCGCTCAGGCCGAGCGCCGTGGCCAGTGGCTCAAGGATCGGCTGATCGAGTTGCAAACGCACTATCCGGCCCTTGGCCAGGTGCGCGGTCGTGGCCTGATGCTGGGCATCGAGATCGTCGACGAGCGCGAGCCGGCTGATCGCCACGGGCATTTCCCGACGGACCCGGCGCTGGCCGTGGCCATCCAGCAGCAGTGCTTCAAGCAAGGTCTGTTACTGGAGCGCGGTGGGCGCAAGGGCAATGTCATCCGCTTGTTGCCGCCATTGATTATCGACGATGAACAATGCCAACAAGTGATACAGCGTTTTGATAACGCTGTGGCCGCTGCGTTATTGCAGTTGCGCCCTTGAATGAATCAATCGACGCTGAATGGTTAATTCCTCGAGTTGCAGTTTGATGATGTTGGCGTAAGTCACTTTTATCGTCATCCAGTTTTTTAAAAGGCTTAGCGAAGTGAAGTCGCTGTGTGGGGATTCGTCGACTTTTAATTAAGTCGATCAGTCACTAATTTTTCGCGACATAACGTATTCAGTGACCTCGCGGGCTACTGTGGAGCACCCATGAATCATCCAAATCGCAATGTGTTACCGAATATGGTCAGTGAGTTGGCGACAACGTGCGCGCTGCTTAACTGTTTGATCAAAGAGTTCGCCTTGCCGGAAAACTGCGTCAGTTATAGCTGGCCGACGCAGATGCAGGGCATCGCCCCGGGCAGTTACCTTGAGGGCCTGAAATGGAAGGGCATTCCCCTGACCATCAAGCTGCCCAATCAGCAGCAGTTTTTTGTGATGGTGGACCGCCGTGATGGGCTGGGCAGCCACCGTTACCTGTCGGACGTTTATGCCCGGCGCGATGAGGGCGAATGGTCGTGCCTTGGATTCGGCGAGTTCGTCGAGCAGTTGCTCGCGGCGTGCGAACACATGACCCGCGCCAGCAACGACGAGTTGCTGGATCAGGTGTTGCAAAGCCAGTTGCTGACCGCGGCCATTGTTGGCCACAACACACCCAAGGACTCGGACCCGCTCAGCAGCTACCTGGCCAGCGAGCAAGGATTGTGGTTTGGTCATCCGAACCACCCGGCACCGAAAGCGCGGCTGTGGCCCGCTCATCTGGCCCAGGAAACCTACGCCCCTGAGTTCCAGGCCCGCACGCCGTTGCACCTGTTCGAGGTGCCGCTGGAAGGGTTGAGTGTCGGGGCCAACGGCTTGAGCAAAGCCCAGGTACTGGCGGGTTTTGCCGATCAGGCGCAAGCACGGCCGGGGTATGCAGTGATGAGCATGCACCCGGTACAGGCGCAGTTGTTCATGCAGGACGGCCGGGTGCAGCGCTTGCTGAAATCCGCGGCCATCGTCGATCTGGGCGCCACTGGCCTGATGGCCAATCCCACTGCATCGATCCGCACTTGGTACATCGAGGGGCATGAGTTCTTTATCAAGGGTTCGCTGAATGTGCGCATCACCAATTGCGTCAGGAAAAACGCCTGGTATGAGCTGGAAAGCGCGCTGATGATCGACCGTGTCTTCCGCAACCTGCAACTGACCCAGCCCGAGACGCTCGGCGGGTTGTCGGTGGTGGGCGAACCGGGCCTGTTGAGCTGGGCACCGCAGCAGTCCAGCGAAGCTGATACACACTGGTTCCGCGAGCAGACCGGCGCGATCCTGCGGGAGAATTTCTGCCTCGACACCGGCACTGACTGCAGCATCATGGCCGGCACACTGTTCGCCCGGGGCCTGCATTTGCGGCCGTTGGTGCATGAGTTCCTGAGTCGCTTCAAGGGTAACGACATCGATGACCAGCAGCTGTTGAGCTGGTTTGACGACTATCAGGCGCTGCTGCTGAGGCCGGTGCTGTCGCTGTTCTTCAACCATGGCATCGTCATGGAGCCGCATTTGCAGAACAGCGTGCTGGTGCATGACAACGGTCGCCCGCAGCGCCTGCTGCTGCGGGATTTTGAAGGGGTGAAACTGACTGAGGAACTGGGTGCTTCCCGGATCGATGCCGACATTCATCCTCGGGTGCGTGAGTCGCTGCTGTATTCCCGCCAGCAGGGTTGGAATCGCATCGTCTACTGCCTGTTCGTCAACAACTTGTCCGAGGCGGTGCTGGCCCTGAGTTGGGAGCGTGCGCACCTGGCGCCGCTGATGTGGCAGCGGGTGGAGCAGCAATTGATCAGTATCCGCGCCGAATTGTCCCGCGCTGCGCCGGAGCTGGATGCGCTGATCGCCGGTCAGCCGATTGCTTGCAAAACCAACTTGAAAGTCCGTCTGGCGGCCAAGGCGGATCGTCAGGCCAGCTACGTCAGTCTGGTGTGCCCGTGGGGTAAGGAGGCCACTCATGGGTAAGCTGCCAGCCGCGGTTTTGGCCGCCATCGGCGAAGCCCGCACGCGACACGAAGACCCGTTGGCGCTGTTCATCTATGACCTGGACGCACTGAAACAGCACGTGACCCAGGTGATGGCGGCACTGCCTGAAGGTGTGGAGCTTTACTACGCGATCAAGGCCAACAGCGACCCGCAAATTCTCACCGCCGTAGCGCCGCTGGTGCACGGTTTCGAAATTTCGTCTGGCGGCGAGATCGATCGACTCCAGGCTTGCCCGGCCATCAAGCCGTTTATCTTTTCCGGCCCCGGCAAACTGGATTCCGATCTGCGTTTGGCCCTGCAACATCAGGTCGAAGCAGTTCACATCGAAAGCCTGAATGAAATCGTCCGCCTGCAACGGCTGGCACGGGAAGCGGGGCGAGTGCAGGACGTGTTGCTGCGCATCAACCCGCAACTGCCGTCACCCCTGTCGAGCAAACTGGCGATGGCTGGCACGGCTACGCCGTTCGGGATTGACGAGTCGGCATTGGCCCAGGCCGTTAGCTGGGTCGACAGCGCCAGCCATCTGCGGCTCAAGGGTTTCCATGTCCATGCGATGTCCCATCAGTCGCAAGTGGAGCGTCACGAACAACTGCTCGACCTGTACCTGGAACGCTGGCCGCAATGGAAGGCGCTGTCCGCCGACCCGGCGACGATTACCCATCTGAATGTGGGCGGTGGCATCGGGGTCAATTACCTCGGCCCGCAGCAGTTCGACTGGCAGCGTTTGTGCGCGCATCTGGGCCGGTCCCTGGCGACGTGTGTCGATGCGCCGATCGTGCGCTTTGAACCCGGCCGTTTCATCAGTGCTTTCTGCGGTTACTACGCCATTGAAGTGCTGGACACCAAAACCAGTCATGGCAAGCACTTCCTGGTTTGTCGCGGCGGCACACATCAGTTTCGCTTGCCAGTGGCACAGGGGCACGATCACCCGGTCATTCATCTGCCCAGGCACCCGGCAACATCGGGTGCGTTGGCGCAGGCGTGGACCGTGGTCGGGCAACTCTGTACGCCCAAGGATGTGCTGAGTCGCGAATGCCCGCTGACCGGCGTCGAAGTCGGCGACATGCTGGTGCTGCCGTTGGCCGGGGCTTACGGCTACAACATTTCCCATGCGGACTTCCTCTGCCATCCGCGACCGCCGCAAGTGTTTGTGCAAGCGGCAGGAGTCGCACCTTGGGATTGACGTTTGCAGTGCCGCGCTGGCTGGTAGTGGTCAATGTGCTGTTGGGCACCTTGACCGTCAGCCTGAACAACAGCTCGCTCAACCCGGCGTTGCCGGCCTTCATGAGTGCCTTCGATATCGGACCGCTGTTGGCCACCTGGATCGTGGCCGCGTTCATGGTGAGCATGGGCATGACCATGCCGCTCACCAGTTTTCTCAGCCAGCGGGTGGGGCGCAAGCGTCTCTACCTGTGGGGTGTGGCGTTATTTGTCTGCGGTTCGCTGATGGGCGCGCTGGCCGACTCCATCGCATTGGTGATCACGGCTCGCGTGGTGCAAGGCATTGCCAGCGGGCTGATGATCCCGTTGTCGTTGGCGATCATTTTCTCGGTGTACGCCAAAGGCGAGCGGGGTCGGGTCACTGGTTTGTGGGGCGCGGCGGTCATGCTGGCGCCGGCGTTGGGGCCGCTATGCGGCAGCCTGATGCTGGAGTGGTTCAGTTGGCGTTCGCTGTTCCTGATGAACGTGCCGATCGGTTTGGTGGCGCTGATCCTCGGCGTGGCGGTGCTGCCGGCTTCTGAACCGTCCGAGCGCCAACCGTTCGACCTCGCGGGTTATCTGCTGATTGCGGCGGGCATTGGCTTGCTGATGATTGCGGTGGGTCGTCTACGTCACGCCGAAGCCCTGACTGACCCGCTCAACCTCGGCATGTTGCTGGTGGCGATCGTGTGCCTGGTCGCGTTCGTACGGCTGGAACTGAACCGGACTTCACCCCTGTTGAACCTGCGCATCTTCGCGCTGCGCGGTTATCGCTTGAGCGTGATTATCGCGGTGGTGCAATCGGTCGGGATGTTCGAGTGCCTCGTATTGCTGCCGCTGCTGGTGCAAGTGGTGATGGGCTACAGCCCGATCTGGACTGGCCTGTCGCTGTTGTGCACAGCGTTGTTTGCCAGCCTGTTCGGGCATATCGGAGGTCGCTGGCTGGATCGGCATGGGCCGCGGGGCGTGGTGTTCTGGGGGTTGCTGCTGACCGGTGCGTCGACGCTGGGCCTGGGCATGCTCGGCGCTGGCGCCTCCATCGGTGTGGTGTTTTTCCTGATGATGGTTCGCGGCGCCGGGATCGGTCTGTCCTACATCCCCGTTACCACCGCCGGGCTCAACGCGTTGCCTGAACCGATGGTGACCCAGGGCGCGGCGATGAACAACATTTCCCGTCGACTGGTGTCGTCATTGGCCATCGTCATCGCGTCGCTCTGGCTGGAGTTTCGTCTGGCCGCCGAGACCGGGGCCGGGATTCAACAGGCGAGCACCTCTGGGGCGGTCAGCGAAGTGTTCATGGCCACCGGCATCCTGGTTCTGTTGGCGCTGCCCTGCGCCTGGCGTTTTCCCGTTCACGCATCCGACGAGCCGGTCGAGGCACTGCCCTCGGCCCTCGAACAACGTTAATTATCTAATCGACAAGGTATGACAATGGCGACCTCTTCTCAGGCAACCCATCAGGCTCAAGATCACGCGCCAGGCGTCTGGCTGGCGAGCGCTGACACACGGCACTACCAACAAGTGGAACAGCGGGTGGTCGGTCAATTGCTGCAAACCCTGCTGTATGAAAACGTGCTGCCTTACCGCCATTCTCCATTGAACGGCAGCCAATGCCGGTTTGTCGTCAGCGGCCTCGATGCACAGCAACAACCGGTGGAATACCACTGCACAGGCTTGCTGAGCGCCAGCTTCGAACTGATCCGCCTTGATTACGCCACCCTTGAACGCGTCAATGCTTCGGGCGAACACAGCCGTGTGCGCCTGCATCAAGCGCTGGCCGAATTGCTGGTCGATCTTCAGGACAGCCCGCACCTGCCACGCTTCACCCATGAACTGGAACAGACGCTGCTCAAGGACCTGCAATCGCGCAGTCAGGGTTATCAGGCGGCCCAGCCATCCCATCAACTGGATGTCGATGCGCTGGAACAGCACTTCATGGACGCCCATAGCTATCACCCTTGCTACAAATCGCGCATCGGTTTCTCGCTCAAGGACAACGCCAGCTATGGGCCGGAATTTGCCGCGCCCGTCGCGATTGTCTGGCTGGCGGTGGCCAAATCCTGTGGGGCGATGAACGTCTCGCGGCACTTGGATTTCGACGAATTCATCCAGCAGGAATTTGGCCTGCAACGCTGGCAGCAACTCGCCGAAAACCTCATCGATCAAGGCAAGTCGCTGGGCGATTACTGGCTGATGCCGGTGCACCCGTGGCAGTGGGAAAACGTCATTGTCCCGGTGTTTTACCCAGAGCTGGTCAGCGGAGAGGTGATCTATCTGGGCACCACCGATGATCGCTACCAGGCTCAGCAGTCGATCCGCACCTTGGCCAATGTCACTGAAAAACAGCGGCCTTACGTCAAGCTCGCGTTGAGCATGACCAACACGTCCAGCACGCGCATTCTGGCCCGGCACACCGTGATGAACGGCCCGATCATCACTGACTGGCTGCACCAGTTGATCCGCAGTGACAGCACGGCGCGCGACCTGGGTTTTGTGATTCTCGGCGAGGTGGTCGGCGTCAGTTTTGACTACGAGCACCTGCCGGCCACGCGCATGTCCCAGGCCTACGGCACGATGGGCACTCTGTGGCGCGAAAGCATCCATCAATACCTGCAGGAAGATGAGCAAGCGGTGCCGTTCAATGGCCTGAGTTCTGTGGACAACCGCTACGGCAGCGGTGAACAGATCCCGTTCATCGATGCCTGGATCACACAATACGGGCTGCATGCCTGGACCCGCCAACTGTTGCAGGTCGCGGTGTCGCCGATCATTCACATGCTCTACGCCGAAGGCATCGGCATGGAGTCCCACGGTCAGAATATCGTCCTGATCGTCAAGCAGGGCTGGCCGCAGCGTATTGCCCTGAAAGATTTCCACGACGGTGTGCGCTATTCACCCGAGCATCTCGGGCGCCCCGAGCTGTGCCCGACCCTGGTACCGCTGCCAGCCAGCCACGCCAAGCTCAACCGCAACTCGTTCATCCTCACCGATGACGTGGATGCGGTACGGGATTTCTCCTGTGATTCGTTCTTCTTCATCTGCCTGGCCGAGATGGCGATCTTCCTGCATCAGCACTATCAACTGGAGGAAGCCCTGTTCTGGCAGATGACCGCCGAAGTGATCTCGGCTTACCAGGCCGAACACCCGCAACACCGTGTGCGTTATGAAACGTTTGATGTGTTCGCGCCGTTCTATGAAGTCGAAGAACTGACCAAGCGTCGCTTGCTGGGCGATGGCGAACGTCGTTTCAAATCAGTGCCGAATCCGCTGCATGCCTTCCGGCCGCAATCATGCTGAGGACCAACCTGCTCAAGCAGAAACTCACGGCGGGTGCGCCGGTGTATGGGTTGATCAGTTCGATTCCGGCACCGGCGGCCATCGAGTTGATTGCCGAAGCCGGTTTCGATTTCGTGATCATCGATATGGAACACGTGCTGATCAATCCCGAAACCGTGGAGAACATGATTCGCACCGCCGAGAGCTACGCGATCACGCCGTTGGTGCGGGTCGCGGACCTCAACCCGAAAACCCTGCTGCGCCTGCTCGATGGGGGTGCCCAGGGCATCGTGTTGCCGATGATCGAAGCCCCCGAGCCTTTGGCCCAGAGCATCCGCGCCTGCAAATACCACCCGCAGGGCACTCGCAGCCTAAATGCCGGGCGCCCCGGCGCGTTTGGTAAACACAGCCTGGCGAACTACATCGAGCTGGCCAACGAGCAAATCATGATCGTGGCGATGATCGAAAGCGCCGAAGGTGTGCGGCGCGCCGCAGAGATTGCCGCCGTTCCCGGCCTCGACATGATTCTCGAAGGCGCTGCCGATTTATCGCAATCGATGGGCCTGCCCTGGCAGATCGACCGGCCCGAGGTGCAGCAAGCGTTGCTCGCCGTTTGGCAAGCAACTCGTGCCGTGGGCGTGCCGTATTGCGCGATTCCACGCCAACCGGGCGACCACGAACGGTGGTTGAGCCGGGGCGTAAAAAGTTTTGTTTTGGGTGACGAGCGTGGCATCGCTTTTCGTGCCCTTCAGGCCAGATTGGCCGCCACTTCAGCAGAAGGAAAATAATCCGATGAACTTCACCACGATGGCCGCCGACAGGGTGATGCAAGATCTGGTCGATTGCTTGCTGGCCGAACATTTTTTCGGGACCGAACCGCTGAACCTGATGGCGCCCTCGTCATCGGTCGATCAGCCGTTCAGCGGATTGAGCGCCGAGCAGCGCATCTGGGAATGGCACAGTGCGCCGCAGGCCTCGATCGTCGTGGCACTGCGCCCCGGCATTACTCAGCAATGGGAAAAAGTGCCGGGTACGCCGGTATTGGCTCGACAGGATGGGCAACTGACAGAACTGTCGCCTGAAGCGTTCATGACCCAAGTGTTGGCCGGGATGACCGATCGCTACGAGGACAATGAAAAGGGCTTTGCGCTGTTCCTTGATGTGTTGCGCACCAGCGTTCGCCAAACTGAAATGTCATTGGCCCATCGGGTCGACAGCCAGCGCTTGCTGGAAAAAAGTAACGCGGATTTTTTCCTGACCATGGAACAGTGGGCTTCGCTGCGTGATCGTCCTTACCATCCACTGGCCAAAGCCAAGCAAGGTTTGGATGACGCGGAATATCAGCAGTATCAAGCGGAGTTCGCCCAGCCAGTGGCGCTGAACTGGGTCGCGATCGACCGCGCGCTGCTGCAATGCGGCGACGGTGTGGTGGACCTGGAGCAGAGCTATCCCGCCCGCTACCTGTTGCCGCCGGCGTTGCAGGCCGACCTGCAAAAAGAACTGCTACAACGGGGTATCGCCCAGAGCCACATCGCACTGCCGGTGCACCCATGGCAGTTCGACCATGTACTGGAGGCGCAACTCGGCGATGCTTTCGCCAAGGGCGACTGCCAGCGACTGAAATTCACCGACGGCGATTTCTTCGCCACCTCATCGTTGCGTTCGATGACCCCCTGCTTCAACAGCGCTGATTACCTGAAGTTACCGATGGCGATCTATTCGCTGGGTGCCTCGCGTTACCTGCCTGCGGTGAAAATGATCAACGGCGGTTTGAGTGAAGCGCTGTTGCGCCGGGCACTGGGCAAGGATCAGACGCTGCAACAGTCCCTGCACCTGTGCGATGAAACCAAGTGGTGGGCGTTCATGCCGCCGCACGCGACACTGTTCGACGAAGCGCCGCGTCATCTGGCGGCCATGGTTCGCAGTTATCCTTCGGCGCTGCTCGAAGAGGCGGACACCCGACTGGTGCCCATGGCGGCCCTCGGCACGCCATTGCCCGGCAACAACCAGCACTTTTTCGATGACTGGATGGGCTACCGTCAACTGCCGGCCAACACCGCGTCGGTGATGACGCTGTTCCGCGAGTTGTGCCACAGCTTCTTCGAGATCAACCTGCGGATGTTCCGCATCGGCATGCTCGGTGAAGTTCACGGGCAGAACGCGGTGCTGGTCTGGAAGGCCGGCTACGCCCAAGGGCTGTTGCTGCGCGATCACGATTCGTTGCGCATTTACGTGCCGTGGCTGGAACGCAATGGCCTGGCCGATCCGGCGTACCGGCTCAAGAAAGGGCACGCCAACACGCTGTATCACGAGCGTCCCGAAGACCTGTTGTTCTGGTTGCAGACACTGGGGATCCAGGTCAACTTCCGGGCGATCATCGATACGCTGGCGCAGGTTTACTCGCTGCCGGCCAGTACCTTGTGGACGGCGATGGGCGAAGTGCTGAACGAGTTGATTGACACTATCGAGTTCGACACTGAAGCCCGGGCGATGATCAAGCAGCAATTGTTCGAAGCCCCTCACTGGCCACAGAAACTGCTGCTCACGCCAATGATCGAGCGGGCGGGCGGTCCCGGCAGCATGCCGTTCGGTAAAGGCCAGGTGGTGAACCCTTTCCACCGGTTGCATCGTGAAGCCTGACCTTCATTGCCATCCCTCCAGGCGCACGCTGCTGCGCCTGTCGTTGGGCGTGCTTGCACTCAGGTTTACCCCATCGGCGTGGGCCCAGGCCGACGCCGCGCCGCTGCGGGTGATCACCCTTTTTCAGGGCGCCACCGACAGCGCCGTGGCGTTGGGCATCACACCGTGCGGCATCGTCGATTCCTGGAGCGAAAAGCCGACCTATCGCTATCTGCGTTCGACGCTGGAGCCGGCGCCCCATGTCGGGCTGGAAACCCAGCCCAGTCTTGAGGACATCGCGCTGCTGAAGCCGGACGTGATCTTCGCCTCGCGCTTTCGCCATGAACGCATCGCACCGTTGCTCAAGCAGATCGCCCCGGTAGTGATGGTGGAGGAAGTGTTCGAGTTCAAAAAGACCCTGGCATTGATGGGCGTCGCCTTGCACCGCCAGCAGCAGGCCGACGAAGTGTTGGCCCGCTGGCAGCTGCGCACGGCACAACTGCGCCAACAACTGCAGAAGAAGTTTGCCGGGCGCTGGCCGCCCACGGTGTCGATTCTGGATGTCCGTGAAGACCATATCCGCAGTTATTTGCCGGCCAGCTTTCCAGGTTCGGTGATCACCGAGCTAGGTTTCGACTGGAGTGAGGCCAGTCGGGCAGCGAGTGGGACATCTATCAAACTCACCAGCAAGGAGAGCCTGGCGGTGGTGAATGCCGACATTTTCTTTGTCTTCATGCGCGCGGAGAAGCCGGCAGTGCAGCGAAACTATGAACACCTGGTGCAGCATCCGCTGTGGCAGCAAATGCGTGCGCCACAACAGGGGCAAGTGTGGCGGGTCGACGGGGTGACCTGGAACCTGTCCGGGGGGATTTTGGGGGCGAACCTGATGCTCGATGACGTTGCGCGGCTGGTCACGGCGGACGCGGCCTCATGAGCAATGGTTTGAAGTTGTGGATTGCCGGTGTCGTGTTGCTGATGAGTGGCGTGCTGAGCCTGGCGGTCGGCGCGACCTGGATTCCGTTGTCGCAGATTGTGGCGGCGTTTGCGCATCCCGATCCGCTGAGCGTCAGTCATGTGCTGGTGACCACTACGCGCCTGTCGCGCACCTTGATGGCAGTGGCCGTGGGCGCGAGCCTGGCAGTGGCGGGGGCCTTGATGCAGGCGTTGACGCGCAATCCGCTGGCGTCTCCCGGGTTGTTCGGGATCAATGCCGGCGCGACGTTTTTTATCATTCTGGGTTCCTCGCTGTTTTCCCTGTCGTCCCCGGATGCCTGGCTGTGGTGCGCGTTCATGGGCGCGGCCGTGGCCGGTTGTCTGGTGTGGCTGATCGGCAACATGGGCCAGGGCAGTCTCAGCCCGCTGCGCATTGTGCTGGCGGGTGCGGCGATGGCGGCTTTGTTCTCTGCCTTCAGCCAGGCGTTGCTGGTGGTCAATCAGGATGGGCTGGACACCGTGCTGTTCTGGCTGGCGGGATCGTTGACGGAGCGCAGCCTGTCGGTCGCCGCGCCATTGCTGCTGTGTGGCGTACTCGGACTGTTCGGCGCGATGTTGCTGGCGGGGCAGGTCAACGTGCTCAACGCAGGCGAGGAGATTGCCACCGGCCTGGGCCAGCGAACCGGTTTGATCCGGCTATTGATGAGCGTGCTGGTGGTCTGCCTGGCGGGCAGTGCCGTGGCATTGGCGGGCAGCATCGGGTTTATCGGTTTGCTGGTGCCGCACATGGTGCGCAAGGGGTTGTCCATCGATCATCGCTGGTTGCTGCCGGGGTGTGCGCTGCTCGGCGCGATTGTTCTATTGCTGGCGGACACCTTGTCGCGGGTGTTGATCCTGCCTCAGGAAGTGCCGGTGGGCGTGATGACGGCGTTGTTCGGCGCACCGTTTTTTATTCTGTTGGCCCGACGTGGAGGTCGTTATGGATAAGGTCCTGACCTGGCGGCGCAGCGGGTTTTCCCGGCGGATCAACGTCATCACGTTGTGGCGGTTACTGGCGGCGTTGATGGTGACGGTGCTGATCATGCTCGGTTCGCTGTCACTGGGCAAAGTCATGCTGTCGCCGCTGGAGGTGCTGCGAATTTTGCTGTCGAGCCAGGACGCCAGCCTGACGTTCATCGTCGAGCAACTGCGCTTTCCACGCATGCTGTTGGCAGCGTTGGTGGGGGCGGCGCTGTCGGTGTCGGGGCTGATTCTGCAGAGCATCATCCGCAACCCGCTGGCGTCCCCTGACCTGCTGGGTATCACCAGTGGCGCCAGTGCGGCGGCGGTGCTGTATTTGTCGTTTTTCTCCGTGGCGCTGGGCCAACAATATCTGCCGCTGGCGGCGATGCTCGGCGCGGGGCTGGCGGCATTGGCGATCTATCTATTGGCCTGGAAACAGGGCGCTTCACCGCTGCGACTGGTGTTGATTGGCGTCGGCGTCTGCGCGATGTTGACGGCGGCGACCACCTTCATTCTGGTCTTCAGCCCGCTGACCACGACCCTGTCGGCTTATGTCTGGCTGACCGGCAGCGTGTACGGCGCCAGTTGGCCGGAACCGCTGGCGCTGGGTCGCTGGTTGTTGGGCATTTGCCCGCTGCTGGTGCTGCTGGCCCGGCAGGTGATGGTGCAACAACTGGACGACAACCTGGCCCAGGGCATTGGCGTTCGCGTGCAGTGGTTGCGCGCCGGTTTGTTGCTGGTGAGCGTGGCCTTGGCTGGGGCAGCGATTGCCTGGGGCGGGGCGATTGCATTTGTCGGGTTGATTGCGCCACACATTGCCAAGCGTCTGGTGGCCCCGGGTTTCGGCGGTCAGGCGGTGATGGCGGCGCTCGTCGGGGCGAACCTAGTGGTGCTGGCCGACCTTGCCGGGCGTGTGCTGTTTTTGCCGCTGGATCTGCCGGCCGGCATTTTTGTCGCCGTGCTGGGCACACCCTTTTTTCTCTATTTGTTGATTAAACAACGTCATTAAGGAATTCAACGTATGACGTCGATTGCAAGTCGCGGCCTGACCCTGAGTTATCAGCGCCAGGTGATTATTGACGCGCTGGACATGCAACTGCCCCAGGGCAAGATTTCGGTACTGATTGGCAGCAACGGCTGCGGCAAAAGCACCTTGCTCAAATCCTTCGCCCGACTGCTGAAACCGCAGCAGGGTTCGGTGATTCTCAACGGTGTGGATATTCAGCAAAAGTCCACGGCTGCCGTGGCCCGGGAGTTGGCCATTTTGCCCCAGACCCCCAGCGCGCCGGAGGGCATCACCGTCCGGCAGTTGGTGGCGCTGGGGCGTTACCCGTATCAGAGCTGGATGCAACAGTGGTCGGCGCAAGACGAAGCCATGGTCAACCGCGCGCTGGCGCAAACCAGTCTGCAGGCCCTGGCGGATCGACCGGTGGACGCGTTGTCCGGCGGGCAACGCCAGCGTGCGTGGATCGCCATGACCCTGGCCCAGGACACCGGCATCGTGCTGCTCGACGAGCCCACCACCTTTCTCGATCTGGCGCACCAGATCGAAGTGCTGGACCTGCTGCGCGACCTCAATCGGCTGGAAAACAAAACCATCATCATGGTGCTGCACGACCTCAATCTGGCCTGTCGTTATGCCGACCATATGGTGGCGGTGCACAACCAGACCGCGTTTGCCCAAGGCCGGCCCGACGAAGTGCTGACCGAGGCGCTGGTCAAAACCGTGTTCGACCTCAATTGCCGGATCATTCCCGATCCGTTCTTCGGGACGCCGCTGTGCATTCCGTTTGGCCGGGAGTTGCCGCAATGAGTCTGGCGCGACATTTCACGGCGCCGGAGTGGGCGGTGTTGTCCGCAGGCTTGCGGCTCAAGGGCGGCGACGAGCGCGACCCGTTGCGCTCGTTGCTGGCCCGGGATTTGTTGCAGGAGGACGTGTGCGAGCAACTGCTGGACGCCCTGGGTCCGGTGATTGGCTCGCCCACCCGGGCGATCACGGCCTCGCTGCTGGGCAAGCGCTTGTCCTTCCTGGCGACCGGCGCCTGCTTGTATGCGATGTCGGTGTATGACAAAGGGTTGTTGCTGACGCTCGACAACACGGTGATTGAATACGGTCACGATGACGGGTTGTGGACGTCTTCGATGCCGCTGCATCACGGCCAGCCGCTGACGTATGGGATCAATGAACGCGATGCCTGGAGGGAAGCCTTGGTGCAGGGACTGTTCGCGGGACTGCTGAAGCCGTTGTGGCACACCTTCAATCGGGTCACCGGTGTTTCCCGACGCATCCTCTGGGAAAACACCGCCGTGCGCGTTTATTCGCTGTATGAAAAACGCATGGCGAAAATCGACGATCCATCGATACGGGCGCGTTATGAAGCGGACTTCCAGTGGCTGCTGACCCAAGCCGATCCCGCACTGTTCGGCCTCGACTACAACCCGCTGAGCCACTTCCGCCGACCACCGACGCTGGTGGACGACGGGCAGCGCAGCATTCGCTTTCGCCGAACCTGCTGCTTTTACTACCTGGCCACCGAGCCCGCTGAATACTGCTCGACCTGCCCATTGCTACGTCCGGGGAAATGCCGATGAGTTACCAGATAAGCCCTCGCCAGCAGCTCGTCAGTCCAGAGTTGATCGACCAGTACCGGGCAATCCCGTCGTCCACGATAGGCCATTTTTCCGACCGCGGCTTTCTGCGGGGAATCAAGCCGCTGTTCAACGATATCCGCATGGTCGGCAATGTGGTCACCGTCAAAGTTTTCCCACCGGACGGCAGCATTTTGCGTGAAGCGTTGCTGCTGAGTGAGCCCGGCGACGTGCTGGTGATCGAATGTGTGGGCGACGCAGAGTGCGGCTGCTGGGGCGAGCTTCGGACCTTGGCCGGCTTGATCAAGGGACTGGCCGGGGTGGTGGTATCGGGCGCGGTTACTGATGTCGGCGCCTTGCGTCTTCATGGGTTGCCGGTGTTTTGTCGCGACGTCAGTGCGTTCACCACTCGGGGTATTGGCGCCGAGGGTGAAGTCAATCAGCCGATCCAGGTGGGCGAGGTTCGGGTGCAGCCAGGGGACTTGGTCATTGGCGACGATGACGGCGTCTACATTCTCGATGCCCGGCGAGCGGCCGAACTGCTGCCCGAATTAATCACCAAGGAAGAAACCGATCAACGCCGCCGCGCGGAGTTCCTGCTCAGACTGGACGCCCGCCTGTCCTAAGGCATCATCGATTTGCTGCGTCGAACAGTCGCGGTTTTTTGATTCGCCGGTCAGTTTTTTGTTTGCCGCAATGGCATTAGTCTATAAACTTAACCTTTCGGTCAGCTTTGCGCTGTCAAACTCAGCCCTTTGAATCGTCAAAAAGGGCTTCCGCTAGACTCGAGATTTCCAGTACATAACCAGAAGGGCGGGCCCATAACCGCCCAGAGGATGATCCATGTCCAATCGTGATATATCCCGGCGCTCGTTCCTTCAGGGCGGGCTGGTAGCGGGTGTGAGCGTGACGCTCACGCCACTGAGCAGCCAGGCGCTGGCAGCCTTGATGGAAAACAGCGTGACCGTGCCCTCCGAGCAATGGCTCGGCAACAACGGCAAGGCACGCACGCGTAACGATGCCTTGTCGAAGGTCTGCGGCAGCAAAGTCTTTGCCCGCGACATCCGCGCCAAGGACATGCCGGGCTGGCCACAGCAACAAGGCCACGCCATGCTGCTGAAAACCATCAAGGCCGACCGCATCTACGCGGGCATGGACCTGTCGTGGCTTGGCGCCGAATTGCAGCCCGACCGCATCGTCACCGCCGCCGACCTGGAGAAAGACGGTATCGCCTTTCCGGAAGATCACGCGCCTGATCCGCTGCTGCCGGAAGGCAAGGTGCCGATGTTCATCGGTCATCCGGTGGCGATCCTGATCTGGAACGACTTCGAGCGTTTTCGCCAGGCCAAGGCCAAACTCAAATTCAATGACAAAGCGATTCGCTACGGCGCCCAAGTGCCGTTCTACGAAGGCGATCCCTACGGCAGCTTCCGCTACGTGCGTGTGGGCGGCAAGACCTCGGCAGACGAAGACGAATTCGCCAGCCTCAAGGACTCGATCCTGTTTCCGATGCTGAAAAACCGTCGCCCGGTGTGGAATTCTCAACCGAACCTGCACGGCAACCTGACCGAGCGCGGGTTGTTCTACGCTGATCGCATGAAACAGCAGATCGACACGCCGCCGGACAACTGGCTGGTGTTCGACGAGCGCTACAAAACCCCATCGATCGAACCCGCCGCGATGGAGCCGGACAACGGCAACGGTTGGTACGACCCGGCGACCAAGACCCTGCATTTCGTTGTCGCCACTCAATGCCCGCTGGAAACCGCGACCGAAACCGCGAAGATGATCGCGCCGTCTCGCTTCGGTCTGGCGCACTTGAACATGCACCCAGGCTACACCGTCGGCTACGGTTCCAAGGACCACAACATTTTCGTCTACTACGCGGCCCTCGCGGCGTTGTACGGCGCGGGTGTGCCGGTGCGCCTGGCCAACGATCGCTATGAGCAGTTCCAGAGCGGCATCAAGCGTCACCCGTTCGATATCCGCTATCAATTGGCGGTGGACAAGACCGATCACAGCTTCAAGATTTTCCGCGCCGAGATGAGCGTCGACGGCGGCGGGCGAGTCAACTACAGCCCATCGGTGGCGGCGGTTGGCGCCACGGCGGCGCAGTCGATCTACTACATGCCGCAGAACGATTTGCAGGTCACGGCCTACCATTCTCGCGCCGTTGAAGCCGGTTCGATGCGTGGCTACGGCACCCTGCAAAGCATGGCGTCCACCGAGATGATGGTCGACGAAATTGCCGATCGCCTCGGCATCGATGCCATCGACCTGCGCAAGAAAAACGCCATGGTCTCGGGCATGAAAAACACCCAGGGCGCGGTGCCGGCGGGTGCCTTGCGCTTGCACGAGATTCTCGACAAGGCCGCCGTTCACGAAGTCTGGAAAAACCGCGACGCGATCAAAAAGCAGCGCGAAGCGCAGGATCCGGATAACTGGTATGGCGTGGGTTTTGCCATCTGCCAGAAAGACTTCGGCACCGGTTCCGAAGCGCCGATGGCCAGTATCGAATTCACCGCGCAAGGGCATATCACCTTGCGCCACATCGGTATCGAAATCGGCACGGGCATGTCCACTTCTCAAGCCTTGGTCGTGGCCGATTTCCTCGGCATCGCGGCGACTGAAGTGAAGACCGGCGAGACCGAATGGAAGGAGTTGCAGCTCATCAGCGGCGGCAACCCGTACATCATGAGTCAGGCCGAGCAGGACAGTTTGCTGCGTAATCCGCGCTGGGTCGGCAAGATTGCCTCGGCGTCGTCGGCGACCAACTCTGCGTACTACTTCAGCCACGCCACCCGTGAAGCGGCACGCGTGCTGTTCAACCACGGTTTGTGGCCGGCGGCGTTGCAGATCTGGAGTCAGGGCCCTTACGGCGGTTCGGCCAACCCTTATGTGGTGCGTCGCGAAGATGCGCATTGGGTTGACGGCAAACTCACCGCCAACGGCATGCAGCCGTTGGGCTTTGAGCAATTGGCCAAGCACGCTCATGAGAAGGGTTTGGTCACTGGCGCGACCGTGCACGGTTTCAACCGCTGGAGCTGGGCCGAGGCCGAGTTCAGCATCGACGGCGTGCGTGAGCGTCTGCCGCTCGACGCCCTGGCTGTCAAGTATGGCGACGGCGCTCCAAGCGTGAAAAAGGCGCAAATGAACAGCGCCGGTTTCCACCTGCTGGATCGCCAGAATGTGCATTACCCGGACACTCAGTTGAACAACGCGGCCGTAACTTACTACAGCCCGGTGGCGACGCTGGTGGAAGTGAAAGTGAACAAGGGCTCGGCCGAAGTGCAGGTGCTCGATCATCACTCGTGGGTCGAGTGCGGTCGGGTGCTGGTGGAAGAACTGGTCAGGGGCCAGATCGAAGGCGGGATCGCCATGGGCATCGGCCATGCGTTGATGGAAGAGATGCCGTTGTACGAAGGCGGACCGGGGGAGGGTGACTGGAACTTCAACCGTTACCGCTTGCCGATGGCGCGCCACGTTGCGGTGTGGAAGCAGACAGCTGAAATCCTGCCGCCGTTGTCGCCGAGCGATCCATCGAAGGGCATTGCCGAAGTGGTGATGATCCCGGTGGTCGGTGCCATCGGTAACGCCGTGGCGCACGCCATCGGTAAACGGGTCCGCGACCTGCCTATCACTTCTGCTCGCATCAAGGAGGCCCTCAATGGCTAACCGTCCGCTTCAACTGACCCTCAACGGTCAATCCGTCGGCCCGGTGGACATCCCTGATGATCTGCCGATGATCGACTACTTGCACGAATACAAGAACCTCACCGGCTCGCGCCTGGGCTGCGGTCAGGGCATCTGCCACGCCTGTGTGGTGATCGTCGACAACCCGGACGGCACCAGCGAAGAAGTGCGCACCTGCATCACCGGCGCGCATTACTTCGAAGGCAAAAAAGTACGCACTATCGAAGGCCATGCGAAACGTGACGAGGAAGGGAACGTCACTGAGCTGAACCCGATCCAGCAGCGTTTCGTCGATGAATTCGCTTTCCAGTGCAGCTACTGCGCCCCCGGTTTTGTGAATGCCGCGACGGTGTTGGTGGAAAAGCTGCAGCGTCAGCCCATCGTCAAAAGCCAACTGGAAAAAGTCATCGAGGACAGCCTCGGTCACCACATCTGCCGCTGCACCGGCTACGTGCGCTACTACAGCGCGACGCGCAACGTGCTGACCGATCTCGGCCTGGTCAAGGAGGGTTAAGCATGAAGCAACTACTTTCCCGCCTGGCGTTGGCGGTTGGTCTGGCTGCGCCGGTATTGCTGGCCCACGCGGAAGATCAGGTCAAGCACGGCGAATACCTCGCCCGCGCTGCCGACTGCATGGCTTGCCACACCGCGCCGGGTGGCGCGCCGTATGCGGGCGGTCTGCCGATTGTCTCGCCGTTCGGTACGATCTACGGCACCAACATCACCCCGAGCAAAGAGCACGGCATCGGCCTTTACAACGATGACGAGTTCTTTGCCGCGTTCACCGAAGGCAAGCGTCGCGACGGCGCGAACCTGTATCCGGCGATGCCGTACACCTCGTATCACTTGATGCCGCGTGAAGATTCCGATGCGATTCATGCGTACCTGAAAACCGTCGAGCCGATTGAGCGTGCAGCCCCGGTCACCAGCCTGAGTTTTCCATTCAACGTGCGCCTCGGTCTGGTGGGCTGGAACATGCTTTACGGCAAGGACGTGAAATTGGCGCCCACCGAAGGCAAAAGTGAAGCCTTCAAGCGTGGCCAGTATCTGGTCGATGTGCTCGGCCACTGCGGCGAATGCCACACCCCGCGCGGTTTGCCAGGGGCGATGCAGCAAGATAAGCGTATGACGGGCGGCCTGCTCAATGGCTATCTGGCGCCAAGCCTGTTGGCCAATGACCTGGCGGCTCGCGGCTGGAATCATCAGGACCTGAGTTCGTTCCTCAAGCACGGCATGAGCGCCCAGGGCACGATGTTCAACGAAATGTTCCCGGTGTTTCACAACAGCACCCAGGGCCTGACAGATCCGGACCTGGCGGCGATGGCGACCTTCCTGCTCGGCGATCAACCACCGGCGGCGAAAGTGCTGACAGACATGCCGTTGGACAAACTCACGGCAAGTGCCCAGCGGGGGCGGCAGGAATACCTCAACGTCTGCGCCGGTTGCCACGCTGTCGGTGGCGAAGGCAAGCCGCACATTGCCGTGGCCATGCGGGGCAACACCACGCTGCGCCTGGAAGATCCGCGCAACCTGGTCCGGGTGATCGACGACGGTATTGGTGAGCAGAAGTTTTCCGGGTTCGAACACATGCAACCGATGCCGGGGTTTGCCGAGAAGCTCAGTCACGAGCAACTCACTGATCTGCTGAACTACCTGCGTCAAGCGTGGGGTGGTCAGGCTGGTGATCTGGCGGTCAATGATGTGCAGACGTTGCGCGCCGATGCGCCGCCGCTCGAGCACAAGGCGCACTGACATGCAGCATCTCGACCTGCAAGTGGTGCGCCGGGCGCTGGAGTGGTCGACGACCGGAAAGCGCCTTTGGCTCTGTACGGTGCTTGCCACCTACGGCTCGGCGCCTCGTGCGCCGGGTTCGCTGCTGGCGGTGAACACCGACGGGCAATGGATCGGTTCGCTGTCGGGCGGTTGTGTCGAGGAGGATTTTCTCGAGCGAGTCGCCGAAGGGGCGTTCCTTGAAGCGGTCAGCGTCGTCCGTTATGGCGAGGGCGACGATCCGCGCTCCCGGGTGAGTTTGCCCTGTGGCGGTGTGCTCGACGTGCTGGTGGAGAAGCTTGAGCCCGATTGCGAGGTTCAGGCACACCTGCGGGAGCTGGAGTCGGCGCTGCTGGGGCAGCGTCGACTGATCCGCGAGATCGATCTGGCCAATGGTGCGCGCAGTCTGTTCGATGATCGCGAGCAGGGTGTGCGAATCGAGCGTGAGATCGATCGGGTGCGCGTGCGCATTGGTGCGGCACAGCGATTGTTGCTGGCGGGGTACTCCTCGGTCGCTCAGGCCTGCGCGGAGTTTGCCGTCGGGTTGGGTTTCGAAGTCATTCTCTGTGATCCGCGCGACGAGGTGCTGGAAGGCGTGGTGCTGGAAAACGTCGAGATTCGTCGCCAACTGCCCTCGGTATTCATCGCTGACGGCGGCTGCCACAGCGACACCGCGGTGGTGGCGTTGACCCACGATCCGCGCATCGATGACCTGGCAATGATGGAAGCGGTGCGCACCGAGGCGTTTTACATCGGTGTGATGGGGTCTATGCAAACCTCGCAAAAGCGCTTCGAGCGATTGCGTCGGATTGGTGGTTTGGGGGAATTGGAGCTGTCGCGGATTCATGCACCCATCGGCCTGAACCTGGGCAGCAAAACCCCCGCTGAAATCGCCCTCGCCGTACTCGCCGACATCCTGCGGATTCGCAGCGGGATAGCGCGGGATCTACTCTGACCCCCCGGTTCTTCTTGTAGGAGTGAGCCTGCTCGCGATAGCGGTGTGTCAGCTATGAATCTCTGACAGGAAAACCGCTATCGCGAGCAGGCTCGCTTCGACAAAGTATTGCAGTGTTGCTTAGTACCCGAATTTGTCCCGCAGCCCGTAGTACCAGGCGCCTAACGCCGCAAACGGTGTGCGCAGCAATTGTCCGCCGGGGAACGGATAGTGCGGCAGATCAGCAAACGCATCGAAACGCTCGGCCTGACCGCGCAACGCTTCGGCCAACACCTTGCCTGCCAGGTGCGTGTACGTCACGCCATGACCGCTACAGCCTTGGGAATAGTAAATGTTGTCCCCCAGTCGTCCGACCTGCGGAAGACGCGACAGGGTCAGCAGGAAGTTGCCCGTCCAGGCGTAGTCGATTTTCACGTCCTTGAGCTGCGGGAACGCCTTGAGCATCTTCGGCCGAATGATCGCCTCGATGTTCGCCGGATCGCGCGCGCCATACACCACGCCGCCGCCGAAGATCAGCCGCTTGTCGCTCGTGAGGCGGTAATAGTCGAGCAGGTAATTGCAGTCCTCGACACAGTAATCCTGTGGCAGGAGGTTTTTCGCCAATTCGTCACCCAACGGTTCGGTGGTGATGACCTGGGTTCCACAAGGCATCGACTTGGCCGCCAGTTCCGGCACCAGATTACCGAGATAAGCGTTGCCGGCGACGATGATGAACTTGGCCCTGACCTTGCCCTGTGGCGTATGCACCACCGGATTGGCGCCGCGCTCGATGCGCACCGCTGGCGACTGCTCATAGACCGTGCCGCCCAGCGACTCAACAGCCGCTGCCTCGCCCAGCACCAGGTTGAGCGGGTGAATGTGCCCGCCACTCATGTCGAGCATGCCGCCGACATACTGATCGCAGTTCACGACCTCACGGATGCGGCGTTGATCCATCAGCTCAAGCTGCGTGTGACCAAAACGTTCCCACAGACGCTTCTGCGATTCCAGATGACCCATCTGCTTGGCGGTGATGGCCGCGAACACGCCGCCGTCCTTCAAGTCGCACTGGATATTATATTTGGCGACCCGATCACGAATAATCCGACCGCCCTCGAACGCCATCTGTCCCAGCAGTTGAGCCTGCTTGGGGCCGACGCTGCGCTCGATCACGTCGATGTCACGGCTATAGCTGTTGACGATCTGGCCGCCGTTACGGCCCGACGCACCAAAACCCACCTTGGCCGCTTCCAGGACCGTGACTTTAAAACCGCTCTCCAACAGAAACAGGGCAGAGGACAGGCCGGTGTAGCCGGCGCCAATTACGCAGACATCGGTCTCTACTTCGCCCTGCAAGGCCGGACGCGGCGGGACCGCATTGGCCGATGCGGCGTAATAGGACTCTGGGTAGGGAATGTTCGCCATCCTGCTGCCTCTGTTTAATATATTTTACGAGTGCATTGATCCTACCCGAGTTAAAAATCGACCGCCAGCCACCGGAAATTCTGCTTCACGGCAGCAAAATTAAATATTTTGCATATTCATAGGGTTAGCTCGAAAAAAGGTGTTGACACCCCTCCGGAATTCCGTAGAATGCCGCCTCACAGCAGGCACGTAGCTCAGTTGGTTAGAGCACCACCTTGACATGGTGGGGGTCGTTGGTTCGAGTCCAATCGCGCCTACCAAACAAAATCCGCTCTGCTGGGCGGTCTAGAGGGGCTCACCGAAAGGTGGGCCCTTTTTTGTTGTCTGTGTTTGGGCAAGCTGTGGGAATATTTTGGGCAAACGACCACCGCGCTACACCTTCAGGTCGGCTTTGACCTTCATATAAGCCACCGCATCATCGCCGTGCCCTGCCTGGTAGTGCTCGGTCATCTTTACGTCAGCGTGCCCCATCAAGCCCTGAATGTATTCCTGCTCGAAACCCTGCTGTACGTACAGCCTGGCGCCGAGTGCGCGTATCTCGTGAAAGGTGGGGCGCTCACCGGCCGGCACGTTCTCGTAGGCCTTCGAATCGTCCTGCGGCTGGGCGAAGACTTGGTCAGCCATTCCTTTTTGAAACGCTCCAGGCGGCCGCTGAACTTCGGTGCGGCGTCACCGGTGAGCATCGCCAGCAACGCCCCGTCGTCAGTCAGTAGCGGAAGCAGCTTGGCGTTGGCAGCGTTGGCTACCTATTTCCGCGCAAGCAAGTCCGCTGCTGGAGAGCGATTGCAAATGCCAGTTCGGCCTTTGTTGCTCACCCTTCTGCTCTAATCGCTGAAGGCGAGGTGCAGGCCGGCGACGGGTCGGGTGGCGCAGGTGGCAGACGGGCGCGCAATGATCGAAGAGTCTTGGACTGGACGATACCCACGCGACAGGAGGCTGGTCGATCTGCCGCTGCTGGAATGCGGGTAGGCACATCTCCCAAAACAGCAGTGCCGGACCAGCGCTTGGAATTGTGCGCATTCTAATTTCATTCGACGAGTGGGTTGTTGATAAGGGGCTTTCAGCGGCGCAAGTTATTCGTGATTCGGGCGTAAGATAGTAGTGCTACCTCACCAAAAGGAGCCGCATATGATCGCCGACGAAATGAAAAGGCAGGCATTTGAAGGCAGGGCTGTTTGGGATCAGTACTTCTGCGCTGCGTTGATTGCCGAAAGCAACCTGACGGCCCCGGTCGTAGGAGGGGCTACTCATGAGGACAGGCAGAACCTGTTGATTGAAAGGGCTAAGGCTCTCGCCGACAAGATGATGGACAACAGAAAATAACTTGAGCCCAGCCTTTGCGCTGGGCTCCTTGTTTCTGGCTATCTCAACGACAGGCGATGGGTATTCTGAGTCAGGCGACCAGGTCTACCTTTCCGCTCGCCAGGCGATAGATGCCGCCCACTATTTTCAACGTACCTTTGCTGAGGGCATCAGTCAGAATGGGTGAGGCGTTTTTGAGTTTGTTGACCGAGTCTTTGACATTTTGGGCTACAGCGTTGGCAGGAAGACTCCCTGATTCTTTTAGCACTTTCTCGATAGAAGCCTTGAGTGCATCAGTCAGTTTTGGGATGTGGCCGGGGAAAACGGTTTGATCTTTTACTGCTTTTATACCTGCATTGATAGCGCCGCAGTCTTCATGCCCGAGCACGAGAATCAGCGGTGAGCCGAGCACCGCGATTGCGTACTCAAGGCTTGCCAGGCCTTCATCAGTAACGAAGTTACCGGCGACACGTATGGAGAAAAGATCTCCGCGTGCAGTGTCGAAAGCGTACTCGGGGGCGATGCGAGAGTCAGAGCAACTGAGCACCGACACGAACGGGTTCTGGCCTGAGACCAAGGCTTCTCGTTCGGCTTTGAAGTCATGCGTCTTGGAAGTGCCCGAAACATACCGTTCGTTTCCCTCCATAAGCCTTTGAAGGGCCATGTCGGGGTTGATTGCGTTTTGCGGTTTTGGGGGTGGCGCCGTTTTCTCCGCAGCGTGGAGGAGTTGGCCAGGCAAGGCGCCAGCCAACAACAGTGCTCCTGCGCTAAGTCCGGCAAGCTGAAGGAACTTACGGCGGCCACTCGTTTTTTGAAGCGAATTTGAATCACATGATTCACACATGGCTTGTGTACTCAGGTGAATTGGGAGGAAGGGCTTGCTGTCAAAAGCGAGCAGAAACCTTCAGCTCTTGATGGGTGGAGTCTAGACGGTCTGTGACGTTATGTTTCTGGCGTCATATTCAGGCCTGCGGGTATGGCGGGTGATGGTTTGTTTCAGCTGGAACCTTCCAAGGGTCCATAAAAAAATTGTGGATATTTAATGGGTTACGATATTTTTTAACCAACTAGTGACCTAAAATATATTGTTACAAGTAAGCCGTTGGGATATTATTCGCCCCGCGTTCACCACCACGGTTTATGCATTTTTAAGTCCCAAGCTTCCATCAGCTGCTTGGGATTTTTTTTGCCTGAGATTTGTCTCGCACCTTCGAACTGCTGTTGCGCCTATCCCCGGCAGCAACGCTATTTGACGATCCATTGACTCAATCCCTGATAAAGCGCCCTGCGCTCAAATCGGGCAAGTCCCGGTTTTTTGGGCTACTACTGACTGGCCAAACTCAAACTCGGTCTGACGGGGGTATATCAATGCTGGCTCATTGGTCACTTGCAGCAATTCACCTGCTGGCTTTTGCGCTGGGCTTCTGGGCGGTTTTGACCCGAGGGACGGCGTTCAGTCGCTTGGCGGCCGGGACGGGGGAGGTGCGTCGCGTACTGATGGCCGATAACCTATGGGGGATCAGCGCAGTCATCCTCTTGGTCAGCGGTGGAATGCGGGCCTTTGGCGGATACGAGAAAGGCACCGATTATTACCTGCACCAGCCACTGTTTCATCTCAAGATGACGCTCTTCGTGCTTATCCTGCTGCTAGAAGTCGCACCCATGGTGACGCTGATCAAATGGCGAATTGCGCTTGGCCGTGGTGCGGCGATCGATGCCGGGCGCGCAAAACTGCTTGCCCGTTTCAGTCACATCGAAGCGCTGCTGGTGTTGCTGATGGTCATTGCTGCGACGGGTATGGCGCGCGGGGTGACGTTTGGTTAAGCGGGTGCGATCAGGTCCTTCCTCGGGTTTATTCAGAAATGTCTGACAGCCATGGCATGTGACATGCCGGTAGTATCGACGTCTTGCCGGGAGGGGAGAGGGTGAGCAATTAAACGGCGGGCACTACAGCGCCCGAATCTTTAGCCAGCCGATGTTCAGGGCGAACGGGCTGGCTACTGACTGCAACAGGATTCAGGGAGTTTGTGGCTTGTCTGGCGCGGTGAGGCCAGCCTGAATGCGCTGATAGATTTCTTCACGATGCACTGCAACGTCTTTCGGAGCGTTGATGCCAATCCTGACTTGCTGGCCGCTCACGCCCAGGATGGTGATCGTAATGTCGTCACCGATGTTTATGCTTTCACCGACTTTGCGGGTGAGTATCAGCATGGTCTTCTCCTTGATTGCTTGGTAGGGCACCTGATTCGAACAGTGCAGAGGTCGGTGTTATGTATAGATTAGTGCGAAGTCTCACGGTTTGGGTGCCTCTTTCTGACGCGCAGATGCTGCATTAATTCCCAAGGCGTAACTATACAGAGGCTGCCATCATCATTCTCGTTGTTTTGAGTCCATTTTGCGGCACTCGAGAAGTATTCATGGGTGTTAAAATCGCCGCTTTCGGCATTCAGAGGGAACCGTTGTGCGCAAAATGGTCTTGGTATTCGCTGTACTGGCGTTGGCTGGGTGCGGTGAGGGTAAGGGGGTTGACGCTCAAAAGCCTAAGCCGGCAGTCGTTTCCGCTCCAGTAACGGCTACCGGGCCGCAATGGGATCTCGAGGTGCGAGGCGAAACAACCCAGGCTGTCAGCGATCTGAGCGGCTGGTTGATCGAGCATAGCTTCGTTTCCAACGTCATCATGGAAAATGGCAAGACGCGCATTCTGATGGGGCCATTCAGCTCGAAAGCCGAGGCCGAGGCCAAGCAGTCAGAGGTGGCGGCGGCGCTGGTTCGGGCCAAGAAGCAGAACATCGAATTGCTGGTGCTTGAGCATCCTTTGGCTCAGTGACAGTGGCAGATAGAAATAAAAAAGGCCTCGGGTATTACACCGAGGCCTTTTGTTTTTCAGCCGCTATCAACCGCAGGCTTTCATGTCCACCGGCCCGACAAACTCATTGCCGCGACCCATGACGCACGCCACGCTTTGGTTGCGCTGACGTTCCCAGGCTTCCACCGGATAGGTCTTGTTCCAGGCTTCGTACAGTTGACGATCCTGTTTCGACAGGCTCAAGCCGTATTGCTTGCTCATGTAAAAATAAGTCCGGGCGATCATGCCGCGAATGGATGGGCGGGGCATGACCTTCTTTGCCTTGAAGTCGACTTGGGTCAAGCACGAGCCATATTGACCGGTCTGCACCGGCAACCAACCAAAACTGAAGTTATTGCGATCGCCATTCACTTCGCCAATGCTCGGCACCAGGTTGTGCAAATCGGCTTCGGCCTTCTGGTAAGCCGGATCGTAACGGGTGCAGTTCTTGCGTCCGCCTTCCTGCCAGCACTGGCGCTGATGGCCGATCTGCCACGCAGGGACAATGTGCTCCCACTCGATGCGAGCCGCGCGTTTGGCATTTTTGCGTGGCACATAACCACAGGCCGCCAGGTTCACCTTGTTGCCGGTGTATTTGCAACCGCAATAAAACTCGGTGGATTGCGGTGCGTACAGCTTCCAGGCGACTTTTTTGGCTTCATTGAAAGTGCGTGGGGCGGCGGCCTGGGCGCCGAAGGTGATGAACAAAAACAGCAAAGCAAACCAGCGGACGCTCATTGACTCAATCTTCCTTCGGCACAACCCAGAAAATCTGCACGCCGCCATCGTCGCGATAGGCGAGGGTGACGTTGTCGTTCTCGTCGATTTCTTCGAGCAATTGCTCCCACTCATCCACGGGTTCATCCGGCAGGCGGAAGATCAGTGCGGCTTTGGCTTTTTGAGCGGTGGGGGAATTGATGATTTTCTGAACGCGCATGCCCATGCGTTCATAGGTGCCAGGAGAGGTGGAGGTGGTAGCCACGGGATTATCCTTATTAAGCTGTACGTGCATACAGTATTTAACTGTAAGCATTTTCGCAACTGCTTAAAATTCAAGAAAATCCTCTGACAGTGGTTTTTTCCATTTGGTGTAGGAAGAGGGAAATTTTTTTGTCGGCGTTTTGCGGAGGGCGTTAACCACTCGTCAACGCTGACGAGTGGTGAATAAAGTGCCCGACCAGAACCGGTCGGGCGAGGGCGAATTAATATTCCCAGAACATCCGTTGCAGCTCTTTGCTGTCGTTGGTCTTGGTCAGTGCAACCATGGCCAGGATGCGGGCTTTTTGCGGGTTCAAATCGTGCGCGACAACCCAGTCGTATTTGTCGTCAGGCTGTTCGGCGTTACGCAGGACGAAACCGCCAGCGTTCACGTGAGACGAACGAATGATTTGAACGCCGTCCTTGCGCAGGGCTTGCAGGGCTGGAACCACGCGAGAGGAAACCGAACCATTGCCAGTACCGGCATGGATGATTGCTTTGGCGCCGGACTGTGCCAGTGCCTTGTAGGCCGTGTCGCTGACGTTGCCGTAGGAATAGGCGATTTCTACGTCAGGCAGGCTCTTGATGGTTTTGATGTCGAATTCCGAATCCATGGTGTGACGCTTGGCCGGCAGGCGGAACCAGTAGGACTTGCCTTCAACCACCATGCCCAACGGACCCCAGGCACTTTTAAACGCTTCCGTCTTGATGTTGATCATCTTGCTGACGTCGCGACCCGACTGGATCTCGTCGTTCATGGTCACCAGGACGCCTTTGCCGCGCGCTTCTTTGCTGCTGGCGACGGCGACGGCGTTATACAGGTTCAACATGCCGTCGGCCGACATCGCAGTGCCTGGACGCATGGAGCCGACGACGATGATCGGCTTGTCGGTTTTTTCCACCAGGTTCAGGAAGTAAGCAGTTTCTTCCAGGGTATCGGTGCCGTGGGTGATCACGATGCCATCGACGTCTTTGCTGTCGGCCAGTTCGGCCACGCGACGGCCCAACTGAAGCAGGTTGTCATTGGTGATGCTTTCCGAGGCGATCTGCATGACTTGCTCGCCACGAACATTAGCCAATTGGCTCAGTTCCGGAACACCGGCAATCAACTGTTCGATGCCAACTTTTGCCGCCTGGTAAGTTGCGCTGTTCGCGGCGCTCGCGCCTGCGCCGGCAATGGTGCCGCCAGTGGCCAGGATGACCACGTTCGCCAGCTTCTGTTTGGTTTCGACTTCTTTTGCTTGAAGGGCAGCAGGCAGGAGGAGCAAGAGGGCCAAAGCGCCCGGAATAAAAGTATTGAAAGCAGATTTCATTATTTTCTCTCTAGTAGTGAGACGGTGCTGATGCAAGTTCATCTAGATGCGCCCCTGGCAGATCTGAACGCCGGGGGTATGGGTGAAGAGCAGGATCTGTACCAGTCAAACGTCGATAAAAAAAAATATCTAACCTTATGATTTATATAGGTAATTGTTTTTAGTCTGATGCATGTTAAACGTCATGTTGTCCGGGTTTCCGAATGTGGTGTGCGTTTGCGTTCGGCTCTCCGAAAATGCCTACGACTTTTGCTGGCAAATTCGCCTTGCCAGATCTGCAATCAGTGCTAAAGAAAACCTCGCGCAGGTCGATGCCCCTGAAAGGTTATTTTTCTTACAGGAGTTAACGTGTCCTTCTCTATCGGTTTTCCAAATGCAGGCGCGATCACCATCGGTGGCAAATCCCCGTCAACGATCGAAGTGACGGCAGATGCCTCGACAGCGGTTCTGGATAAGGAAGAGGGCCGCGACAACCAGGTTCGAACCGGTGGCGGAACGCAGGGCGCCGAAGCCAAGTCCGAAGGCGGCAGCACCCAAAGTATTGCGGTGCAAACGCTGCTCAAGCGTATGCAGGAACTGCAACAGCAACTGCGCGAACAACAGCAGCAATTGGCCGCCGCTCAGGCAGCGACTTATCCGACGCCGGAAGCCAAGGCCACAGCGGTCATGTCGATCCAGGGACAGATCGCCGACACCACCGGAGCGCTGTCACAAGTGACGGGTAATCTGGTGAAAGAGCTGGCCAAGGACTCCAGTACGGGTGGCCTGATCAGCACCACTGCGTAACGTGGAGGGGGAGGTTTTGTTTGCGAAGACGCCAAACAGCTCGTTGACAAATCCTGGCAGGATTCGCATAGTTCGGTCTACGCAAACGTTTGCGCGACCCTGTTCGCAGTCTGACTCCTGACGATTGGGGTCCAGGCGTTACTCCAGCGCAAGCACTGCTCACAATAATCATAAGATCGGAGTGAACCCATGAAGCTGCCATTCGCTGGACGTCTTCTTGCTGTCGCTATGCTGGCTGTCGCATCCGCTGCACTGCCTGTCTCATCGGCATTCGCCGAGTCTCCTGAAAAACCCAAAGTCGCGCTGGTCATGAAGTCCCTGGCCAACGAATTCTTCCTGACCATGGAAGATGGCGCCAAGGCCTACCAGAAAGACCATTCCGGCGAATTCGAGTTGATCTCCAACGGCATCAAAGACGAAACGGATACCGCTGGCCAGACACGCATCGTCGAGCAAATGATCCTGGCCAAAGTCAATGCACTGGTCATCGCTCCGGCGGATTCCAAAGCCATGGTTCCTGTGATCAAGAAAGCCATCGACGCCGGAATCACCGTGATCAACATCGACAACCAGCTGGATCCTGCCGTCGTCAAAAGCAAGAACATGACGGTGCCGTTCGTGGGGCCGGATAACCGCAAAGGCGCGCGTCTGGTCGGCGAGTACCTGGCCAAGCAACTGAAGGCCGGTGACGAAGTCGGCATCATCGAAGGCGTGTCCACCACCACCAACGCCCAGGCCCGTACCGCTGGTTTCAAAGATGCGATGGAAGCGGCGCAGATCAAAGTCGTTTCATTGCAGTCTGGCGACTGGGAGATCGACAAGGGCAACAAGGTTGCCGCCTCGATCCTCAGCGAGTACCCGGATGTCAAAGCCCTGCTGGCCGGTAACGACAGCATGGCCGTCGGTGCCGTTTCCGCCGTGCGTGCAGCGGGCAAGGCCGGCAAGGTGCAAGTGGTCGGTTACGACAACATCAACGCCATCAAGCCGATGCTCAAGGACGGTCGCGTTCTGGCGACCGCCGACCAGTTTGCAGCCAGGCAAGCGGTGTTCGGTATCGAGACTGCGCTGAAGATCATCAAGGGCGAGAAGGTCGACAGCGGCACCAACGGCGTGATTGAAACCCCGGTAGAACTGGTTACCAAGTAGGCCTTCTGGCGACACAACGGTGCTCGCCCGTCGGGGCGGGCACATGGAGAGTTTTATGTCCGTTTGCGCCCCGAACGCTGTCCTCTCGGTCAGCGGTATCGGCAAGACCTACGCTCAACCTGTCCTGACCGGCATTGACCTGACGCTGATACGCGGCGAAGTGCTGGCGCTGACCGGCGAGAATGGCGCGGGTAAAAGCACGCTGTCGAAGATCATTGGTGGGCTGGTGACGCCGACCACTGGCCAGATGCAGTTTCAGGGGCAGGATTACCGCCCCGGCAGTCGGACCCAGGCCGAAGACCTGGGCATCCGCATGGTCATGCAAGAACTCAATCTGTTGCCGACACTGTCGGTGGCGGAAAACCTGTTTCTCGATAATTTGCCCAGTACCGGTGGCTGGATCAGTCGCAAGCAACTGCGCAAGGCGGCGATCGAGGCCATGGCTCAGGTCGGCCTCGATGCGATCGATCCGGACACTCTGGTCGGCGACCTCGGTATTGGTCACCAGCAAATGGTCGAGATTGCCCGCAACCTGATTGGCGACTGCCATGTACTGATCCTCGACGAGCCGACGGCCATGCTGACGGCGCGCGAAGTCGAGATGCTGTTCGAGCAAATCACCCGCCTTCAATCGCGAGGCGTGTCGATCATCTATATCTCTCACCGCCTCGAAGAGTTGGCGCGGGTCGCCCAGCGCATTGCGGTTTTGCGCGACGGCAACCTGGTCTGCGTCGAGCCGATGGCCAATTACAACAGCGAGCAATTGGTCACCCTGATGGTCGGTCGCGAGCTCGGCGAACACATGGACATGGGGCCACGCAAGATCGGCGCTCCCGCGTTGACGGTGAAGGGCCTGACCCGCTCCGATAAGGTTCGCGATGTGTCCTTCGAAGTTCGCGCTGGCGAAATCTACGGTATCTCCGGATTGATCGGGGCAGGGCGCACCGAGTTGCTGCGTCTGATCTTCGGTGCCGATACCGCCGACAGTGGCACGATCGCGTTGGGGTCACCGGCCGAAGTGGTGAGTATCCGTTCGCCGGCCGATGCGGTGAGTCACGGCATCGCTCTGATCACCGAAGACCGCAAGGGCGAAGGCTTGCTGCTGACCCAGTCGATCAGCGCCAACATTGCCATGGGCAACATGCCGGTGATTTCCAGTGCTGGTTTCGTCAACAACGCAGACGAGATGTCTTTGGCCCAGCGTCAGATCGACGCCATGCGTATTCGCAGCTCGAGCCCGACGCAACTTGTCTCCGAGCTGTCCGGTGGCAACCAGCAAAAGGTCGTGATCGGCCGTTGGCTGGAGCGTGACTGCTCGGTGATGTTGTTCGATGAGCCAACCCGTGGCATCGATGTCGGCGCCAAGTTCGACATATACAGTTTGCTTGGCGAGTTGACTCGACAGGGCAAGGCGCTGGTGGTGGTGTCCAGCGACCTGCGCGAGCTGATGCTGATTTGCGACCGGATCGGCGTGCTGTCGGCGGGGCGCCTGATCGACACGTTCGAGCGTGACCGCTGGACTCAGGATGACTTGCTTGCCGCCGCTTTTGCCGGCTACCAAAAACGTGATGCGCTGCTCAATGAAGCGGCGCCTAGGGACCTTCCATGAAAACTGCATCTTCTGCCAGCAAACGTAGTGGCAATTTCTACGGTCTGGGCACCTATCTGGGCCTGGCCGGTGCCTTGCTGGCGATGATTGCGCTGTTCTCGGTATTGAGCAGCCACTTTCTGTCTTATGACACTTTCAGCACGCTGGCCAACCAGATTCCCGATTTGATGGTGCTGGCGGTCGGCATGACTTTCGTGTTGATTATCGGTGGCATCGACCTGTCGGTCGGCTCGGTGTTGGCGCTGGCGGCTTCAACCGTCAGTGTGGCGATTCTCGGCTGGGGCTGGAGCGTTTTGCCGGCGGCACTGCTTGGAATGGCGGCGGCAGCATTGGCCGGGACCATCACCGGTTCGATCACCGTGGCCTGGCGGATACCTTCGTTCATTGTGTCTTTGGGTGTGCTGGAAATGGCCCGGGGCGTGGCCTATCAGATGACCGGTTCACGCACGGCCTACATCGGAGATGCCTTCGCCTGGCTGTCCAACCCGATTGCCTTCGGCATCTCGCCGTCGTTCATCATCGCCTTGCTGATTATCTTCGTTGCCCAAGCCGTGTTGACCCGTACGGTGTTCGGTCGCTACCTGATCGGCATTGGCACCAATGAAGAAGCGGTGCGTCTGGCCGGGATCAATCCAAAACCTTACAAGGTGCTGGTGTTCAGCCTGATGGGGCTATTGGCCGGTATTGCTGCGCTGTTTCAGATTTCCCGGCTGGAAGCGGCAGATCCGAATGCCGGCTCCGGGTTGGAGTTACAGGTGATCGCTGCCGTTGTTATCGGCGGCACCAGTTTGATGGGAGGACGTGGCTCTGTGATCAGCACGTTCTTCGGGGTCCTGATCATTTCCGTATTGGCGGCCGGTCTGGCGCAGATCGGTGCGACCGAGCCTACCAAGCGCATCATCACCGGCGCAGTCATTGTTGTGGCGGTGGTGCTGGATACTTATCGCAGTCAACGCGCAAGCCGGCGGACCTGAATCATGGCAACGATCAAGGATGTAGCCGCACTGGCGGGCATTTCCTACACCACGGTGTCCCATGTGGTGAACAAGACCCGACCGGTCAGCGAAAAAGTGCGGGTCAAGGTCGAGGCGGCAATCAAAACCCTGGATTACGTGCCGAGTGCCGTCGCCCGCTCGCTGAAAGCCAAGACCACCGCCACCATCGGTTTGTTGGTTCCTAACAGCCTCAACCCGTACTTCGCCGAGTTGGCGCGAGGCATCGAAGACTACTGCGAGCGCAAAGGGTATTGCGTCATCTTGTGCAACTCCGATGACAACCCGGACAAGCAACGCAGCTACCTGCGTGTGTTGCTGGAAAAGCGTATTGACGGTTTGATCGTGGCGTCGGCGGGTGGCGATGCGGGGTTGGCGCAAGGCCTGGCCGGCGTGCGTACGCCGATGGTCATCGTCGACCGCGGGCTGGAGGGGGTGAATGTCGACCTGGTACGCATCGACCACGAATACGGCGCCTATCTGGCCACGCGACATTTGCTGGAACTGGGGCATCGGGACATCGCCACCATCGGCGGCCCTTTGGGCACCAGTGTGGCGCAAATGCGTCTGGCCGGTTATTGCCGTGCCTTGCACGAGGCGGGCGTCGAAGTGAATCCCGAGCGCATGCTGGAAAGCGATTTCACCAGCACCGGGGGATACAGCGCGGCCGCGATTTTGCTGGAACGCAATGCTCCCAGTGCGATCTTCGCCGGCAACGACATGATCGGCATCGGTGTGTTGCGAGCGGCTGCCGAGCGCAACATTCGCGTACCCACTGAATTGTCGGTAATCGGCTTCGACGATATCCAGATGAGCCGTTACGTTTACCCGGCGTTGACCACGGTGGGGCAGTCGATCCTGCAGCTCGGTGAGATGGCGGCGGAAGTGCTTTTGCGCAGGATCGCCACCCCGGATATGGCCACTGATCAACGAATTGTGACGCCGAGTATTGTCTTGAGAGAGTCGACTGCGCCGCTTGCCGGTGTGTTCGTCCAGTACCGTTGAAATAGAAAAGCCGCTAAACCAAAAGCACCGCCGATACAGAATTGATGAGTAGCAATGTATGCCAGCAAAAGTAGTGGTGATAGGCAGCCTGAACATGGACCTGGTAACCCGGGCGCCAAGGTTGCCGCGTGGCGGTGAAACGCTGATCGGCGAGTCGTTTGCCACGGTTTCCGGTGGCAAGGGGGCCAATCAGGCCGTCGCTGCGGCCCGATTGGGTGCCGAGGTGTCGATGGTCGGTTGCGTGGGCAACGATGCGTATGGCGCAGAACTGCGCGAGGCGCTGCTGGCCGAGCGTATCGATTGTGATGCAGTCAGTACCGTCGATGACTCCAGCGGCGTGGCGTTGATCGTAGTCGATGACAACAGTCAAAACGCTATTGTCATTGTCGCGGGTGCCAACGGATCGCTGACGCCGCAAGTCATCGACCGTTTTGACGCCGTGTTGCAGGCGGCGGATGTGATTATTTGTCAGCTGGAAGTACCGGATGCAACGGTGGGCCATGCCCTCAAGCGGGGGCGTGAGCTGGGCAAGACCGTCATTCTCAACCCTGCGCCCGCCAGCCGCCCATTGCCGGCTGACTGGTTTGCCGCCATCGATTACCTGATCCCCAACGAAAGCGAAGCTTGCGTCCTGAGTGGTATGCCGGTGGATTCCCTGGCGTCGGCTGAAGCCGCTGCGACCCGATTGGTTGCCATGGGGGCCGGTAAGGTGATTATCACTTTGGGCGCCCAGGGCTCGTTGTTCGCCGATGGCTCGCGCCTGGAGCATTTTCCCGCACCGAAGGTGAAGGCAGTCGATACCACGGCCGCCGGGGACACCTTTGTCGGTGGTTTTGCCGCCGCATTGGCCGCTGGAAGCAGCGAAGCCGAAGCGATCCGGTTCGGTCAGGTCGCAGCGGCGTTGTCGGTCACCCGGGCTGGCGCACAACCTTCGATTCCCACGTTGTCTGACGTACAGGCGTTCAAAGCACCATGAAAAAAACACCGCTGCTCAATATCGCGCTGTCTCGGTTGATCGCCTCCCTGGGGCACGGCGACATGGTCGTCATCGGCGATGCCGGTCTGCCGGTGCCATCAGGCGTCGAACTGATTGATCTGGCGCTGACTCAAGGGATTCCGGATTTCATCAGTACCTTGAAGGTTGTGCTGAGCGAAATGCAGGTCGAAAGCCATGTTCTGGCCCAAGAGATCCTGAGCAAGCAGCCGCCAGCATTGAGTGTGCTGGACGAACTGAATGCCGAAGGTCAGCTGGGTTCGCGCGAGTTGCTCAGTCATGACCAGTTCAAGGTCCTCAGCCGACAGGCACGGGCGATTGTTCGTACAGGAGAATGTGCGCCGTACTGCAACATCGTGTTGGTGTCGGGAGTGACATTCTAACGCTGCCTACATTCGTTTCCCCCAAGCACAAGGAGTGCGACATGAACCGCTATGCTGAGAAACTGCACCATCTGCTCCGGAGTCTGCTGCTTTTGTCCCTGATTACTGCAACGAGCGCCCAGGCGGCGGACAAGATCGACTTGATCATCGACACCGATCCGGGCGCCGACGATGTGGTCGCTTTGCTGTTCGCCCTGGCATCACCCGAAGAACTGAACATTCGTGCGCTGACCACCGTGGCCGGCAATGTGCGACTGGACAAGACATCGCGTAACGCGCGACTGGCTCGTGAATGGGCGGGGCGCGAAGATGTGCCGGTGTATGCAGGAGCGCCGAGGCCCCTGATACGTGCCCCGATCTATGCCGAGGACATTCATGGCAAGGAAGGGCTGTCGGGTATCACCGTTCATGAGCCGAAGAAAGGCCTGGCTGATGGCAATGCAGTCAATTACCTGATTGATACCTTGAGGGCTGCCAAGCCCCACAGCATCACCATCGCGATGCTCGGTCCACAGACCAATCTGGCCCTGGCGCTGATCCAGGAACCTGGAATCGTTCAGGGCATCAAGGAGGTGGTGGTCATGGGTGGTGCGCATTTCAACGGTGGCAACATTACTCCGGTGGCCGAGTTCAACTTGTTCGCCGACCCACAGGCCGCCGAAGTCGTATTGAAAAGTGGCGTGAAGCTGACCTATCTACCGCTGGACGTGACCCATAAAATCCTCACCAGCGAATCGCGCCTGAAGCAAATTGCCGCGCTGAACAACAATGCCAGCAAGCTGGTGGGCGATATTCTCAACGAATACATCAAAGGCGATATGGAGCACTACGGCATTGCGGGTGGCCCAGTGCACGACGCGACCGTCATCGCCTACCTGCTCAAGCCCGAACTGTTTAGCGGTCGCTCAGTCAACGTGGTTGTTGATAGTCGCGACGGCCCGACCTTTGGCCAAACCATTGTCGACTGGTATGACGGACTGAAAGCGCCGAAGAATGCTTTTTGGGTCGAAAGTGGCGACGCTCAGGGTTTCTTCGACTTGCTGACTCAGCGCCTGGCTCGTCTGAAGTAAAACCCCCCGCCCGCAGGTGCCAGCCTGTGGGTTTTACGCCCGTCCTGCCTCTGCCGCGGCCTTTTGGTCCGCCAGGTGTTTTTCGAAAATCTGTTCGATGAAAGACTGTGCGGCCTCAGTCCCCAAGTCCCTGACGAGCAGGTCGATGCCGATAATGGCGAGTTCTTCCGTACTGCTTGGGCTGTAAGAGCTGTGCCCGTCTTGCCACTTGGCTTTGATGTCGGCGTCGATGCTTACGGTGGTCATGATGGCACTCGTTAAGTCGGGAAAGTCTGAATGTCGAGTTAACCATTTTTGCGCGGTGTTTGGCACTCCGACTTAGGCATGAGGGGAGGGCTATGCGACACTTGGTTTTTGGCGAATTTTCAAGGACCGCGCTGTGCAGATCGATTTGAACACTCCTGACGGTTTGACCCTTGAGGCGGTGCGCCAGTTATTGGCATCCGCCAGTGACGACGAACACACTCAGTTGCGGGTTACCAAGGGCGGTATCGCCTACATTTCTTCAGGCGTCGTAGGCGGCACTGATATCGACGGGCTGAGATTTCGGCTGGAGACGTGGGCTAAAGGCTCGGGATATGTAGGCTTGGTCGCAGCCAGTGACGAGGTCTGGGTCATGCAGATCTTCAATGCGCTGAAAGACAACTGGCCGAACCCACCGTATGACTACATCGACGTTTATTAAGCGCTATTAATATTCAGTCACGATTGAGTGCTAAAGGGCAGGGCAATGCTCAGGCAAACTCAGCGCTCGTCCGAAATGGGGGCGGGGTGATGGCATTCACCTTGAAACCAATCGCCAGAACGGCGGTCGCACGATCTCAGCTTAACTATTGAAAAAGGAGGCTTCATGCCTTGGAAGCTCGCGTCATTGGGTGCCTTGTTGGCCGCTACTCTGCTGGCAGGTTGCAGCAGCACGTCGCCTGAGTCGGCAACGGACCCTGTAACGACGACTGACACGGGTCATAGCCGCTGTGAAGCAAAGGCTGCCGAATTCACCCTTGGCAAACCAGCCTCACCGCAACTGCTGGAGCAGGCGCGCACTCGCGCAGGCGCACAGAACGCACGATTCCTGTCGCCTAACGACATGGTGACCCTGGAGTACCGCTCCGATCGTTTGAACCTGAACACCGATGCCAATCGGGTAGTCACTCGCGTCAACTGCGGCTGATCGCACCAGGCTTTTGTTTCGCCCATAAAAAACCCCGCCACATGGACGGGGTTTTTTTAGTGCGGCTGAAAATTACTCAGCGCGGACTTGTGCAGCTTGCATACCCTTTTGGCCTTTCTCAGCCACGAAGGAAACGGTTTGGCCTTCTTTCAGGCTTTTGAAACCGTCGCTTTCGATAGCTTTGAAGTGTACGAACAGGTCGTCACCGCCACCTTGAGGAGTGATGAAGCCGAAGCCTTTTTCATCGTTGAACCATTTAACGGTGCCGGTTTGGCGATTAGACATGGTGTATCTCCAAGAAACATATATTTTCAGTAGTGCTGTGCTGCTCAGGCCAACTGGGCACACCCGAGTATCATAGTCGAAATGTTCGCTTTGGGAGCCCCCCGGACGTGCTGTTTGCCTTCATGATGCATGTTTTTCGTAGCGTCGAATGGCTGGAAGCCCCGGTTTAAGCGGCTTTTCGCTTAAAAAAACGGATGTAAAAAAAGCCATAAAAGCTGCGTAAATAATGTAAATCAAGCGTTTTTGGGCCATTTCAGGCCCTTGGGTTGCTCAAAAAGAGCTCTGCAAAACCTTATTTCTGGACTCTGCACACCGAGATTTCTTTCAGGGCGCGCTGGCCCAGTTCCTGGCTAGGCGGTGTTTTTTTGTCCATCAACTGCGCGATTTCTTGCGTGGTGAATTTCTTCTCCAGAACGTCGGCACCGCATGCGCAGTGCTTCTTTGCTTCGGCCGGGTTTACGCTTTGGCTGGCCGCTTTAGTGCAATCTCCCATGTACTGGTCTTTCACGCCGGCTGGCCAGGCGGCGTGTGCACTCAGTGGCAGTAGCAAGGCCAGCGGGGCGGCGAAGGCTAAAAGACGGATAACGCGCATGTCAGGAACTCCTTGGGGTGGATAGTCTGTAGCGATTCTCAGCCTATTTGAGGTGGCCCGTACATCTCAAGTTCACTTTGCGCCCTGGAAAGTGTGGAAATCTTCATTGTCCGAACGCGTACGCATCGACGACCGTTCATCTGTGCTAGCATGCCACGCTCGGGCGTTTGCAAGCTCCGGATGACCTTCAGTCCCGGTGGCGGCAATTGCGCGAATAACCCTGATTTGAATCCCAGTCACTCTGGTTCGGTTTTCCGGTTGGCCGCAAGGCTCCTGCCGCTGTAAGGCAGGCGTTCGTCATTGAATGGCCTGGATCGGATCTTGTACTGGCTCATCCCAACCCACGTGACCTTTGGTAGGGGTCACCACTAGGAGAGGAGGCGCCATGCCAACTATTACTCTTCCCGACGGCAGTCAACGTTCATTCGATCACCCGGTTTCCGTAGCCGAGGTCGCCGCATCCATTGGTGCAGGTCTGGCCAAGGCCACCGTGGCCGGCAAGGTCAATGGCAAGCTGGTCGACGCCAGCGACATCATCGACAGCGATTCCACGCTGCAAATCATTACGCCAAAGGATGAAGAGGGGCTGGAGATCATTCGCCACTCTTGCGCCCACCTGGTTGGCCACGCGGTCAAGCAGTTGTACCCGACCGCCAAAATGGTGATCGGGCCGGTCATTGACGAAGGCTTCTATTACGACATCGCCTTCGAGCGTCCTTTTACTCCGGACGACCTGGCCGCCATCGAACAGCGCATGCAACAGCTGATCGAAAAAGATTACGACGTGATCAAGAAAGTCACTCCGCGCGCCGAAGTGATCGAAGTGTTCAAGGCCCGTGGTGAAGACTACAAACTGCGCCTGGTCGAGGACATGCCGAACGAACAGGCCATGGGTCTGTACTATCACGAAGAATACGTCGACATGTGCCGCGGTCCGCACGTGCCGAACACGCGCTTCCTGAAGTCCTTCAAGCTGACCAAGCTGTCCGGCGCCTACTGGCGTGGCGATGCCAAGAACGAGCAATTGCAGCGCGTTTACGGCACCGCGTGGGCAGACAAGAAGCAACTGGCGGCTTACATCCAGCGCATCGAAGAAGCTGAAAAGCGTGATCACCGCAAGATCGGCAAGCGCCTGGGCCTGTTCCACACCCAGGAAGAGTCGCCGGGCATGGTGTTCTGGCACCCGAACGGCTGGACTCTGTACCAGGTCCTCGAGCAGTACATGCGCAAGGTTCAGCGCGACAACGGCTACCTGGAGATCAAGACTCCTCAGGTCGTTGACCGCAGCCTGTGGGAGAAATCCGGGCATTGGGCCAACTACGCCGACAACATGTTCACCACCCAGTCGGAAAACCGCGACTACGCCATCAAGCCGATGAATTGCCCTTGCCACGTGCAAGTGTTCAATCAAGGCCTGAAAAGCTACCGCGAGTTGCCGATGCGCCTGGCCGAATTCGGTGCCTGCCACCGTAACGAGCCATCGGGTGCGCTGCACGGCATCATGCGTGTGCGTGCGTTCACTCAGGATGACGCCCACATCTTCTGCACTGAAGAGCAGATGCAGGCTGAATCCGCAGCGTTCATCAAGCTGACCATGGACGTTTACGCCGATTTCGGCTTTAAAGACGTCGAGATGAAGCTGTCCACTCGTCCGGAAAAACGCGTTGGTTCCGACGAATTGTGGGATCGCGCCGAAGCTGCATTGGCTGCAGCCCTTGATAGCGCTGGCCTGCCGTACGACTTGCAGCCGGGCGAAGGTGCGTTCTACGGTCCGAAGATCGAGTTCTCGCTGAAAGATTGCCTCGGTCGCGTCTGGCAGTGTGGTACCCTTCAGCTCGATTTTAACCTGCCTGTCCGTCTGGGAGCCGAATACGTCTCCGAAGACAACAGTCGCAAGCACCCGGTAATGTTGCACCGGGCGATCCTGGGTTCCTTCGAACGTTTCGTCGGAATTCTGATCGAGCACTACGAAGGGGCATTCCCCGCGTGGCTGGCGCCGACCCAGGCAGTGATCAT
This sequence comes from Pseudomonas sp. OV226, assembly GCF_003148705.1. Lineage (NCBI taxonomy): Bacteria > Pseudomonadati > Pseudomonadota > Gammaproteobacteria > Pseudomonadales > Pseudomonadaceae > Pseudomonas > Pseudomonas sp. OV226. The sequence continues at coordinate 58,523 of NZ_QGGS01000005.1, read as the reverse complement.
GAATATCACTGATAAACAGGCTGATTTCGCCGCCGAAGTTGAAAAAACTCTCAACGAAAGCGGGTTTCGTGCCAAGTCTGACTTGAGAAATGAAAAGATCGGCTTTAAAATCCGCGAGCATACTTTGCTCAAGGTTCCCTATCTCTTGGTTATCGGAGATCGGGAAGTCGAGATGCAGACTGTCGCTGTGCGTACTCGTGAAGGTGCTGACCTGGGCTCGATGCCCGTCGCCCAGTTCGCTGAGTTTCTCGCGCAAGCGGTTTCCCGGCGTGGTCGCCCAGATTCGGAGTAATTATTATTAAGCGTGAAATGAGACAAGATAAACGAGCTGCACCGAAAGCCCCGATCAACGAGAATATCTCGGCACGCGAGGTTCGGTTAATTGGGGCTGAAGGTGAGCAGCTTGGGATTGTGTCAATTGAAGACGCGCTTCTTAAGGCTGAAGAGGCCAAGCTGGATTTGGTGGAGATTTCCGCCGATGCAGTACCCCCTGTTTGCAAGCTGATGGACTACGGCAAGTCGATCTTCGAGAAGAAGAAGCAGATTGCTGCGGCCAAGAAAAACCAGAAGCAGATTCAGGTTAAAGAAATCAAGTTTCGTCCAGGGACGGAGGAAGGGGATTACCAGGTAAAACTGCGCAACCTGGTACGTTTCCTGAGTGATGGGGACAGGGCCAAGGTATCCTTGCGATTCCGCGGCCGTGAGATGGCCCACCAGGAGCTGGGGATGGAACTCCTCAAGCGAGTTGAAGGTGACTTGCTCGAGTACGGTTCGGTCGAACAGCATCCTAAGATGGAAGGACGCCAGCTGATCATGGTCATCGCCCCGAAAAAGAAGAAGTAATCAACAGGGCACGGCAGGCCTTCTGATTATGTTTATCAACTGAATGCGGAGTATCCGAACATGCCAAAAATGAAGACCAAAAGTGGTGCTGCTAAGCGGTTTCTGAAAACTGCTAACGGTATCAAGCACAAGCACGCTTTCAAGAGCCACATCCTGACTAAAATGTCGACCAAGCGTAAGCGTCAACTGCGCGGTAGCAGCTTGCTGCATCCGTCTGACGTGGCAAAAGTCGAGCGCATGCTGCGCCTTCGTTAATTTTAGTCAAGAATAGAGGAAGTAACTCATGGCTCGTGTAAAGCGTGGCGTCATTGCCCGTAAACGTCACAAAAAAATTCTGAAACTTGCTAAAGGCTACTACGGCGCTCGCTCGCGCGTATTCCGTGTTGCCAAGCAAGCGGTAATCAAGGCAGGCCAATACGCCTACCGTGACCGTCGTCAGAAAAAACGTCAGTTCCGCGCTCTGTGGATCGCTCGTATCAACGCTGGTGCACGTATCAACGGTCTGTCCTACAGCCGTTTCATCGCCGGCCTGAAAAAAGCGTCCATCGAGATCGACCGTAAGGTTCTGGCTGATCTGGCAGTGAACGAAAAAGCGGCGTTTGCTGCGATTGTCGAGAAAGCTAAAGCCACCTTGGCTTAAGTACCCCCGACAGTCACCCGGCCTCACCTCTGTGGGGCCAGGTGTTAAACGTCATAAATAGGGGAAGAGCCTTCAAGCTCTTCCCCTATTTTGTATCTGGAGTCTGTACATGGAAAACCTGGACGCGCTCGTCTCTCAAGCACTAGAGGCTGTGCAAAGCGCTGAAGATATCAATGCCCTGGAGCAAATCCGGGTTCACTACCTTGGCAAAAAGGGTGAATTGACTCAGGTGATGAAGACCCTGGGGAATTTGCCGGCAGAAGAGCGTCCGCAAGTCGGTGCGCTGATCAACGTTGCCAAGGAGCGTGTCACAGAGGTTCTCAATGCGCGCAAGGCACTGTTTGAAGAGGCTGATCTAGCCGCCAAACTGTCCGCCGAGTCGATTGACGTGACCCTGCCTGGCCGCGGCCAGACCTCCGGTGGTCTGCATCCGGTTACCCGCACTCTGGAACGTATCGAACAGTTCTTCACCCATATAGGCTACGGCATCGCCGAAGGCCCTGAGGTCGAAGACGATTATCACAACTTCGAAGCACTCAACATCCCAGGCCATCACCCGGCCCGGTCGATGCATGACACCTTCTATTTCAATGCAAACATGTTGCTGCGCACCCATACCTCACCGGTACAGGTCCGCACCATGGAATCAAAACAGCCGCCGATCCGCATCGTCTGCCCAGGCCGTGTGTACCGTAGCGACTCGGATATCACCCACTCGCCGATGTTCCACCAGGTCGAAGGCCTGCTGGTCGATCGCGATATCAACTTCGCCGACCTGAAAGGGACTATCGAAGAATTCCTGCGCGTGTTCTTCGAAAAAGAACTGGCCGTACGTTTCCGCCCATCCTACTTCCCGTTCACCGAGCCATCCGCAGAAGTCGACATGGAATGCGTGATGTGCAGCGGTAAAGGCTGCCGTGTCTGCAAGCAGACGGGCTGGCTGGAAGTGATGGGCTGCGGCATGGTTCACCCGAACGTGTTGCGTATGTCCGGGATCGACCCGGAAGAGTTTTCGGGCTTTGCCTTCGGCATGGGCGTTGAGCGTCTAGCCATGCTGCGTTACGGCGTGAACGACTTGCGTCTGTTCTTCGACAACGACTTGCGGTTCCTCGCGCAATTTCGCTAGTCGTAACGAATTCTTAGGAGAGCAGGATGAAATTCAGTGAACAATGGCTGCGTGGCTGGGTAAGCCCGCAGGTAAGTCGTGACGAGCTGGTTGCTCGTTTGTCGATGGCCGGTCTTGAGGTCGATAGCGTTACTCCGGCCGCCGGCGTATTCAGCGGCGTGATAGTGGGCGAGGTGCTGAGCACCGAACAGCACCCGGACGCCGACAAGCTGCGCGTTTGCCAGGTCAGCAATGGCACGGAGACTTTTCAGGTCGTATGCGGTGCGCCAAACGTGCGCCCGGGCCTGAAGATCCCGTTCGCCACCATCGGTGCCGAGCTGCCAGGCGACTTCAAGATCAAGAAAGCCAAGCTGCGTGGCGTTGAGTCCAACGGCATGCTGTGTTCGCAAGCCGAACTGCAAGTGGGCGAAGGCAACGATGGCCTGATGGAGCTGCCGGCCGATGCGCCGGTGGGCCAGGACATTCGTGAGTACCTGAACCTGGAAGATGCCAGCATCGAGGTCGACCTGACCCCGAACCGCGGTGACTGCCTGTCCCTGGCCGGTCTGGCCCGTGAAGTTGGCGCACTGTACGCCGCCCAGGTCACTCGCCCGGTTGTTGCTTCCGTTCCAGCCGTGCACGACGAAGTGCGTTCGGTTGAAGTGCTGGCTCCGGCGGCGTGCCCGCGTTATCTGGGGCGTGTGATCCGTAACGTCGATCTGTCCAAGCCTACACCGCTGTGGATGGTCGAGCGTCTGCGTCGTGCTGACGTGCGCAGTATCGACGCAGCTGTCGATATCACCAACTACGTGATGCTGGAGCTGGGTCAACCGCTGCACGCCTTCGACCTCGCCGAAATCAATGGCGGCATCCGCGTGCGGATGGCCGAAGAGGGCGAGAAGCTGGTACTGCTCGACGGTCAGGAAGTTACCCTGCGTAGCGATACGCTGGTGATTGCCGACCACACCCGCGCTCTGGCAATTGCTGGCGTTATGGGCGGAGAGCACAGCGGCGTCAACACCGCGACTACGCGCGATATTTTCCTGGAAAGCGCATTCTTCGATCAGATTGCAGTCGCTGGCAAGGCTCGTTCCTACGGCCTGCACACTGACGCTTCGCACCGCTACGAGCGTGGCGTGGACTGGCAATTGGCCCGTGAAGCCATGGAGCGCGCTACTGGCCTGCTGCTGGAAATCACCGGTGGCGAAGCCGGCCCGATCATCGAAACCGTCAGCGAGCAACATCTGCCGAAGATCGCTCCGGTTACCTTGCGCGCGCAACGCATTACTCAAATGCTGGGCATGGAAATGGATTCGGCCGAAGTTGAGCGTCTGCTCAACGCTTTGGGCTTGTCCGTTTCGGCCGATGGGGCAGGGCAATGGCGCGTTGAAGTGCCAAGCCATCGCTTCGATATCAGCCTGGAAGTCGATTTGATCGAAGAGCTGGCCCGCCTGTACGGCTACAACCGTCTGCCGGTTCGTTACCCGCAAGCTCGCCTGGCGCCGCAAGCCAAAGCGGAAGCGCGTAGCGATTTGCCTGAACTGCGTCGTCTGCTGGTGGCGCGTGGTTATCAGGAAGCGATTACTTACAGCTTCATCGATCCGAAACAATTCGAACTGTTTAATCCGGGTGTGGAGCCGCTGCTGCTGGCCAACCCGATTTCCAACGACATGGCTGCCATGCGCTCGTCCTTGTGGCCGGGTCTGGTCAAGGCGCTTCAGCACAACCTGAACCGTCAACAGGATCGCGTCCGTCTGTTCGAAAGCGGCCTGCGTTTCGTCGGTCAACTCGAAGGCCTGAAGCAAGAGCCAATGCTGGCCGGTGTGGTCTGCGGTAGCCGTCTGCCGGAAGGCTGGGCACAGGGTCGCGATGTCGTGGACTTCTTCGACGTCAAGGCTGACGTGGAAGCGGTGCTGGGCTTTGCTGGCGCTCTGGACTCGTTCACTTTCGTGCCGGGCAAACACCCGGCGCTGCACCCGGGTCAAACCGCGCGCATCGAACGTGAAGGCCGTCTGGTAGGTTTTGTCGGCGCCATCCACCCTGAATTGTCGAAAACCCTCGGTCTCGACCGTCCGGTCTTTGTTTTCGAGCTGGTTCTGGCGGAAGTGGCGTTGGGCAAAATGCCTAAATTCCAGGAGTTATCGCGCTTTCCTGAAGTGCGTCGTGACCTTGCGCTGATCGCCGAAAAAGACGTTGCAGCCAGCGCTGTTCTGGACGTAATCCGTGAAAATGCAGGCGAATGGCTGACAGACCTCAGGCTATTTGACGTGTATCAGGGTAAAGGCATTGATCCTGATAGAAAAAGCCTTGCAGTTGGCTTGACCTGGCAGCATCCATCGCGCACTCTTAATGACGATGAGGTGAATAACACTACGCAAAACATCCTCACCTCGCTCGAACAAAGGTTGAACGCCACGTTAAGGAAGTGACGTATGGGGGCTCTGACGAAAGCTGAGATGGCGGAACGTCTGTATGAAGAGCTGGGCCTGAATAAACGGGAGGCCAAGGAATTGGTCGAACTGTTTTTTGAAGAAATCAGGCACGCTCTTGAAGACAACGAACAAGTCAAATTGTCCGGTTTCGGAAATTTCGACCTTCGAGACAAACGCCAGCGGCCTGGCCGCAATCCGAAAACGGGTGAAGAAATCCCGATCACGGCTCGCCGTGTGGTCACCTTTCGTCCAGGGCAGAAGTTGAAGGCCCGAGTTGAGGCTTATGCTGGAACCAAGTCATAACGACGAGCTACCCGTCATCCCAGGCAAACGCTACTTCACCATCGGTGAAGTTAGCGAGCTGTGTGCCGTAAAACCGCACGTGCTGCGCTATTGGGAGCAGGAGTTTCCTCAACTCAACCCCGTCAAACGCCGCGGGAATCGCCGGTATTATCAGCGACAAGACGTGCTGATGATCCGGCAGATCCGCGCGCTCCTTTACGATCAAGGTTTCACCATCGGCGGCGCGCGTTTGCGCTTGTCCGGCGATGAAGCCAAAGACGACACCACCCAATACAAGCAGATGATTCGACAGATGATTGCCGAGTTGGAAGACGTGTTGGTAGTACTCAAGAAATAATTTTCTGAGTTTGAATACTTCCAGTTTTCAAACGCTTGCGATATATTCTTGAGCGTCCCTCGAGAAGAGGGACGAGTTTCACGCCTAGTCGGGGCGTAGCGCAGTCCGGTAGCGCACTAGCATGGGGTGCTAGGGGTCGAGTGTTCGAATCACTCCGTCCCGACCATATTTTCTTAGTAAAATCAGACTCTTGAGCCGATCAGATGGATCGGCTTTTTTGTGTCTGCGCAAAACCCGCGCAAAACTGGCGCAAAACTACCCGGTGATTTCGCTGATATTCAGGTCCGGAATTGCTTCGGACCAGACGATTTCCTCGTGGTCTCGCTGGTAGTTTCTGGTCATGCCCTCGCTCGCATGGCCAGCAATTTTCTGACCGTCCTTTCCGGCTTTCTTGTACAGGTGCAGCGACAGCGCTCGCACTTCGTGGAAGCCCGGCATCTCTTCTTCCTTCCATCCCGCGTAGCAGTTCGCCGCCTCCCTGGCCTCCTTAAATGTTCGCGTCAAATATCTCTCCTCAACCTTCGTCCAGTGATCCTTGGTCTGCGCCTGTTTCTGTTTCCGGCGCTCGGGCTTCCGGTGCACCAGGTAGGGCGATACGACATCGTCGCGGCATCGGCTGATGACCGCCTGCAACTCCGGCGTTATCAGAAATCGTATCCATGCCGCGTCACTGGCCTTGGCCGTCTTCTTCTGCACCACGTACAGGTAACCCTCCCGACTGCCATCAAAACGCATATCGAGGATGTCTGTCCGGCGCTGGGCGGTGATCAATGCCAGGTCGATTGCGTTCTGCAGCCAAGCCGGCGACTTCTCCCGGATGGCTTTCAGTCCTTCAACCGTGTGGCGTTTGCGCTGCTTCTTCTCGATCCGGTTGATGGTGCTGGCCGCCGGGTTGTCCGGGCACAGTCCTTTGGACGCTGCGTGATTGAAGATGTCGATCAGCAGCGCCCGGCACTGGTTCGCCGTGCGCGGGGTGAGCGCGTCCAGCATCTCCGCGACCATGCGAATGGTTATCTGATCGACGGCCTTGCCCTCGAACTGCTTGCGAAAGCGCCGGAAGTGCACGGCGTAAAGACCCAGCGTACCTTTGGCGAGCTCGCGTGGTGGCAAAACGTCGCGTTCGTAGGTGTTGAGGAAGCCGGCAAATGATTCTGATGAGCTGCCCATCACGGCGCCGATCAGGTCAGCGCCGCGCATGAATTCCAGATTCAGTTGCTTCGCTGCATCGATTGCTTTGATGCGATCGGTTCCGAACTGAAACCACTTCCCGTCGGTTGGCCGCCGGTAGCGATAAGTCGAGCGCCGCGAATCGAAATACAGGTTCTGCGGCAGGCTCTTGTTCGCCTTGTTGCGCGGCCGTGGGACCATTATGCAGCTCCTTTCAATACCATCGCGACTAGGTCGTTGCCGTTCGACCGGTTGAACGCGGTCCAGTCAACGTACCAAAGTTTCCCGATCTGCTCGCCGGGCACCATGCCGTTACGGATATGGTTGCGGATTGCCTGCGGGCACTGCGGCGTTCCATTCTCGCCCCAGCGCCGGCGCTGGAACTCACTGATTTTGATCAGCTCTCGTTTCATTAGGTTCTCCATGCCGCGCGTGGCGGCAGAAGGTGGTTATTCGGTTCGAAAGACTTCTGCGCGCACAGCCCGCCAGTCTTGTTTGGTGGTTACAGGCTCGCGGCCAAACCATTGCTCTGCCTCTTTTGCCAGATCCTCCCTGGCTTCACTCCAGCCTCCACCAAGGCGAAGGGCGAACACTCGAATCTGGTCGCCGAGCGATTTACACCGACCTATTTTTGTTGCCGAGCAGATGAACATACGAATTCCTCCCCGCCGTTCACCGGCAGGCTGTGAGTTGTAAGGTTTTGGTGGGCAGTGGGATGAATTCGACGGGAGCGATGACGCTGGGCATCAGGGATTAGCTGATATACGAGGAGGGCCCACTCGAATAAGGTTCAGAAGTTCGCCCTGCCAGCTGTTTCAGAGAAATGCTGAGTGGCCGCAGCTGGTCAGGGTGGGCATCAATTCAGATAGGAGGGAGCGGACAAGCGACAAAGGTCAGCTAACGTTCAATTGTCCACCTCGCCAGTTGCTGCCCAATCAGCTCGTCCCTGAAGCAATTGGTGGGGCGGACTCTATTCACTATGGTCCTTTGTAGCAGTACACGTAGGCGAACCAGGCGAGGGCGATCATGGCGTCACCTTCATGTCGACTTCGTCATGAATCCACTCGATATCAAGCAGGTCGTCATCATCGATCTGCGCCCCGCGCAAGTCGTCGCTGGCCACCAACTCGGCAACCTCATCGTCATCCATGTCCTCAATCACCTTTCGAAAATTCACGACCGCCTTGCCGGTCAGTACGACTGTTCTTTTCATTGGGCAATACCTGTCATTTGCCGCTATAGCGGCTGACTTTGAAGGGGGAGGGGGTTGGAAGTATTCCCATACCAGGTGAGGCAATAAGCCACTATGCGAGAATGGATCCATGTTGATAAAATTTGACCGCTTGCTCAACTCCGGCTCTTTACCAGGCACGGATTGCTAGGCTGGAGCTGGGCGAGCTCTACTTTCATCTACCCCTTGAGGTAGATGCGCTTCATGCGGCCACCTGCTGCTGGTCCTGGCTTAGCGCTGCCTGGACGGCCTCGACGATCCGGCGTAGGTATGTGAAATCGTGGTTTTCTTCGACCGCCTTACCATCGAGCGGGTAATGCCATTCCTCTCCGAACAAGTCAGTCAGTAGCGCGCTTTGATGCCAGCATTCGTTTGGGCTCTCGATGCTGCGCAAAACATCGATGTCATGCCAAAGCTCCCGGGCTTCATCCTTGCTCAGGTCGCCCAATTCCCAGTCATGGCGCCCGGTCTGTTGTCGACGGCGCTGGACGATGCACTTCTTGGCCAGGGCGTGCAGCGCGTCGCCGCTGAAGACGGTGGAACTGATCCCGCGATCCAAGCAGTTCAGGATGTAGTCCCAGCCGCAGTTGGTGACGAACTCTGCGACGGTGCGCGGCCCCATACCGCCCCAATAAGCGTTCCAGCTCTTGTCCCAGCAGTTGATCGTGATCTTGCCCTGGGCTGTCTGGTAGTGCGGATCGCCTTCAGTGGGGCAGTCTCGGCGACCGAAGTCTTCGAGGAACACGGTGATCGGGTCGAGCCGTGGCGCGCCGGTGATTACCAGCTTCGTGACGGTCGACCGCTCAATCTGCAGCGGCACGGCCGGTTTGTTTTCTGTGGGCATGGGGCGTCCTATGCCGGGGCATGCCCGGGCGATGGAGGGTGGTGGCTTAGTGAGCAATTTGCTTTACTGAAAATTTCGACGGCTTAGGTCTTCTTTTAGGTTCTGGGGTTTCAATGAGCGAGAAAAAAATGCGGCGCGTGTACCACTTTATTAAGAGTGGTCATGGGTTGGACAACATCCAAAAGAAGCGACTGAAAATATCCACGATTCTCGGGTTAAATGATCCTTTTGAAATGGTTAGTCATGATGTAAGAAATCCATCGGTTCGCGAGTTATCTAGGTTTGGAAAAGAGTCATTCAGTAAGGAGTTTGGTATTCTTTGCTTCAGTAAGTCGAGTTATAGTCCAGTTCAATGGGCGCATTATGCAGAAAGAAATACTGGCTTATGTCTTGGGTTTGATATCCGCGAAGATTTATTGATGGATGTTAAATACCTTGATGGGCGTCTTAAGGGTGTGAGCTTTCCCACAGATCCGAGGTTTGCAGAGAAGTGGGTGAAGGAAATTTTATCTACTAAATACTCAGCGTGGAGTTACGAGGATGAAACTAGATGCTTTGCACGGCTGGAAGTTGAGGAGGGCGGTCGTTATTTTAAAGAATTTGATGAGGGGCTGATCCTCAAGGAAATTCAAGTTGGCTTTCATAGCAAGATCACTAGGGCGCAAATTGCATCTGCAGTTGGTGATGACTATGGATACGTTGAATCATTTAAGGTTCGACCCGCCTTCGGAAGTTTTCAAATGGTTCGAAATAAGGATGAATCACTTTGGACGTAGTGCTGCGGCCTAGGCAAAGGCTGTTCCTCAGGCGGCGGCTTTGAGCGCCTCGATGACCCGTTGGCCGGCCAGAGGTGGTACTGCGTTCCCTGCCATATGCATGGTCAGCCGGTGATTGTCTGGGCGCTTTGTATCCGATGGGAACGACATGGCTGCAAGCGCCTCGTTGGCGGAGAGCATCCGCATTTCATTCCCGCGTACCAAGGCCCACCGATCCAGTGTGGTGATGGTTCCAATTGGACGCGACAGGCAGCGGCCAGTCAGGCCAGAGCCGGACCCGTAATAGGGCATTATGAAACGATCACCGAAGCGCTCTCGGCCATTTTTCACGCGGATCAGGGTCGATTCGGCCCGGCCCGGCTTCACAACCAGGCTCCACTTGCCCGATTCAAAATCAATGAAGGATGAGGCTGGCACATGCCGGTGCTGGTGCAGCTGAAGGTTCAGCGGTGCTTTGCTTCGGGTGCAGACCAGAAAAAGGCGCACGCGGTGCTGCGGCACGCCGAGATCTGCGCAATCGACCACATGTGGCGCGAGCATGTAACCGAGCGCTGCCATTGCCTGCGACCATGCGGGGTACAAGGCCCAAGCCGTGAACTCTTCCACATTCTCGACCAGCACTACTTCTGGCCGGTGGAACTCGGCAGCCGACACAACCGCCCAAGCTGTGGACCGCGATGCGTCATGCTGAGCATTACCGGACTTCTTGCCTCGCGCCTTCGAATGTCCTTGGCAGCAAGGCGAGGCCAGCATGATGTCGTGCGCGGGCACCTTCGACCAATCCGCCTGGTGCAGGTCCTGGCAAATGTGAATAGCGCCCGGGTGGTTGGCGCTGTGCCATTCAACCGCGACTGGCCAGTGATTGGCGGCCCAGAGTACGTCGATGCCGGCATTGCGGGCACCGGTTGACCATCCGCCGAGACCGGCGAACAAATCGATTGCTGTAGGCATTGGAGATCCTCGCCGGCTGGCGTGATTCGTTGAAGTGGGGTATTTGTGTTCGGCCCGGCATGGAGCCGGAGGTGGGGTGAGAAATGAGTTGGGAATTCGTTTCGTGCTGGATTGAACATCACCCAGGGCTCGCGTCTTGGGTTCAAGCGTTTGGTTCAATTGGCGCTATTATCGCAGCAGGATACTTTCCGATTGCACACGAAAAGGTGCGAGAAAAACGAGACCGTCGAAATATTCTCCGAACTTTAAGTTACTTGGCTGACCCACTTGAGAAAATTATGCAGCAGCTAAGTCAGGCTCTTCTGGAAACTGATTACCAAAACAGATGGTTGGCAAGTGATGGGTCGCGACAGTTAAGTGTCTTGGGAAAAGCGCTCACCGAGATACCAGCAAGTATGGTTGTGGCTTTTGAGGTCACACTACTCACTGATCTTAAGTTTGCTTGTGAGTGTGCAATTGAGGCTGATCAATACCTCAAGGTGTCGAACCCTGGGGCAATCAGGCAGCTGCCTGAAAATATCGATCACTACAACGCTTGCAGAAATTGCATTGAGAGGCTTCAGCTTGTAAAAAATACGCTTTCGGGTTTGATAGAAGCGAACCAATAACGGTTTTGCCAGAATATAAAAGCGGAGCGTGAAAAATGCCAGTATGGTTCAGGGACAACGAAGATCACTACCGTATTTATGAACATGCAACCCAGGTCCAAGAGCAGGAAGGTAACTACGTCGTGAAAGATGCGTTCGGCAACTTGCTCGGCTCCCATCCACGCGATGAGGTCAAAGAGTTTTCGACAGTTGAACCACTACCGCGAATTACTGACTGACGGCTCTTCGATTTCGTCTTTGGGCTCGCTGGGGTGCTTAGCCAGGTATTGCAGGCCTGCATCCCGCAACTGTCGCAACACCTTTTCGCTGGGTTCATAAGGTGTCGTGACACAGCGAAGCATTCGAGCAGCTGTTTCGAAGTCCGCAGCGATCACATTGCGCAGCAGGTTCTGATACACCTCCTGCTGGTTGTTGAAACCGTGTTCTTTCATCAGGCGCTTGATGTCAGGCTTGAACACCCCGGCGACGTCAACAGTGAACCTCTCGATTCCCAGCGCGGCTTTCTTGGCCGCGTCCTTCTCGCGCTTCTTGCGCTGCTTGATGGCTTCCGCTGTCGGCTCCTGGTGTTCCTTGGCCATGGCCTGCCTCTTCAATTCCGTGGGCCGGTAGATCCAGCCATGTCTGTCGTCGGCGCTGGCGCACCTGGTTGCTGAGCCGTCTCATTGCGACGCCGGGAAGTCTAGCGAGTGTTCGGCAATCAGCTTTCGACAGAGCGTTTCGCTGATGCCGATGTGCTTGCTCGCCTTGTAGCGCGACATTCCGGCGGCCTTGCACTCCATGAGCCGGCCGGCGAGCTCGAGTCTCTCCTCGTCGCTGATGATCCGGCCGCGCTTGTTCTTCGGCGCATCAGCGGTTCGGTAGCCGTACGCTGGCTTCGGCACCTGCTCGACGCCTGGGCTGTCCTTGCCAATGCCGGTCGGAATCAATTGAGCCTGACCACCAGATGCAAAGAAGGCAGCTTTCGCCGCCTCGAGTCCGCTTTGCCGCTTGGCGGCTTCTTCGATTGCTGGATCCATATCAGGCACCGTTCAGGTGATGGTGTGGGGCAAAAGGGATGTCGTCGTCGAAGCTGTCGTAGTTCGGCCCGTTGGTTCCTTGCTGATTCTGCGCAGGGCGGGCTGCAGCTTGCTGTCGGGCTTGTTGCGGACGGCCCTGCGGTGCCGGTTGATTGGATGCCTGCGGCGGGGAGCCAGCGAACTTGATCACGATTACTTTGCCCGTCAGCTTGTTGCCGGGTGTGCCATCGGCCCGGTTGAATTCCTCGATGTGCACATCATCAATGGTGAAGTGCATCATTTGACCCTTGAGCAGATAGGGGGCCAAGGCCTCGGCCTGCTTGCCGAAGATGACAGCCTCCACCCACTGGGTGGGTTTCTTGCCGTCGATCTTTCGGCCGTAGTCGCACGCGAGTGTCAGAGCGACAACAGGCGTTGGGTTCTGGCCGCTGGTGTAGCGCAGCTCAGCGTCACGGCCAATGCGGCCGACGTCGGTAAGTGTTGGCATGGGGGTTCCTTAAGCGGCAATGCCGAGCACGCGGTTCATGCGCTCGTCGAGGATTTCGTAGAAGGTTTTGACCCGTTCGCTCATCTTGCGAATCATCACCTCGTCGCGGTAGGCGCGTTTCACGAACAGCTTCATGCCCGGCCAGTAGCTGACAAAGTCGATCCATTCGCGATCCGAAACCCACAAACCACCCTGGCACTGTGCGACGTGTTCCTTTGGAATCTCGCCGGAGAGGATCACCTCGACCTGAAATTTCGGCAGTTTGGTTTTGATCTCGCAAAGCCCGTCCTCGCCAATAAGCGAGTCAGGCGAGTAGCCGATTCCATGGTTTAGGATGATCCCAACCTGGTTGGTGATGACGTCCACCTGCGACTGGTACAGGCCGCGGGCCACGCCCTCATATTCATGGCCGCGCTCTGTATGCCGGTTGCCTTGGAACGGATCCGCTGCTTCGCCGGTGATGCGCTCACCGATCAGCGTATTCATGTAGGTGAATGCGCCGGCGCCGAAACCTGCTTCACCTTTTCCGTTGACCAAGAGGCTATCCAGCTCCGAGCAGGTCACGATGCCCAGGCGCAGATCCAGCCATTCTTGGGTGCCTTGCTCCACGTTACTGATGATTTGCATCGTCTTTCCCCTCGGTGATTTTGGTGTTTTGGGCTGCCGATTTCGTGAGCATCGCCAGCACCTGGTCGAACACGGATTTTTCGACAGCGGTCGGCGAGCCGTGAATTCCTGCAAACGCTGACTTCGCTTTGTCGCTGCACTTTTCCAGCAGCATCGCGATTTGTGCGGCCTGAGCGGATGTCACACGCGGCGTTACCTGCGCGGCCGGGCCATTGCCGTCATCGTCTTCGCCGGTAGTGGTGATGTTCAGCAGCAGGCCTGCGGTGTACCGCTTGCCGTAGCTGACGCTGGAGGCGACTGCCTGGACGCCGTTTTTGCTGCCCGATGCGTCAACGGGCAGAACGATCGATGTCACTTCTCGGTGTCCCGCGCGGTGGCTCAACACGCCTTCGACCTCAATGCCGCGCTCGTTTCTCGGGGTACGGAATGTGATGGCAAAGCCGTACTTGGCCATCACCGGCTTGATCATTTCGTTGACGTCTTCCCAGAGCGCGTAGGTGCTCTGGATGCGGCCGCTCTTGTCCTTGATGCCGCCCCGTTCACCGATGACCGGCATCTCTTCCTGCAATTGGGCCAGAGCATCGTCGTACTGCTGTTTGGCCTGCTGCGCCTGGAAGCGTTCGTGCATCGCCATCAGGCGTTCCATCTTGTCGATGTCCGCGTCTGGTGACATGGCCACCTGCTGAATGATCGACATGATCGTCGCGGATTCGGTTTGTAAGGCCGGCAAGCGCTCGACCTTCTCTGTCACTGCAAGATTGCTCATGGCGACCTCAGTACTTGATGGACATTGCAGGGATGAGGTTGCTCGCGACGAGCTTTACAGCCAGGCGAGCGCAGTCCTCGGTCATGCCGTGTTGCATGAATGCTTCTTTGGCAGCTTTGTAGATCGCGCCCTTGTGAGCCTTGTCAGCTTCACGCAGCTTTTCTTGGCGCAGGATCTCGTCCGCTGCTGCGTCAGCCCGGGCTTTTTCATCCAGACGGGCCTGCTCAACGGCTTGTTTCTGGTTTTCCACGGCAGCCAAGCGATCACGTTCAGCCTTCTGATCTGCCTCGATCTTCTCGCGCTTCGCCTGCTCGGCGCGGCGTTCAGCATCTGCGGCCTGTAGCTTCAGATCGTTTTCGCGCTTCTCGGCGGCTGCCTGTTCGTCACGGACACGCTGAGCTTCGGCATCACGCTCACGCTGGGCCTTTTCCTCCGCTTCCCGTGTGGCGCGCTCGGCGGCTTCACGGGCAATGCGATCCTCGTTGTCCTGCTTGTCGCGGGCTTCCTTCTCTGCTCGCAGTCGGGCCAGTTCGAGTTGCTCGGCTTCGTATTGCTGGCGGGCGGTGAGGGCGGCGCGCAGTACTCCGAGGGCTTTATCCTTGGCACGGGCTGCCTCGGCCTCGAACTCTTCCCAGATATCGCCTAGGGCGATTGCTTCAAGCTGAACGAATCGGTCTGCCAGGTCTTCTGCGGTGATACCGTCCAAGTCCATTGACTGAAACCGGATCCGCTCGATCGCTGCGTTGTGCTGGTCGACCCGAGCATCCTCGGCGGCCTGCCATTCGTTCAACGGCCGACGGACTTCTTCCTGCCAAGCTTCCAATGTGTCCCGAACACGTTTGCGCTCAGCGTCGATTTTTTTCGGCACTTCCTTCAAGTCGGCGACCAGCTTCTTGCCTACATCATCGAGGGCCGTCTTGGAACGGGCGACTGCGTAAGCCAGCGAAGCGATCGCTTCGCGGCCCTTGCGAGTGCTGATGTCCGGCGTGAAGCCGTCGATCTTGGAGCGGATCACCTGGAGCCAAGGCTCAAGGCCTTTTTCTGTGCTGTAGACGGCCAGGGCGGTTTCTTGTGGCGGCACGACGGCCAGTTCGGTATTTGCGGACACGACAGAATCCTTGCCGCGATGTACGCAGCGTTTGAAGGCGAAAAATGAGGGGGGTTACTGAGTAACGCGGTCAGCTAAAGCGCTGAGCAGCATCAGGAAGAGGAGGGCGGAGACGGCGATCGCACAGCCGCGAAAAAGAACGGTACGTTTAGCGCGCTGGTATCTGGTCATTTCGGCGTATCCGGAATACGAAACCAGTGAGTAATCCTTGTGTGGCAAGTATCGCCGTCGATGTACTCCCACGGCTTTTGGTCGCGGTCCTTTCGAATTGCCATAAATGGAGAATAGCTCGTCTTTCCTACCCGGCAGACAAGGACTGCCTTGTTCGGAGCTGGCAGGCTGTCCTCTACCCTGATCCACTCACTCATGCCCGAACCTCGTACGCCAAAGTCCATTCACCGCACAGGCAGGCGCGCCGACTCCAAGCCTTCGGGTTTTCGATATGAGCTCGCTCAGCTGCTTGCATGGCCTCCCACATTGTCGGCCCCTTGAACACCATCAGCAGGCGGTCGCTCGGCACGGCCAAATGCTCAGGTAGCTCGTCTAGCTGTTCGTCAATCAAGCTTTTCACGATTGGCATGGTCATGCGAACTCCTTATGCTGCCTGCAATGCTTCAGTAGGCGCTGGCAGTAGTGGCTGAATTCTTCGAGGGTGATCAGCTGGTCGGTCATCAGGTTGGTGATGATCTGCTGCACCAGGATGCTGTTGCCGGGTGGGCTGTCTGGATGCTCAAGGCTGTCCAACGCTTCGTCGATCAATATGTGCGGACTCACAGGTCGCTCTCCACATCGTCCTCGTCTTCTTCGCGCTGGGCCGCTGTCGCATCGGCGGCATGTGGTCGTAGCAGATCAGCGGCTATCTCCTCCAGCCGTTCGATCAGCCGATCACTGCCAAGTAGGTACTTGGCATGGGTTCGACAGTCGCTGCCACTGCCGACGGCTGAGCTGATGACGAGCCTGGCAAGAGAGTCGCGATCATCCAGCCCGTCGATCTGGCGCTGGGTCAGGTACAGCTGCAAGTGAGTGGCGTATTCCGCCGTGGTCACCTTCTGCATCGCTCCAAACCGACGCTTCCACGCTACATCCGAGCCGCACACCAGCTGCTCGGCGGCGCTTTCCAGCCATTCGCGCTGCTCATCTGGCTCACTCTCCGCCGGAGGCAACTGCGCGTCGTAGTTGAACTGACAAGTCTTCAGTTCTGCGTTCATGGTCGCCTCCAGATGGCGGTGTTGATCCAACAAAACTCGGCTGCACTCATCCTTTCCGCTGGTTGCCGTTGGGCGCGGAGGGGAGTGCATGCGGGTGGTGTCGGGGGAGGGGCGTGCTGCGAATTCAGCGTTGGTTTTGGCTTATGGGTTTGATGTAACTCACCAGTGAATCATTGAGCCGGCTGACGGTCATATCGCCGACCTTTGCTTTTAGGATGTTCAGATGAAGCGTGCAGTAATAATGTTCATGGCCATTTCAGGCTCTCTCCTGCTGGGAGGCTGCGGGCCTCACTGGGATGACGGAGAAAGGTACGGTCGTGATCGGGGTTATGATCATGGTCGTGGATACGACCGAGGGTATGACGATGACCGAGGGCACTACCGCAGATATGATCGTCGCGACAATGATCAAGGGTATGAGCGCAATCACGATCGCGATCGTGACGATAGAGACGACTAACCCGCTCTGATCCCACTACATCTTCACCAAGACTAATCTGTGAAATCCCCAGGCCCGCTACTGGCGACGGCCTGGGTTTGCAGCATCAGCAATGTGCGATGTCGTTCGGTTGGGCCTACCGATCCCCGGTTGATGCGCGGTCACATCTTCGGCCCTGCTGTCCGCTGCCTGTATGAGTGTTGGGTGCAGCCTTCAGGCTTGCCGCGCCACGCGAGTGGATCGTTTACTGGTGCATGACTGCCAATCCCCCATTCCGGGTTGTTTGATAAATGCAGGTGGCCGGTATAAGCCGGGGTTTCGTCCGCATCGGTAGGCGCTATAAGCCGTGAGTGATGGACAAATCGCTGATGATGCAGACCGACCCGTCTTCTGGGTCAGTGGTGTCGGAGTAATCGATCTGGTTGTACACGCCGCCGTGGAAGGCGAGAGTTTTGGTGTCCCAGGTGTTGTCGAGATGCATGATTGCGGAGGTGGATTTGACGCCGTTACAGCTCGCCGATACGGAAACGGCGCCGCTCGAATTGGCGTGAATGTTGATTTTGAAAAGTGCGCCGAGCGGCACGCTCTCTAGTACTGTGGAGTTCACCGGATCGTCTTGCAGGTAGCTCGACCGGAAACCCATGATGATTTTGCCTTTGTTCCAGAACACCTTTACAGGTGGTCGCTCCGAATCCTTCACATGAATCTGAGCGATCACAACCTTCTGCAGCGAGTTGACCTTCGTCAGTCGCATTTCCTGGCGATTCCAGTGATCAGCAGCGCTGGAGAACAACCAATAACCTGGCTCCTTCCATTCGCAACGGGTCCGTTTCGTGCTCTTGCTCGATGCTCCGAGTGTCGGCGCCGTCATCTGCAGCGAACCATCGGGAAGCATCGAGACAACGTCTGGACACTCGAGTAGTGCCCGCCAGCCGATAAGCTCAAGCGCAATCGGGTTGGTATCGGAGATCGGAAGCGGGGTAGCGATGGTGAAGTTGCTGATGTCTACAGTCATAGTTTGTGCCTCATTCCATTGATGTCGTCTTCTGCTCAGTTGAGCCTTTCGTTTGATGCAGGCCTACATCCCAAAGCCCACTCATTGAATGGGCAGAGGTGATGCGGTCAGCCTTCACGGCTCATCTGCTCATGGTTTGCGTGTTCTTCGCTGCAGAACGGCAAGCGATCGTTTCGAACCACTTTGCGGTTCCGCGCCTGGTCGTATGCCTGGTAGATGATGTTTCGATAGGTGACGAAGTCTGCGGGCTTGCCGCAGCGGGTGCATTTGGTTGGCTCTATTGCTGGTTGATCCATGACAGTTGCTCCGGTTGTTTTCCCAATGCACCCGCGTAACCAGGTGCATCAGTGAAAAATTCCGTTTCTCCACCACGCGCATCGCCGGATTCATATCTCTGGCCGTCGCCGCACATTTCGTGTTCGGTGCTGGTACGGCTGGCTTGCGTGGTTTCGCGTACTCACATCTGGTGAGCACGGCCAGTTCCAGAGCTGGCGTGGCATCAACTATTTGTTGCTCGCGCTTACCGGTTGAAACCCGGGGTAGTCGATGGCGAGGATCCTGAGCTGTTAAAGAGCGGCGGGTGTTGACCCTTCGCTGCCGGTCCCTTTTTGGGTACTCGGTGGCGATGGATGTAAATTAACCGCCGGTTTACGCGTAGTCAATACCGCCGGTTAATTTATTTTCTATGGTTGTGGCGTATGCTTTGGCCTTCGCTGTATATATATCCAGTATTAGGGGGCGAAATGGCGAAGGCGAAAAAACAAGAAAAGCAGGTAGTGCGGCTGGAGATGAGCGGGATTGAAAGGTTGGGGCTTCGCGTTTCGTCGATGATCAACCACCCCGTAGCGCAGATTCAGCGCTGGGTGACGATCCATCGCCTGGACACCGATGGGGATCGGGAGTGGGAGGAGGTGATGGGACTGCTCAACGAAACAGATGGCATAGACATAACGTTCAACGACGATGAGTCGGTAACGCTGAAGTGGGAGGCGAGCACTGAAGAGGATCGACCAGTAGAGGTGATAGAGCCAGTAGAGGAGTCGGCGCCTTTCTGACGGGCAAAGAAAAGCCCGCGAGTGGCGGGCTTTTTAGAGGCGGATTACAGCGAGTCGTTCTTTTGTTTTTTCAACTCCGCAGTGCATTCTGGGCTGTTGTTAAAGGTGTACTCCACTACGAAGTAGCCCTTATCCCTGGAAAGCGCTCGTGCATCAATTGAAATGCTGTTGATGTCGTTCTTGATTCCGGGCCCCCTCCATTCTGCAGCTAAAGTTCGATCCTGTTTGTAAAGGCCGGTCATCCAATCATTTGAGTCCTTCCAAATGCTGCTTGGCATCAAGAAGTCATAGGTCTTCGGCTTTCCATAAATTGAGGTCAAGGCATCCTTCATGGTGCCGTAGGCTGCTTGTAACTGGTGCCCGAAGTCATTCGTTTGGATGGTTTTGCTTATCCCCCGAACCACGCAAAGGCCGACTGTCGGGGATATGACCAAGCCATATTGCTCAAAAGCATCGTTAGGCTTAGGAGCCCTATCGAGCAAGTAAAGGTTTTCAGATTCTTTAGCGAGCCGTGGAGCTTCTCCTGTCATTTTTTCAATGGCATCTCCACTTATACCCGCCTCAAATCCAAACGGGCCAGATCCAGGTGGAAGAAGATTAGATTTGGCTAGTAGCTGGGGTGGGGCAGTCGAGGTGGTCGGAACTGCGCTCAACGCGGATGACGGTAGTGCAGATACACGAATAGGATTTAAGCCATATTTTGCCACTAGGTACTGCTGCTCTAGCATCGCGAGGGTCTGCTCACTAGTCGCTACAGTGGAGAGCTTCAATGCTTGGATCAGCCCGCCGCTGTATTGGGCGGCCTCAGCTTTTGCAGAGGCAATGCCTGCCTTCGCTTGCGTTATTTCGACTGATAGTTTACTGGCGAGATCCTCATCCACCTTGGAGGTAACTGTGGCTATAGTTACGCTACTTTGTGATTGGACGGCTAAAATTCGTTGCTCTAACAGCGCTTGATTGGTTTTAAGAATCTCAACCCGAGTTGAAATCAAATCTTTTATCAGCCCTCCGCTATAGACGGCCGCTGACCGAGTGCCAGCATCTATATCCTGTTTTGTCTGCGCAAGCTCCGTTTCTAAGCTGGCAACATATGCCTTTTGCTCTGGAGTGAGGTCTTTTTCCATACACCCTTGGAGAATGATGGCAGCTACAAAACAAAAAATGTATCCGTGCTTGCGCAATTTGAATCCCCCCATACTTGAGTCCGCACTTTACCATTCGTGGCGTACGGCCACCATTGGGTAGTTCAGATCCTCGGGATCTTCCTCTTCTTCAGGCTCACACCTGGCTATCAGTTCTGCGATGGTCTCGGCTATGAAGTCTGCATTCTCAGTGAGGACTGCAAGGTGCCCCTCAATACGGTCGGACACTTCCGTAGAACCACGCTGATCGATCCAAATGCCGATCTCCTCAACGGCACAGCCTAGGGCCATGATGTTCTGGTTCAGGCGGTAGAGCAGGGCGGAGTGGGGTAAGGTGGTCTGGCATGGCTGTTCCTCCAGTTCTTGAGGAAAGCGTAGTAGCGGGAATGGCTGACAACAAAAAGCCCGCGCATGGCGGGCTTCCTGTTTGGGGTCAACTCCTGTTGTCAGTTCAATCTGCCCTCAATCCTGTGAGCGTTGCGTGAAAATTGCGTCGCTGAATTGATAGGCCGATAAGTGGCAGCGCCGGGGGAAATCACGCGGTAAATGGAGTCGTGAACCGAAAGTGGGGAAATTAGGCCAAAAAATGGCCCGCGTGCGGGCGGGCCTAATGGGATTCTGCAAAGGAGTAGGGATAATCTGCGCCCCGCCTAGTGAGCTCTACGTGAAAAGCATGTCGCAGAAACGAAAAAGCCCAGCGCGACGGCTGGGCTCTGATGAGATGGGCCAAATCCTTTTGGCTGACCGCATTGTGCTTGGCAGGAGTGACAATGGCGTGACAGGGCAGATACGAAAGGCCCGGCGCTGGGCCGGGCTTTAACAATCGCTTGGATACGACTTACTTGTCCCATCCAGTTTTGAAGTCGAGTGCGCGCATCATACTGAAGACATCACAGCACTGTGCACCTAGTGATTTACACACATCAGGGACCTTCCTATTTTGCCTTTGCGCTGAAGGCTTAGATGTTTCAAGAGAGACTACGCATCTATCAACAGGGCTGGATAATGCGTAGGAAATTAGAAATGGATCTCGCCCAATATATGCGAGTTCATTTTCATTGAGATCTACGGCATACCCGTTATAAGTGACGTGCGCAACAGTCCTCGGGTCAACGTCTTCTTGAAGCACTAGATTATTTTTAACCTCCGGTTTTTTAAGCCAACCAGTTAAAATATCTTCTTTACCTGCCAGAATCTCTTCATAGATTTCGATAGGCATCTTTATGCGACCATTTTGGCTCTGATGCAAAAGCCATGACCACAGCTCTGGCACCATCGTTTGCGGATAATAAACACCGTGGGACGTAATTAACGTGTTTGCATCCAGCAGGTAAAGCTTCCTATCAAGCGCCATTATAATGTGCCAACCAAGTTATAGACATTGGCGGGCTTTACGCCCAGTACTCTTCCTGCCTTTGTCGCCGTTAATGCGCCTTCGCGCATCGTTCGTTGGACAAGATTTACGATTGCCCCACCGAGCTTATGACGCCGAACAACGTAATAGCTTGGACCGCCAGATCCGTCTCGACCGTCTTTTTCTGCCGCTTTCTGAGCGGCCCATATTTCTCGGAATTTCTGAGAAAGGATAGTCCACGTTTCTTGCTGAATTACCCCAGAAGTTAGCAGTCTGTAAGCGACCAAGGAACCGCTGACATTTATGCTTCTCGCGAACCCGGAAATTTTCTGAGTGAGAATATCTATGCTTTCTGCATGCCAATTCTGATTGTTCAAATCAGCTGGCGGAAGTAATAAAAGACTGGCGATGTCGTTGCAATACCGCTCGATTTTTTGTTCTGCGCGGATCCCACTTAAACCAGTGACCCCAACCAATATATGCGCATACTCATGAAGGAGCGTAAAAGATCTGGCGGTTGGCGCGTCTTGATCGTTGATAACAATGAATGGGGCTATTTTGTCAGATAATGCAAAACCCCTGAAAGCTTCGACAGGTATGTTTGTATGGTGGCTGCCTAGATTTCCAATGAGCAGAACAAACGTTCCCATTTCCTCAATTAGCTTTCTAAGATAAGCAAACGCCTCCTCAGATTTTCCATAACGCCGAAACTGATTGATGTCAAAACCGATCAATTTACCTAGATAATCAGAAACAGAAGCAGGCTCCAAATCAACTTTCACGCTGCCGACATAATCCCGAGGGAAGGCTTCCTCAACATCTTGAAGGACATTTTTGATCAGATCTTGCCGCACATAAATATCGCGCACTAGCGCATCAAGAGGCCCCTTGCTTTCGATGCGGAGCTCTTCAGGGAGTGTGCGGAAATCTTCGCCTCGCTCTGCTTGAGCTGGAGGGGATGGCAGATAGAAAACAAGAAGCGGGCGACGATACACCCCGGCCATTTTTGCGATAAGCGTTCGGGAAGCCTCCTTTTCGCCTTCCTCGTAACGCCGGAGCATTTCTGACCCAGGAACCTTGCTCCCACCAATAGCTAGAGCTTTGGCGGCCTTTTCTCTGCTAAGGCCGGCAGTCTCTCGTGCCCATACAAGCACTTCTGGGTTAATTCCCGGCATACATCACCGCTTCAGCTCCGTCTTCATTTGCGAAATCATCCATTATCACAGTAGCGGGTTTTGCGGGATACTGAACTTCTCTACCGTCTATCGCAAGTGCATGGGTCATGCTCTGAGTGGCTAATCAGCCTTGCTCCGCACAATTCTTCCCGCCTCCCGCCACATCAGTCCTGCATTCAGACTGCCATAACGATTCTCAGTGCTACCGCAGCCTCAAGTAACTTATTCGCCTGGTTCGAGACAGTCGTCGCCAAGACATCATTTCCCGCGTCTTTCAGCATTGCTGCCAAATCGAGCAGCTTGCCTACCTCGATCTCAACGACGCGAACGGATTCGGTTATCTGGTATTGAAGTGAGTGCGCCATGCTATCAACCCTTGCTCCAGAACCAAGACGGTCTTCAATGAAGAACCCTGCGACTTTCACCAATCCTGATCCGATCCAGCGCCCGGTTTAGAGCATCCAAGGCATCGAGGAGGGCTTTCGCCTCGGCCTCTCGGCAATCTCCCCAGAGACGTTCAGCCATTTTGTTCAAGGCTTGGATAGAGCGCTCTATCTCGCCGGCGGTCACCGCAGCCTGACTTTCCGGCTTTTTCTTCGGCATTTTCAGAACTTCTGCATATTCGGGCACAACCCAACTACACCAGGTGAGCATTCCAGACCAGCAGCACCCGTGCCTGGATGAAGGTTTCATCGGCCCTAATCGTCTGCGGGGGATGCCTATCGTTATCGGAAAGCATCTTGATCTGATCATCACCGATCCACTGAAGACGCTTGATGTACAGGTGTCCTTCCCAAGAGAACATGTATATCCCGTCGCCTACGAACTCGCGGACGCTGACATCTACCAGGAGCGGGTCGCGGTGCTTTATCGTCGGCGCCATCGATTGCCCCCAGCCTGTCACCATCTTCAGGTGGAAGTGCTCTTTGAACTCAACGCCCATTTCACGCAAATGCTGGGGGCTGACGCGCACGTCCTGAAACATCTCGGGGTAGTCGTGCGGGATCTGGCCACCACCCATCGCGGCGCGGACGTCGTAATGCGCGATCCACACCTCATCCCCCATGGCGCCTGGGCGGTAGTAATCCAATTCGATGACTCCGCCGCCATCGTCGGCTTCTGCCGCTGCAAGCAACCTCTTCCTTGCAGCCTCAGGTAGCGATTTCCCCTGCTTCTCTAGCATTTGACGAACGATGTCCGAAGCTGTCGCGCCTGGCGTTGAAGCGGTGGTGCGCTCAGCGCTGCTGGTAAGTCCGCTGATCTCCTTCGCCAATCTCTTGCTGAACTTCTCAACTGGTACATCCAGCAGGCGAGACAGCACCGCCGCGAACTTTACGTTCAGCGGGTTCGTGCCGTTCAGGTACATAGCGACAGCGGCAGCAGAAATATCAGCTGCTTCTGCAAGGCTCGCTTGAGTGAGGCCAAGGGCGTTTTTTTTCGATACGAAAAGCGCCTTCGCTGCGTCGCACTCAGCTTTCAGCTCTGGGGACAGTTCTTTCTTTTTGCTCATCCGTGAAATTTAACCGTTGGTTAATTTAATTGCGGCAACCGGCGGTGTTGCTAGAAACCTAACCGGCGGTTAATATCGTTCTCGAAAACACCATTCGAGATTTTCAGAATGAAGCAGATCCCACTAACAGAGCTGGTTGATACGAAAGGGCAGGCCTTTGCGGCTAAGTCTCTTGGGGTCAGCCCTGCTGCAATCAGTAAGGCCATTTCCGCCGAGCGAAACATTTCAGTTACCTGCAATGAAGACGGGACCTTTGAGGCTCATGAGCTCAAGTCTTTCCCGGCGCAGGCTTCGGCGAAGAGATCTGCAGCCTAAATCACTTTCGTCCGCCTGGATGCGAGGGAGACGGTTGCACGCTCAAAACCGCGCAGCTCATCACCGCCGAGCCGATCACGTAAGGGGCCGGCAACCCGCTCAAACGCAGGCCACAGCCTGAGTTGAGAAGACAAGGGAAGGGTGGAAGCCAAGGCGACCACCAAGCAGCAAAGGGCCGCTATCTCGCCTTGTAATTCGGAATGATTGGTCATGGATGCGTCCCTGATCAGAGCAGATTTTCAATGTACCCAGACTACGAACGAGACAGCCCCATGGAAACGTCCAGTCCAAGACACAGCGCACAAACCCGTGACCAGGTGCTGGTCGCGCACGCGGCGAACCAAATAGCTCGCACCAGCCTGAGCCAAGACGATTTTGCCCAGGCGCTGAGCCGCGAGTTGCACTTGGCTTGTCCGGGAAAGGCCGCAGCCAAAGAGGTACCGGACTTCAGCGCGCTGACCGATCAGAACGATGTCGGTGAATTTGTGAAGGCAACCGGCCGTTGGTTGAAGCGTGTTCAGCGCTGGCTCTCCGGCGATCAAGACATGCCGTCCTGGCTCGAGGAAGCGTGGGTCAACGCGCTTGAGCCTGAGTTCCGCGATCACTGCATCAACGAGCTGGCCGGTCGCCATGGACTGATAGGCGCCCGCCAGATGACCAGCGTCCAATGCGCAAACAAAAGCTTCGGCGCTCTGATCCGCGCTCTTGGCGATGTGATCGATACCGGCAGCGAAGTGTTCGACGACCAGGTGATGTGCGAAGAGGACTTGCCGCACCTCCCGGCATTCGCCAAGCAGTGCCGCCAAGTTGAGGCACGGGCAGGGGAGTTGGGTCGCAAGGCTGAGGCCCTGCTTGTGAAGCATCGCCCAAATTTGAAATCCATCGCCTGAATCCCGGGCACAAAAAAGCCGGGATTGCGCCCCGGCTAATTCATTACAACTTGATGAGGCCGATTATGCAGAGCCAACTCCATTCAAGCAATACCTCTCCCAATGTCGCGACACGTTTTGCTAATTCCGAAAACGTGTCGCGTACCACGATGTCTTCCCGCGAGATCTCCAATGTCACCGGTAAACGGCACGACAACGTGAAGCGCGACATCGTGGCAATGCTCAAAGACCTGAAAGTAGATGCACTCAATTTTGAGGACATCTACCTTGATGGTCGCAACCGCGAGCAAATCCAGTACATGCTCGACCGCGAGCACACCGACTGCCTGCTAACCGGCTACAGCGCCCCGATGCGCATGAAGGTGATTCGTCGGTGGCGCGAACTGGAACAGCAGCAGGGCGCCCGCGAGCAGGTCCTGCTGAATGGCACCAAAGTCGTCGGCGAGATCGCCATCATTGA
The DNA here is from genome assembly GCF_003148705.1 of Pseudomonas sp. OV226. Classification (NCBI taxonomy): domain Bacteria; kingdom Pseudomonadati; phylum Pseudomonadota; class Gammaproteobacteria; order Pseudomonadales; family Pseudomonadaceae; genus Pseudomonas; species Pseudomonas sp. OV226. Next base: position 32,719 of record NZ_QGGS01000005.1, on the reverse strand, counting down.
GTGCTTCACGCGCCTGCTGAAGCCCGCGCCATCTTGCCAGATGGCCATGCTGACGAAGATTGCCCAGAACAACGGCCTCGACCCGAAGTTTCTCCCAGGCTACGCCGTCGACGCGGCGCCTGATGCGGCCGGCGGCTCCTCGATGCCCACCAAGTCGGCCACGGCCTTGCTGAAAGACAACAGCATCCGTATTGCGCCGGCGGCATTCAACCGCGCACTGGCTGCCAAGGGCTTCCTCAAGCAGCTCCAGCGCAAAAACTCCAAGCAGGAAATGGTCGACTTCTGGTCTGTGACTGAGCAAGGCCTCCGTTTTGGCAAGAATTTGACCAATCCTCAATCCCCCCGCGAGACGCAGCCTCACTGGTACGTCGATCGCTTCCTCGAACTGGCCGACCTGATCGGCAAAGGCTGCAAGTAATGGCCAGAATCCGCACTATCAAACCCGAGTTCTGGTCCAGCGAACAGGTGATGGAGAGTCGCCCGTTGGCTCGCCTTCTGTTTATTGGCCTGTGGAATTTCTGTGACGACGGCGGCAATCACCCTCTGTCTCCACGAACCATCAAGGCTCTTGTCTTCCCTGGTGACGACATCACCACCGAGGCGGTAAGCGAACTGCTGGGCGAACTGGAAGGTTCAGGCCTGACTCGTAGCTACACCTCAGACGGCAAGCAGTACCTGCATGTGAATGGCTGGAAACACCAGAAGATCGAGAAGAAGAACTTCAAATATCCGCCGGTTCCGGAACTGGTTGTCGAGGAGTCGTCGAATGGTAGCGGAGCAGTCGTCGAGGAGTCGTCGACCGATCTACCACCAGTCGACCCCGTAAGGGATGTAGATGTAGAAGGGAATGGAGAAGATCAACACCACTCTCACAGCGCGGGTGAAGAACCTCAGCCTGAACTTGATATCGATGCAGCCCCGGAACCTGTCGACCCAAAGTCCCCTGTGGAAATGACTCTGGACTGGATGCCCGGCGAGAACCTCCTGAAAACCTACTGCGTCCACTTCGGCGTCTCGACTGACGTATTCACCAAGGAGGCTATCGCCCCGTTCACCGCTCACCATGAAACGACCGGCATTCTGCAAACCCAATCCAAATGGGTTTCCCTGCTGGTGAAGTGGGTGAAGGACGACAAGAACCGGGCGAGCAATGTCCGCCAGTTCCCGAAACGTGAAACCCAATCCCGTCACACCGGCTTCGCTGAGCGCGATTACACCGCCGGCCTGACACGGCGGGAGGACGGCAGCTATGCGATCTGAAAAAGTAATCGCCATGCCGAGTGGCGTGCCAGCTCCGCAAACGACCACTGGCGTATGCGATGACCACGGCCAGTTCCCGCAAACCGTGAACGTGATTTTCGGCAAGGTGTTCAAAACCGGTTGCCCGGATTGCATGCGCATTGCGAAGGAAGAAGAGGCTGAGCGGGCCAAGACTCACGAGCGTTACGAGCTGTCCGTCAAGCTCGGTTCCGCGCTTATTCCGAAGCGCTTCACTGGCAAGACGCTCAACGGCTACATCACCGAGTCTCCCGAGCAGAAAGAGGCGTTTCGGATCTGTCGCAAGTACGTGGACAAGTTCCCGGAAATCTCCGAGTCGGGCCGATGCCTGCTGATGCTGGGCAAGCCCGGCACTGGCAAAACCCACCTAGGCGTCGCAATAGCGAATGAGCTCATGCGCAAGACAGCCGCTACGGCCGTGTACCGCACGATTGGCTCAATCCTGCATGACATCAGGTCCACATACGGCGCAGGCACGGAACGCACTGAGGGGATGATCCTTTCCGGTCTGATCACTCCGTCTCTGCTCGTTTTGGACGAGATCGGTGTGAGCAAGGAAACCCCGAGCGACTTCGAGCTGACCACGATCTTCACCATCATCAACGGCCGGTACGAGCAGATGCGCCCCACGGTGATCATCTCAAACCTCGACGGAAAATCGCTGCCATCTGCCATGGGGGAGCGGTGTGTGGATCGCCTGCGGGAGGGTGGGGTGATCGTCATTCCGTTCGAGTGGGAATCTCAGCGCGGCAAGGAGGGCTTCTGATGAGCTTTCACACCCAAATCAAAGTGGTTTGTACTCTGGCGGGCTTCTCCGTCGGCGTGTTCTGCGTCCTGATCACCATGGCGGTGACCCAATGACTGACAAGATAAGCGTCAACTGCCAGGCCAAACTCACCGAGGCCATCACCAGCCTGACCGCCATGTACCGCGATAAGAAGTTCGTCGTTGTGTCCCTGCGCCCGGGCAAGGATCGCACGCTCGATCAGAACTCGCTGTGGTTTGGGATGTACAAGCGCATCGCCGAGATGACCCCGATCGGCGATGCAGCCGATGCTCGTCGCTACTGCAAGCTGCACTTCGGCGTGCAGATCCTGCTGAACGAGGACTCAGGGTTTCAGGCAGCGTGGTACCGGGTCATGCGCCATCTGCCCTACGAGGAGAAGCTGGTCATGATGGGTGAATGCAAGCTGTTCGGCCCCGACGGCTTCCCCGTTACCAGTCTGTTCAACCGCGCCCAGGGCATCCAGTACACCGACCGTATCGCCGCGTTTTTCACCGGGCAGGGCGTTGTCTTCACCGATCTGCTAAGCAAGGAGGCTGCATGAGTCTTCCATCAAGCAAACCGAAGCCGAAGAAGTGCGCAAACCCTGCTTGTGGTGAGGACTTCACGCCGACCTTCAATACCGCGCAGAAGGTTTGCAGCTTTACCTGCGGTTTGGCCATCAAGCATGTGAATCAGGAGAGGGCGCGCAAGTCGCTGGCTCAGATCGAGCGCAAGGAGATCAAGGTTCGTAAGGAGAGGCTGAAGAGTCGAGCGGAACATCTGCGCGAAGCCCAGGCCGCGGTGAACGAGTACGTGCGCATGCGTGACGCTCACCTGCCTTGCATCAGCTGCGACTCGTGCCCCAGCGACCACGACTTGATTACCGGCAGCCGGTGGGACGCCGGGCACTACCGATCGGTTGGCGCCTGCCCAGAGCTGCGCTTCGAACTTCTGAACATCCACCGCCAATGCGTGAAGTGCAATCGGAACCTGTCCGGCAACGCCGTGGAGTACCGCATTCGCTTGGTGCTGCGTATCGGTGCCGAGAAGGTCGCTTGGATTGAAGGGCCTCATGAAGCGCGCAAGTATACCGTCGAAGAGATCAAGGCCATTAAGGCTGAATACCGGGCAAAGACAAGAGAGCTGAAGGGGAGAGCAGCATGACTTATCGCAATGTGGTATCCGCAGTTGTTCGGGCGCTTGCCGCCGAGACCATCAACTCCGCCGGTGGCTGTGACTTTGAGCCCAAGGTGCAGTGCGCGAAGCAGAAGGGCGAGATCGTCGGCAAGGAGGCTGCATTCCTCACCGACTGCTGGGTGTTCGGTCGGTTGCACAAGTCTCTGTCGGCGGCGCACTGGCGGGCGCTTGTGGCGAAGTACTCCACCCACGCTGAGCGCAAGCATGGGGCGATCCTTGAGCTGATCAAGACGGCGCAGTCTCCAGCGCCGCAACGCTTCCGTGAGTGCGCGGTGCTGACCTGGGCAATTCCTCAAGTGGCCGGAGCCGAGGGCAAGCGTTCCGCCGCGGTCCTGCCTGCGGCGTGGTACGACATCACCAATTGGGACAACGACGGCAAGCCGGAGTCGACCCGGTATCGGTGGCGATCGAACATCCGTAAAGCACTGGATGACCAGGTGAACGAGGCGCTCACAGCAACTCAGGAACTACTCGACACAGAGGGACTGATCGAAAGTTGCGCGGCGTAGCAAATAGCCATTGCAATGAGTGAGAAAGTGAGAGAGTATTTGACCATCCTGTCGATCTTGCGCGTTGAGGTTGCACAGTAAAGCCCGGCATAAAGTCGGGCTTTTTCATGGGAGGCAAAGGAAGATGCGAACTCTCTTACTTCTCGGAATGTTTCTCTCGCCATTAGCGTTTGCTGACTCTTTCGAGCCCTCGCATAACTGCAACCAGCCAGATATTCCTTACGAGTTTGCAGATCAGTATCAGCGCGACCAGTTCAACGCGGAGGTGGAGGAGTACAAATCCTGCATCACTGACTTCGTAGAGGAGCAGCAGGACGCCATTCGAAAGCACAAGTCGGCAGCCGATAATGCTATTGAAGAGTGGAACTCGTTCGCTAGGTCGACATGAAATCGCATAACGATTCATGAAGCCGGATTAACCGCCAGGCTTTTTTCGTTTCCGCAATTCGTCCAACACCTATTCCAAGCCTCAGCATCTGCTGGGGCTTTTTCGTTTTCGGCTCCACCACGCCCATCGCTCTGAGCTGGGAGTGCTGCTGGGGCCGATTCAAATCCGCAGGTCATTGCCTGCCGTACTCCCAACTCCCTGACGGGGAGGAACCGAGATGCCAAACATGCCTGACAAACCAGACACCTGGCTCATCGTCATGGCCTGGCTCAGCCAGCACTCCCCGATGTTCTATGCGGCAGCGCTGTCGTGCTGGATCGCATTCTTGCGCGTCATCTACGGTGGCGGAGGAAGACGACAGGCTCTGTTGGAATCCTGCCTGTGCGGTGCGATCACGGCCGGGGCATTCCCGCTGCTCGAATACTTCAACCTGCCATCGAGTCTTGCAGCTGCTGTCGGCGCTGTTATTGGCACCTTGGGCGTAAAGAAGGTTGCCGCCTTGGCCGACCGATTCACCGACTTCAAATTGCCCAAGCGGCAGGAGTGACCCATGCACCTGATCGACAACTGGAAACAAGCGCTGAGTATGACCAGCGTTCAGGCGGGTGGCGTTATCGCTGCCCTGGGCATCGCCGAACAGCTTATGCCGCAACTGCAAGCCGTACTGCCACCGGTGGCCTATGGCGTGCTTGGCCTGCTGGTGATGATTGCCCGGGTGATCCTGCAACCGAAGCTGAGCAAGTGAGCGCCGTAACCCGGCTGCATCACGCTCTGCCGCTACCGCCTGATGTGGGCGCAGCGATCAAGGCCGACAAGGCTGCAGGCCTTCCATAAATTACCAATCTGGCGCTAGGTTGACACCATAAGTGTCAGTTGTGGCGGGGCGAGAAAGTGCTTCATTCAGGTTGCGGCAATGGACTTCTGCCTGTACAGCCTGTGAGAAGTTTCGATTCAGCGCTTCCCCTGTGTGGATGTCGACGATTCGATAGTAGAAACCATTCGAAACACCGTAGGCAGGTCGCTTTTGCACGATGAAGACTTCCCCCATGATCTGGCCCCCTATTGGCTAATCCATACACCTTAATCCCTGATGGTTATTTATCAAGGAAGGTGGATGAATGGCGATTTTGGGAAATTGGACAAAGCGATCGGCGCGACACCTTTCGCGAATCAGTAAATCGTGTCGCGACATTGGAGAAGGGCATGAGCAACGTCACTCGCCTGCATCACGCATTGCCACTGAGTCCTGCGATCAACACCGCTGTCATTGACCTGGATAGCTCCATTGCCAAAGCAATTGACGTCGCCAAGGCTGCCGGCCTGCCTCAGGGCTTGGTCATATCCATCTTGCACGGGCACGCCCAGATGCAGACAAACATCATGGTGAGTTGAATGGCCGCAGAGATTCACGACCTGGCTGACCATCGACCACACCTGACGGTTTCGGCTAATGACGGCGTACATGTTATTTCTCTGGCGCTGGTGCACGAAGTTGTATCGGGCGACAAGCCCTCAAGCATCCTGACCGAGCCAGTGGTTCGCCGAATCATTGAAGAATGGATAGAGCGAGTGACCGCATGAGCATGAAGATCGTTGAGTTCAAGCGTGAGGGTTGGCGCGACGCTGCCAAAACCCTTCGCAAGATTGCTGATGATCTCGATGCGGGTGTGCATCCGGATTGCACTGTTGGAGCGTTGACCATCATCGGCCCGAAAGGCGAGGTGACGGTATTCGGGTTGGGGCCTAAGTGCGACGACTTGCAGTGCTTGGGTGCAATGCGTCTGGGTGAGCAGAAGCTTATTGATGTGCTAATAGGGCAGGAGTAAGCCGTCCCTTCTCAAAACAGTGCATAGCTGAACGCTGTCCGCGGGATACGCTCCGTCGCCGTCCTCGCTTCATAGTATGTTTGTCCTACCCCTTCGAGCTTCGCCTCGATCATCTCTCTAACATCAGCTTCTTGGTCGGAAGGGAAAATGCCAAGTGCCCAAATTGATCTCAAATCTAGCTCTGACTTTCGAATTTTGGCAACTTTGGCTAGGTCGGCAACCATGTTTGTAAGGCAATTTCCAAGCTGAGTGTGTTGCTTTATTTCCAGCGCGACAAAACGCTCTCGCACCCAATGCTTCTTCCTGATGATGAAGTCTGGCTTGAAAAAGTACCGTAGTTCTTCTCTGCGATAGTCAAATTCCACTGCGCACTCCCGCTCCCATACAGGTTCGGAAATATGCTCGGCTAGAAAACGAGCGAATTCGACTTGAAACCAAATTTCCCAGCCTGTGATTTCCTGCTCGTCGATGACCCTTAACGCTGACCGAATGTTGCGGCGCTTAAAAAAATCCTTGAGAAGTCCGTGCATGTACTCGAAGTCAGCTTGGGGTTTTTTAATGCTCATTCCTTAAATTCTCTCTGGCACCACTCCACACGGCGCGTACTGATACCGGCAACCCGCCACTATTTCAAGCTTCAGAGTGATCCCATGACAACCAAGCAACCTGACTGGGAGCGCATTGAACAGCTCTTCCGGGCTGGTCTGCTCTCGGTACGTGAGATCGCCTCAGCATGTGGCGTGTCTCATACAGCAATTAACAAGCGCTCGAAGGCGGAAGGTTGGGAGCGAGACCTTAAGGCCAAGATCAAGGCAAAGGCTGATTCACTGGTTTCCAAACGAGAGGTTTCCAGCAAGGTTTCCACGGAGACGCTGGCAACTGAGCGTGGAATCGTAGAGGCGAATGCTGAGGTCATTGCAGACATTCGCATGGCCCACCGAACAGACATTGGCCGCTCTCGGCGCCTGGCCAACAAGCTGCTGGATGAGCTGGAATCGCTCACCGATGAGCAGGGGACAATCAAGTCTCTGATCAAGCAGTTCAAGGAAGGCGATCAGGAAGACGGCGAGGCAATGGCTGACATGTTGGCACTGGCCAACAAGATCGGCGCACTCCCATCGCGGACCAAGACCATGAAGGAGTTGGCCGAGACACTCAAAACGCTGGTTGCTTTGGAGCGCCAAGCTTACGACCTGGATACGAAAGCTGGCGGCGATGACGCCGACGAGCTATCGAAACTGATGGACGATCTATCGAAGGAAGCCTGACATGAAGCCCGAGCACTTGAAGCTGCTCCGGGACAAGCGTTGGCGCCTGAACAATCTCTACTTCATCACGGACAAGCAGGGCAAAAAGGTCCGCTTCCGGATGACGGACGAGCAGATCGAATACTTCGACGGGATGCACACGCGGAACATCATCCTGAAGGCTCGCCAGCTCGGCTTTACCACCGAGTGCTGCATCATCCAATTGGACGCGGCTCTGTTCGAGTCTGCGAAGTGCGCACTGATTGCTCACACCCTGAACGACGCCAAGCGCCTGTTCCGGGAGAAGGTGAAGTTCGCCTACGACAACCTGCCCAAAGAAATTCGTGCAGCCAACCCGGCGAGCAACGACGCCGCCGGCGAACTGGTGTTCAGTAAGGGCGGCTCGATCTACGTTTCCACGTCCTTCCGGGGCGGCACGCTGCGCTACCTGCATGTGTCCGAGTTCGGGAAGATCTGCGCCAAATTTCCACACAAGGCCCGTGAGATTGTCACCGGCGCCTTTGAGGCCGTAGCCACCGACTGCTTCGTCACGATCGAGTCAACGGCGGAAGGCCGGGCTGGCTACTTTTTCGATTACTCGCAGAGTGCTGAGCGCCAGTTGCTGGCCGGCGTGCCGCTGGGCCTGCTGGACTGGAAGTTTTTCTTCTTCTCCTGGTGGAAGAACAAGGCCTACTGGCTTGACCCGACTGACGTGGTTATTCCGCAGCGCCTGACCGATTACTTCAACGAGTTGCACGCCAAGCACGGGATCGTCACGAACGACGGCCAGCGCGCCTGGTACGCGGCCAAGGAGAAGACGCTCGGCGACGACATGAAGCGGGAATACCCGTCCATTCCTGTCGAAGCCTTCCAGCAGTCGGTTGAGGGCGCCTACTACGCGCAGCAACTGACCAAGCTTTACGCCCAGCAACGCATCGGCGCGATACCGAACAACAGCCATCTGCCGGTGATGACCTTTTGGGACATCGGTGTCGGTGACTCCACGGCCATCTGGTTCGTACGCCAGGTCGGCACCGAATACCACGTCATCGATTACTACGAGAACTCAGGCGAAGGCCTGCGGCATTACATGAAGGTGCTCAAGGACAAGGGCTACACCTATTCCGAGCATTGGGGCCCGCACGACATCGACAACCGAGAGTTTGGCAGCGATGCCAAGACCCGACGAGAACTGGCCCAAGAGGGCTATGAGATCGACGGGCAGAAGTACTGCATGACGTTCCAGGTGGTTCCAAGGATCGGCATCAACGACGGAATCGAGGCAGTACGGGAGATACTTCCTTTCTGCGTGTTCGACGAATCGAAGTGCGAGCAGGGCATCAACTGCATCGAGAACTACCGGAAGGAATGGGACGACAAACGCGGCTGTTGGAAAGACAAGCCGCTTCATGACTGGACCTCTCACGGCTCAGACGGATTCAGGTACTTCGCTGTCGCGAAGAGCGCCAGGAAGCCGGCAACCAAAATCAAAATGGGGTTTGCACGCTGATGAGCGACGTCACTTTCACCCGTCCTGAGTACAAGGCGGCACAAAACCGCTGGCGCTTGGTGCGCGACGTCTGCAAAGGCTCGGAAACCATCAAAGCTGCTGGCGACTACTACTTGCCGCGACCGAATGCGTCCGACATCAGTCAGGACAACAAGGATCGCTACGACGCGTACAAGAAACGTGCGGTGTTCTACAACGCCACAGGCCGAACGAAGCACAGTCTGGTGGGGGCGGTGTTCCGTACCTGGCCAACGCTGACCGTTCCCGGCGCTCTCGACTACGTGTCGAAGGACATCGACGGGCAGGGCGTGAGCATTTACCAGCAGTCGCAATCGGTCATCGGGCATTTGCTTGAGGTCGGTCGTCACGGGTTGCTGGTGGATTACGCCGCTGTGAAGTCTGGCACCGTCAGCAAGGCGGATGAACAAGCCGGCCGCGCCCGGGCCAGCGTTGCCAGCTACTCGGCGGAGTCGATCATCAACTGGAAGACGCGCAAGGTCGGCAGTCAGCATCTGCTGAGTCTGGTCGTGCTGCGCGAAACGGTGGACGTTGATACAGATGACGGTTTCGGCAGTGAGCAGGTTGTGCAATATCGAGTGCTGCGGCTTGATGCGGCCGGGGTCTACACGCAGGAAGTTTGGGAAGAGGGCAGCAGCGCGACTTTGATGGTCACTGCTCCTTTCTCTCCACTGAATGGCGCGGGCCAGCAATGGAAGGTGATCCCGTTCCAGTTCCTGGGTAGCGAGAATAACGACACCAGCATCGACGATTCGCCGCTTTACGACATGGCCGAAATCAACATCGGTCATTACCGCAACAGCGCGGACTACGAAGAGGCTGCCTACCTGGTGGGTCAGCCTCAGCCTTGGATGTCCGGGCTCAGCGATCAATGGCGCGACCATCTGGAAGCTGACGGCATCTTCCTTGGATCGCGTGCACCTTGGCTGCTCCCGCAAGGTGGCGCCTGCGGGATGATGCAGGCTCAGCCGAACGCCGTGGCCAAAGAAGCCATGGACAGCAAGAAAGAGGACATGGTGTCGCTCGGAGCGCGGCTGATCGAGCGGGGCAGTGCGGTGAAGACCGCGACCCAGGCCGACAATGACAGCGCAGCGGAACACAGCGTCCTTTCGCTGGTGGTCAGCAACGTCAGCGAAGCCTACAGCCAGTGTCTGGTCTGGATGGCTGAGTTCGTGAACGCTCCAGGCGAAGTGGTCTACAAGCTGAACCAGGACTTCAGCCAGATCTCCTTGGACGCAACGATCCTCACTAGCCTGTTCAATGCGGTGCAGGGCGGTAAGTTACCGTCGTCTGACTTCTGGCAGTACCTGCGCGATCGCGGGGTTATCAATCCCGAGAAGACCGACGATCAGATTCGCGATGAACTGGAAACCGAGAACCCCGGGCCGAACCTGGATGATGCTGAGGTAAATTCAAATGGCGGCCAACCAGGCAATCCTTGATGCCACGATTCGGCACGCGGTCTTCCTCGAGCAACTCAAGTCGGGGGAGGTTGCCAAGTTCGGACCTTTCCTCAAGGAGATTGATCGCTCGATCCGTGAGCGACTCACCCGTATCGACCTGACGGATTACACCGTTGCTCGGCTGGAGCGGTTGCTGAGTGAGGTGGATAGCCTGCTGCTGGGCATCTTTGACCGGTACAGCGAGAAGCTGAACCTCGACCTGATCGACATCGCCAACTATGAGGCCGAGTTCGAGGCTACCAGCCTGACCCGCGGGGCGCCGGTGGGCGTCTCGTTTGATGCAGCGGTGCCCGGTGTTACGGCAATCAGGGCGGCCATCCTCACGAACCCGCTCAGCGTGCGTGGTGCAGACGGCGGAAAGCTGCTCAAGACTTTCATTGATGGCTTTACCACCACCGAACGACAGCGCCTCACAGGCGTGATCCGGCAAGGCTTCTTCGAAGGCCAAACCAACTTCCAGATCATCAAGAACATCCGCGGGACCAAGGCGCTCCAGTACAACGACGGGATCCTGGCCACGACCAACCGGAACGCCGGCGCGGTAGTGCGAACTGCCGTGCAACACGTCGCCACCCAGGCGCGCATGGAGACGCTGAAAGAGAACTCCGACGTTGTGCAGGCGGTGGAATGGGTTAGCACGCTGGACACGAAAACGACCAGTCAGTGCCGGACGCTTGATAAGCGCCGGTTCAAATTGACCGAGGGGCCACGACCGCCGATCCACATCAACTGTCGCTCGACGGTGGTGGCGGTGACCCGTTTCAGTGCGCTCTTTGCCGAGGGCGCCACGCGAGCATCCATCGGTGATGGCGGCGCTCAGCAGGTAAGGGCAGACCTCAGCTACTACGACTGGCTCAAGCAACAGCCGGCAGCGTTTCAGGACAAGGCCATTGGCCCGGTCCGCGCCAAGCTGTTTCGCGAAGGCGGCCTAAGTATCGAGCGGTTCTCCGAGCTGCAGCTTGATCGCAACTTTTCACCTCTGACCCTTATACAGATGAAGGCTCTTGAGCCTCTGGCGTTCGAGAGGGCGGGTATTAACTAATGTCAGGGCAAGGGCGGTGATCTCGTCGGGCGCCTGCTGACGGGCGGAGTGCTACTGGTCCAGCCTGGATTGTACGCATCGAACGCATCTGATAGCTTCCTGATATCACTTAGGGAGCTATTCCATGAAATGGCATGTTATCGCCACGTCACTTCTGATCGCCACTGCTGCCGCAACTGCCAGCGCCCAAGGCTACATCTACGGTCAGCCGAACACGAACTACAACAACATTGGTAATTCGGTGTACGGGTCAGATGGCACCACCTATACCCAAGTAGGGAATACCACCATAGGCTCTGACGGCTCAACCGCCACGCGCATCGGGAATACCACATTCAACTCCAACGGTGGGACCAGTACGCAGATCGGAAATACGATGATCAACTCTGACGGTTCGTCTGCGACCAGAGTCGGAAACACTATTATTGGTTCCGACGGAACCACTTGTACCCAGATAGGTAACTCAACTATCTGCAACTAGCTTTATCGATCAACAGAGCCCTGGCATCCGCCGGGGCTTTTTTATGCACGCGATTCACTCAGGCCTCGTCTATGACGGGGCTTTTTCATATCTGCGGGCAGGGCCTGCAAATCGTCTCTGGGAGACAAACAAATGGGCTTGAAGTATCAGCTGGACACTCTGGACGGCCTCGATGACTCCGTTAAATCGCTCTACACCGAGAAGGAAGGAAAGTTTGTCCTCGGTATTGAAGGCCTGCCACAGCCGGAAGACGTATCCGGCCTGAAATCCAAGGTCCAGGAGCTGCTGGACGAGAAGAAGGCCGCCGACAAGGCGCGCAAGGACGCCGAGGACCAGGCGCGACTGGAGCGTGAAGAAAACGCCCGCAAGTCCGGCAACGTCGAAGAGCTCGAAAAGTCCTGGTCCGAGAAGTACAACCGCCGCGAAGCTGAGCTGAACGGCATGCTGGAACAGGAGCGTGGAACGCTGAGCACTCAGATCCGGGATCTGACCGTCGGCCGTACCGCTACTGACATTGCGTCTGCCCTGGCAATCCCAGGCAGTGCAAAAGCCCTGTTGCCGCACATAGAGCGCCGTCTGAGCGTCGAGCAGCGCGATGGGAAGCCTGTCGTGGTCGTGCTCGACCAGCAGGGCAAGCTCTCGGCGGCAACGCTGGATGAGCTGAAAGCAGAATTCGCAAACGACGTGGCCTTCGCGCCACTGATCGCGGGTAGCAAAGCATCAGGCGGCGGGGCCGGCGGTGCAGGTGGTGGGGGCGGGGCCCCGAAAGGAAATATCGGCGGTACCAAAGCAGAGCGTACGGCGGCGATCGCCTCCCGGTTCTCTGATCTCCCTCTCAAGTAAAGGAATAATCCATGTCCCTGTCCCAAATGCAGGTTTTCAACGAGTACGTCATGCCGGCGACTCTGGAAACCCTCGATCAAATGCTTGAAGCATTCAACGCCGCGAGCAATGGCGCTATCGTGTTGTCGCCTGATGGCTTCACCGGCGACTTCCTGCAGCAGTCGTTCTTCCAGAACCTTGGCGCTGCTCAACGGCGCGTGAACCGCTACGCTGCGCAAGCCGCGGTGACTCCGGTCGACCTGACCGAGCTGCAAAACACCACTGTCAAAGTGGCTGGCGGTTTCGGCCCGGTACGTTACGAGCCGTCGCAAATGACCTGGCTGCAACGCCCAACCGTTCAGGGTATCGAAGTCGCCTCGAAGGCCTTCGCCGAGATCCTGCTGAAGGATCAGCTGAACACCGCAATCGCTGCGCTGGTTGCCGCGATCACCGCCCAAGCCGCTGCAACCAACGACGTGTCGGCCACCCTTGGCATCACCCAGTCGGCCCTGAACAACTCGCACGCCAAATTCGGCGATGCCAGTCAGAGCCTGGTTGCCCAAGTGATGCAGGGCAGCACCTGGCACAAGCTGGTAGGTCAAGGCCTGGCCAACGCCAACAACCTGTTCGAGGCTGGCAACGTGCGCGTGGTCGACATCCTCGGCAAGACCTCCATCGTGACGGATGCCCCTGCGCTGATGCAGACCGGCACCCCGAACAAGGAAATCATCCTCAGCCTCGCGGCTGGTGCGGCATTGGTCCACGACAGCCGAGACATCATCTCGAACGTCCAGACCACCAACGGCCAAACCCGCATCGAAACCACCATTCAGGTCGACTACTCCTTCGGCATGGGCCTGAAGGGTTACACCTGGGATGTGGCTAACGGCGGCAAGTCGCCTACCAGTGCGGCGCTGGCTACCGGCACCAACTGGGACAAGACCGCCACCAGCATCAAGGACACCGCCGGTGTGGCCTTGATCGGTGACGCTGCCAAGTAACCATCAACAACTGAGCCGGGGCCTTGTGCCCTGGCCCAGCGGAGTGACAGTGATGACTGATAACAACATCTGGTATCTGCCGGGTCCGTTCCACCGCTATGAGGATGACGTGAAGGCCATTGCCAAGAAGGCGGGCCTGATCATCGTCGATGCCAACGTGACGGACAGTCGTGACGGCGCAACTGAGACCGCACCCGTAGTGACGCTGAAGGAAGTGGCGGCGCCTCTGGTGGTGGCTGTAGCGGGCGACGACAAAGTCGTGCTGGAAGAGCTGATTGGCAAGCTCCAGATCGAAAGCGATACGATCCGTGCTGTCATTGATGGGCTCGACGCCGGCGAGATTGAAAAACCGGAAGCCGGTGAGCTCGCGATCCGACTGTTTCAGGCGCTCGACGGCATCCGCCTACAGATGGTAGATCTGGCCGATGCGCGTGATGACCTCGCGGCAGAAAATGAAAGGCTGCGTAACGAGCTCGCAGAGTTGAGGGCGGGCGAAGGGCAGGAAGTAGACGCTCTGAAGGCTTCGCTCGATAAGGCTGGCGTGAGCTACCGCGCGAACGCCTCAAAAGAATCCTTGGAAAGGCTCGTCGCTGACCTGCCCAAGGCGTGATACTGCGGCTGCCGATCATTCGGTGGCCAATCATTCAAAGCTCATTCCTGCGAGTTGATCAATGACACTCATCATCGAGGACGGCACCAGCAAGCCTGACGCCGAAAGCTACGCAAGCGCCGCGGACCTGGTCATTTACGCCGGCAAGTTTGGCGTGGTCATTCCTGTGGATGTACCTGCACAGGAAGCACTGTTGCGCCGGGCCGCCTTGGCGATGGATGGCATGACTTGGAAAGGGCGCAAGACCAGCAGTGATCAAGCATTGGCCTGGCCTCGACGGGGCGTTGAACTTGATTGCGAAATCAAGCCTGACAACTACCTTCCGGCGCGCATCGAATACGGCCAGATGGCCTTGGCCTCAGAGATTCATGCTGACGACATCGACCCGCCAGAGAAGCGCAAAGGCGCGGTGACGCTGGAGCGTGTCGAAGGCGCGGTAACGCGTGAGTACGCCACGATCCTGAACACCAGCGGAAAACTGTTGCCGGCGGCGCCTGATCGACCAAGCGCCACGCAGTTCGCTGACTACCTTCAAAAGCGCGGGTTGTTTGCCGTGAGGGCTTAGTGGTAGCGTTTTACTTCCATCTAAAGGAAGAGAGTCATGTCTGTTAAAGCTAAAACTGCATCCGAGCTGCAGGCTTGGGATATTTACTTTGTAGCGGCTCTTGAGCATGCGAAAGAGAACGCAACTGGCGGGAATACTGATTCTTATCGGAACAGCCTAATAAAGGCTGCTGGAGAAATCGCCGATAAAATGCTTGAGGCTCGACGCCTCAGGAATTTCAACTGAATAGAGCCCAGCCGCAGTGCTGGGCTTTTCACATCTGGAGCCACAATGGCCTTCTACGACGAAATGGCCACGCTGGCTCTGGATATGATCACCGAGTTCGGCCAGCCCGTGATCATCCGTGCAACTACCGTCGGCGAGTACGACCCCGAAGCCGGTTCCGCGCCACCCGACACCGTGATCGATCAGACCGCCCAAGGCATGCTGATCGACTTCACCGGCCAAGAATTCCAGAACAACAGCCTCATCAAGCAGGGCGACAAGAAGCTCAAGATCGCCGCGCAGGGGTTGGCGTGGGTGCCGGGCTTACTGAACAAAGTAATCGTTCAAGGTCGTACCTGGTCAATTGTCCCTCCGCTGAAGGAGATCAACCCGGCCGGCACGCCGATTCTGTATGAATTGCAGGTGCGGTCATGAGCAAATACTCAGGCCTTAACGGCAGCTTTGCTGAAAACATCCGCCAGTTCGCCGAGCAAGCCAAATCAGGGCTTGATGCCACCTTCCGCGAGATCGTAATCGAGATCGGCAGCAGTGTTATCCGCATGTCACCGGTGGGCAACCCTGAGATTTGGGCGGCCAACGTTGCGCATCGCCAAACTAACACCGCGGCGGCTGATGCTTATGACGCACACGTCGAAGTGCGCAACGTCATCAAGTCGCTAACGCCCAGTAATTTCACGAAGGGCGGCAACCTAAAGCGCAGCGTGAAGTACGCTAAGCCACTGACTAAGACCGAACGCGATCAGAACTTCAACGTGAACGGCTTGGTCGCGGGCAAGGACTACGTGGGCGGGCGGTTCCGCGGGAACTGGCAGTTCTCGATTGATACCCCTGCCGACGGTGTGGTCGATCAGATCGACCCGTCGGGCAACGTCTCGGTGGCGGTGCTGAGGGCTCAGGTGCAGTCGCTGACCATCGGCCAGACGGCGTATCTGGTGAACAACCTGCCGTACGCTGTGCCACTTGAGTACGGTCATTCGAAACAAGCACCCGGTGGCATGGTCCGCATCACGCTGGCGCGGTTTCAGCAGATCGTCGATGAAGCCATCAGGAATAATCAGGTATGAGCCACAAGATCATCCGGTCCTTGCTTGAGGGACGATTGAAGACGTGGGCGGCAGCGCGTAGTCCCGTATTGCGCATTGCTTATCAAAACGTCGACTTCGCTCCAGCGGCCAACGAGACTTACCTTCGAGCATTCTTGCTACCAGCGGGCACGAACAGCAACGACCTTGCTGGAGCTCATCGGCTGTACACGGGGTTGTTTCAGATCACGATCGTGACACCCTCGGGCGGTGGAACTGGGGCAGCAGAGGGGCTGGCCGACGAACTGGCCGCGCTTTATCCGCTCAATGATCAGCTCGTCAAGACGGGCTTCGCTGTACAGGTGGCGACTCCTGTAAATCCAGGACCTGAGCAGCAAGAAAACACGGCCTTCGCGTTGCCGGTCTCATTCCAGTACCGAGCCGACACCACAACCTAATCCGCCTATTGGGCAAACCCAGAACCCGCCGTTAAGCGGGTTTTGTCATTTCTGCACAGAGGAAAACCCCATGGGCTACAAGCTCCCCAATGGTGCGACGTTTGAACACGCCGCCACCTACGCTGCCGCTCTGCCTTTCTCGGCCATCTCCAACGCCTCCGAAGCCATCTGCACCGTTGTTGGTGCCACGCTGGTCGTCGGTGACATCCTGCTCGTCACCTCTGGCTGGACCGCGCTAAACAACAAAGTTGTCCGCGTCAAGGCTGCGACCGCGACCGCAATCACCCTGGAAGCGATCGACACCACCAGCACCACGATCTACCCGGTCGGTTCGGGCGTAGGCAGCTTGAAAAAAGTGCTCACCTGGGTACAGATCCCGCAGATCACCGATGTAGCGTTCTCCGGCGGCGATCAGAACTATGCGGACATCGTCTTTCTTGAGGATCAGCAAGGCCGTCAGCTTCCGACAGACAAAGCCGCCGCCAGCCTGGTCCTGACCGTTGCCGACGACCCGACTCTACCCTATGTACCCATCGTGAGCGCTGCTGACATCGGCCAGACCTGCCAAGCCGCGCGCCTAAACCTGCCTGGCACCGACAAGCTGTACTACGGCGCCTACACCTCGTTCTCGCTGCAGCCGGCGGTTGCTCGAAGCAACATCCTGACCCGCACCGTCTCCCTGGCTCTGCAAGCCTCACCAACTCGATACCTGACGTAAGGAATCTTCATGGCAAAGTTTTCCATTGCGCCAAAACCGACGTTCACCGTCGAGGTGGCCATCCCTCAGGTGGGCGGAGCCCCAGAAATGGTGCCGTTCACGTTCAAGTACCGAGATCGCACAGCGTTGGCTGAACTGTTCGATGCCTGGAAGGCAAAAGCTGAAGCCATCGGCGAACGGTTCAAAGGCAAAGAGCCGACGCTGACGGAAGTTACCGAGGCAGAAGTTCAACAAGGGGTGGACCAGATCAAAGATCTGGTTGTTGCATGGGAGTTCGACGATGAGGTTAACGACGAATCGATCACTGCCCTCGTGAAGAGCTGCGTCGGTGTTTCTGATGCCGTCGTGAAGGCCTACAGCGAAGCCTACGGGAAAGCCCGCCTGGGAAACTGACCGACGTCGCGCGTGCGCTGTACGAGCCGACCGCTGACGCCGGGGTCCTTTCAGTGTTTGGCCTTACTTCGAAGGATGTCGATGACTCCTTCGAGGTATGGCCTGACAACTGGAAGTCGTTCCTTGTCATGGATTCGATGGGAACTCAGTGGCGTACAGGTGCGTGCGGCGCGACCGGACTCGATTACGGGGTCCTCCCGAACGTAATGCGGCTCATCGGCATACCCGCGAAGGATCGCCCGGGCGTGTTTCAGGACATTCGTGTCATGGAGTCGGAAGCCATCGCGGTAATGGCCGACGCCAACGACAACAGCCCGTAATCACGGGCACTTATTCAGGGTGAGTCGATGAACATTGCAGAGCTCGGGCTAAAGGTCGACTCGTCCGAAGCGGCCCAGGCTGCGACCGATCTCGACAAGATGGCGAAGTCCGGCGAACGCGCAGAACAATCCGCCGTCGGCCTGATGAAAGAAATGGAGGCGCTGGAGAAGTCACTGTCGAAAGGCGCGACCACCACTCAGGAACTGGCAAAGCAACGCGAAAGCCTGTCGAAGCTCACTGAGACTGGCGCTTATGGTGAAGCCGAGTTTTCCAAGGTCACTGCGCAACTCGACAAACAGCAAGCGGCGCTGGCCAAGTCGACTCTGGACGAACAGAAAGCCCTGAACAGTCTGCTTGGCGCAATTGATCCGGCCAAAGCTGCGATATCGAAGCTGGATACCCAGGTGGAGCAGTTGGGGAAACACCTCGATGCAGGCCGTATCAATCAGGATCAGTACAACTCTGCGCTGAGCAAGATCGACAAGGATTACGCCAAGCTCGAAAAAACTGCCACCGGGTTCGACAAGCTTCGTCTCGGCACTCGTCAGGCACAAGAGAACGTTGTTCAGCTCGGTAACGCCCTGTCATCCGGTGACTGGGGAAGCGGGGTGCGAGCAGTGGCTCAGTTGGGCGCCGGCGCCGGGGCCTCTGCTTCCAGTCTGCTGGCCATCCTTGGTCCTATCGCCCTGGTCACCGCCGCCATCGGTGGGTTGACCTTTGCCTATTACAAGGGCAGTGAAGAGCAGGACGCGTACAACAAGTCATTGGTGGTGACTGGTAATGCTGCTGGCGTGAGCGCTGGGCAGCTAGGAGAAATGGCACGTCAAGTTAGCGCCACTGTAGGCACAACAGGCCAAGCCGCTGAAGTGCTCGCACTGCTGGCTGGAAACGGCAAGATTGCCGGCGAGAGCTTTGCTGATATCACCCAGGCCGCCGTTTCCATGCAGGAAGCGACCGGTAAGGCCGTTAGTGAAACGGTCGCTGAGTTTTCGAAGCTTGCCGATGACCCGGTCAAAGCTTCGGCTGCGCTGAATGAGCAGTACCACTACCTGACTGCGTCGGTTTACTCGCAGATCGCTGCGTTGGAAGAACAGGGGAACCATGCCGGCGCCGTAAAGCTCGCGACAGAGCAATACGCTGACGCCATCAACGAGCGTACTCCGCGAATCCTTGAAAATCTGAGCATCTGGGAAAAGGCCTACAACCAAGTCGCCAAAGCCGCGGACAACCTGGAAAATATTGGCCGTAGCGATATTGGCGCCGATATTGAGCAGGCTCAGCGTGATCTTTCACGGGCTCAGGCGGGCGACGTTGGTCTGTTCCAAAACAAGCAGGAGATGATCGAGTTCTACAGCAATCGCCTCAACATGCTTGAGGATCAGAAGGCTGCTGAAGCTGATATCGCAAAGTACCAAGGCGACCAGGATAAGGCCCAGCTTGCATCCCAGCAAGCAATGGTCAAGATCGATGCGCTCACTAAGTCGTCCTGGACGAATGAGCAAAAGCGCGCGGATGCACTGAAGGAATATCGCCATCAGCTCGACGATATCCGGAAAACCGATCCAAATGACAAGCGCCTTGATCAAACGGTTGTCGACAAGAACATCTCGAACATCAATGACAAGTTCAAGGACCCGAAAGGGGCTGCGGGCAGCGTTGATCTGACCAGTTTCAATAACGCCAAAAATGCGTTGGCCGAAACTCTTGCCTACTACAAAAATGCGGACAAGGAACTCGAAGCTTCTCAGCGTGCCGGGGTGATCTCGCAGACCAGTTACACCGAACAGCGGGTCAGCCTGATGAAGCAACAAGCCGGAGAGGTTGCTCAGGGGTACCAGTCGGAAATCGACGCACTTGAGGATGCCAAGACCAAAAAGGGCGCCACTGCAGCGCAGATCATTCAGATCGATCAGAAGATCGCGGACGCCCGCAGCTCCATGGTCAAGGCGCAGCAGGAAAGCGATAGCGAACTGTCGATCATCGCGACCAACGAAGAAGGCCGGCTTCGCAAGCAAACACTGGCGGTCAACACCTACACCAGCGCTTTACAGCAGCAAGTCGAGACGCTTCGACAGCAAGGGTTGCGCGCAGCCGCCGGACTCGGCCAGGGTGATCGGCAGCGTGCGCTGACCGACCAACAAAACAGCATCGACGACAAGGCCAACGCCCAGCGCATCGATCTGGCCAACCAGTACGGTGACGGCTCGCGTGGCATGAGCCTCGACGAGTACAACGCCAAACTGAAAGCCGTCGCACAGAGTCAGCAGGATCTGCGCAATGTGGTGGTCGCCAACTATGACGACATGACCTCAGCGCAAGGTAGCTGGACTGCCGGCGCCTCGTCGGCCTGGGAGAACTACCTAGAGTCGACGCGTGACGTGGCGGGACAGACGAAAAGCCTGTTCACCAATGCCTTCAGTGCTGCGGAAGATGCCTTTGCTCAGTTTGTTACGACCGGAAAGGCATCGTTCTCGGACTTCGCCAAGTCGATCCTTGCTGACATGGCGCGTATCGCAGCACGGCAGGCCAGTTCGGCGGCGCTGAACGGTCTGTTCGGCTTGGCTACCTCTGCGGCCAGTTCGTACTTCGGTGGCAGCTCATCCACCTCTTTGGGCGCGTCTCAGTCTGGTTACTCCGCTCAGTACTTCCCACAAGCCAAGGGTGGCGCCTGGTCCGGCGGCGTGCAGATGTTCGCCAATGGTGGTGCCTTCACCAACAACATCGTCACCAAGCCAACAGCTTTTGGAATGGCCAACGGGCAGATGGGCGTAATGGGTGAGAAGACGGAAGAGGCGATTGTGCCGCTGGCTCGCGACTCGCAGGGGCGTCTTGGTGTGCGTGGCGGAGGCGGAAACTCCAGCGCGGTCAACGTCAGCGTAACGGTGGACGCCTCTGAGGGTGGCGGTGCCACGCCTGATCCGGCGCGTCTGGCCGAAGCTATCAAGGTCGTCTGCCGTCAGGAAATCGCAATTGCACGCCGTAACGGCGGGCAACTCGCTTAAGGAGGCATCATGCTGGCATTCACATGGCGAGCAACCTATGACGCCTCCCGGGTGATCACGCCGACGGTCAAGGTCGTCACGTTCGGTGATGGGTATGAGCAACGGCAGGGGACCGGCATCAACCGGCAGAGGCGCAAGTACTCGCTGACGTTCAAGCGGATCGACACCGAGATTGATGCCATTGACGCGTTCCTGATCGCCAGGGGCGCAATCGAAGCCTTCAACTACACGCACCCCGGTCACCCGATCGGGGTTTTTGTTTGTCGCGAATGGACACGAACTGACATCGCTCGCCGCGTTGACAGCATTTCCGCAACCTTCGAGGAGGTGTTCGAATGACCGCTCTTCAAGGTCAGCTTTCGCTGGCAACAGGCCTGTCCATCTGGGAAGGCTTCGAACTGATCCTGCCCGATCAGACCATTCGTTTTCACGCCGGCACCAATGAGACGTTGGGGTCGGTTGTTTGGAAAGGGGTCCTCTACACGCCATGGCCACTCAAGGGCTCTGAATTCTCAACGCCAAGCCAGGGCTCGCCGGCCCGGCCGAAGCTTCAGGTCGGCAACTTTGGCGGCACGATCTCTGCGCTCTGCCGGCAGTACGAAGACCTGCTGGGTGCCAAGCTCAAGCGCCGTCGCACGCTGGTCAAGTACCTGGACGCGGTGAATTTCACCACCGGCAACCCGACGGCCAATCCCGCCGAGGAATACCCGGTAGAAACCTGGATCATCACGCGCAAGGCATCGGAGAACTCGGCGTCTATCGAGTTCGATCTGGGGTCGCCGCTCGATCTAACCGGCGTCAAGCTTCCTCGGCGCCAAGTGATCGCCGGGACTTGCCTCTGGGCGTATCGCTCCGGTGAGTGCGGTTACGCCGGCGGGCCCGTGGCGGATTACCTGAATAACCCAACTAGCGATCCAGCAAGGGATCAATGCAGCCGCACCATGAAGGGCTGCAAGTTGCGCTTCGGTGAGTTCGCAGAGCTTCCGTTCGGCGGCTTCCCGGGTATTGCCAATGTGCCGAGGCTTTGATCATGAGCGAACTGTTCAAGAAATGCCGGTCTGACGCTGAGGCTCACGCCCGCGCCGAGTATCCGCGCGAGTCCTGCGGCTTGGTCGTCAGCGTTCGCGGAAAACCGCAGTACGTGCCGTGCCGCAACCAGTCGGACGAGACCGATCACTTCATCCTGCACCCCGAGGATTATGCGGCTGCCGAAGACCTGGGCGACATCGTCGTGATCGTCCATTCGCATCCGGACGTCGGCCCCGAGCCGAGCCTGCATGATCTTGCCAGCCACGCGGTAAGCCGAACCACCTGGTGGATCGTTGGCTTGGTCAATGGCGTGGCCACTTGGCATGAGATGCCAGCGAGCGGCGAACTGGCACTGGAAGGACGCGTCTTCGTCCATGGTGTCATCGACTGCTACACGCTGGTTCGCGATTACTATCGCCAGGTGCTTGGCATCACTCTGATGGATTTCCACCGCAAGGATGATTGGTGGAACAACGGCGAGAACCTGTACGTCGACAATTTCACCAAGGCCGGCTTCGTTCAAGTCGATACGCCGGAGCAGGGTGATCTGATCGTCATGGCCATCGGCAGCCCGACACCGTGTCATGGCGCGATCTGGCTGGACGGCGACGTGCTGCTGCATCACCTCTATGGGCGGCTGAGTTGCAAAGAGGTTTACGGTCGCGCGTACCGCGAGTGCACTACGCACATCCTGCGCTACAAGCGTGCACCCTCCTGACCGGGTTAGGTAATTAAAATGAATGCTCTACTTCAAGAAGAAATCTCTCAAACCACTGAACTACTTTTGCGTGAGACTCGGCATCATGTTCACGATGGTAGACGGTTATCAGATATTGCGGCGCGTTTCCACGGAGTGAAAATGCCCGATAGTCCCATGCCGAACGTAGATTTGTTGCCTGGGCCAAGCCTGGAATCTCTGCGTCTCGCTCTGCGAGCCAGGACTGCCAGCGCTCATGGATAGCCAGGATATTTGACTCGTCTATTGCTGAGACATGATCTCTAAATGTGAACTCAACATACGAGTGATAAAGATCATCGAATGCGGACAGACACCCTAGGGACATAAAGAGCCCGCCCGGTGCGTTGAGGGCTTCTAATACATACCGAAGGCCATTTTCTGTGGTGGCCTCATGTATCTCGTCTATGCGATGCGGTTCTGCAATGAGATCAATGCCGCCGTTGTTGCGATCGCCATCGGGGCTGATGCCTTCGGCGCGAAAAGGCCACTCCTGAAAGCCATCCTCGGTTTCAGCCTTCTTCATCTGCGGGTAATTTTGGTGAGCCGGCATAGATTGCTACCTTTCCGTTTTCCGCGCCGAAATTGGCGCTTCCCTAGTCCTTGGGCTTGCAGGCAAAGGACTGGGAAATCCGTTGCGTAAGGGCTGGAGGCTACTACGGAGGATGGCGGGGCGCTACGGACGATTCATAAAGGCGAATGCTCACCCCGTGTTGCGATTCGTAGCTGGGCTAAATCCCTCGTCGGGATGACATAAGTCTTCGCAAGAATATCGCCCACTCGTTGGAATTTTTCAGACTTGGCGAGAATGAATACTGTGATAATCCCCAGGAGCACTTCTATGTGCCTGGTGATACCGCGAATGAGTGACTGAACAAAAGTTGGAGGACCGCCGGCACCATTGATCACGCATATTTGAAAGACGAATTTTCCCGGCGTTTTACCCCCCCAGACCCATTCAAAAATCAAAAAATAGAACAGATACGAGGACGCTTGAAAAAACGGTCCGAAGTAAAGGCCTACTTCGTTCAGTCCATGAAGGGCGAGAATTAACGCAGCCATGTCGAGGATGTACGCACCCACTCGCCGCATTAGAAGACCTGTTCTTGACACTTCCATATACCGCTCCAATGCCTACTATCGAAGGTTAATCAGTCTGGCTTCCCAACCCCATTCTTTGAGTTTTTAGGGGGGGGTGGGCTCGACGTGTAGAGGCATAATGCTACTGTCTGCAAGCAGTGTGGCGTTACTGGGGATTCGTACAGGCGGAAAAGCCCTGCTACATTCGCCAAAACTCAACGAGGGAACGACATGAAACTGTTTTTAGGTGCTTTGGCGTTGATCGCGCTGGCGGGGTGTGTGTCGCCAAGCGATTTGCGGAATAACACCCCAACGGTGAGTGCGACCACCAAGAAAGACCCGAAGCAATACGCCTTGTGTGTGTTTCCTCAGTGGCAGGACGCGAGATCTGACGCAATGATGTCCGAAACTGAATACGGTTATCGTCTTGTAGTCGGAACGATGCAATTGACCGATGAGCTATTGGAGATCAAGAAAGCGCCATCAGGCAGTTCTGCAGTTTATTACCAGAGGTTGGCCTGGATGCCCGGCGTAGGCCGAACAGCAATTGAAGATGCGGTGCGTAATTGCCTGTAAATTTATTGATTCTTGCCAAAGCCCAGCCGCCACGCTGGGCTTTTTCGTTTAGAGGGATTTGTCTAACGCAACCGCCCTGTTAGAGTCGGCAAAACACATGGAGGCTCAGCAATGTGGAAAGCTATTACAGCCCTGGTATTTTTCGCGCTGGCGGGGTGTTCTACGAGCCCGGTGACCGAGCAGACTGCGAACCCTATCCCATCGGAAAGGGTATATGCCCCTGAATATGTAAAATCGGGCGATCTACCAGGTAAAGCAGAGGTAGTGTTTTTGCGTGACACCGGCATCTTTGGATCTGGATGTACCCATGATGTATACGTCAACAATACAAAGGTATTCGCGATCAGAAGCGGAGAGTTCATTCAGTTAAGCCTCGAGCCAGGGCCATACTTCTTTCGTTTAGAAACTGGAAGCGGAATGTGCCCAGACATTTCTACCTCGCAAGATGCAGATCTGAAAGCAGGGTCAAAAGTTGCCTACCGGATACTTCTCCCGTCTGATGGAAGTCTGAGGCTTACCAGAATCAGGTAACAATCAATTAATCAAAAAACCGCCCATAGAGGCGGTTTTTTATTGCCTGGAGAAAGGTATGAGCGTTGCAGTCAACCGTCAGCTGATGACTATCGTAAAGCTGTCCGGAAGCTTGGCAAAAGCCTTTTGGCGCCAAAAGAGCTATCTACTTGAAAGTGGAACGACCAATGAGGTGATGAGCGCTCTGAAGCACACCGTTGAAGGTTTTGAGTCCGAGATCACTCGACTTTCTCGATTGGGCGTGCGCTTCGCCATTTTCCGTAATCGGCAAAACGTTGGGACGGACGAGTTCGGTTTAACGGGAACTGCTGAGGTCCGTATTGTCCCGATTATTTCTGGCAGCAAACGCGGAGGACTGTTTCAAACTATCGCGGGCGTTGCTCTGATGGTTGCGTCGATCTGGCTCGGACCTGTCGCATTCTCCATTGGCTTATCTTTGACGATTGGCGGTGTTTCGCAATTGCTCACGCCAGTTCCTAAGACCGCCACCCAACAAGAACAAGCCACCACCGAAAACAAACCCAGCTACCTGTTCAACGGCGCGTTCAACTCGACCCAGCAAGGCCTGCCGGTTCCCATCGTCTATGGGCAAATGCTGGTGGGTTCGAGTGTCGTCGGTGTAGGTACCTGGGCGGAGGCGATCCCGGCATGAGCGAGCTTATTGAAGGTCGCAAGGGCGGGAAGAGCGGCGGTGGTGGCGGAGGGTCCGCAAGAACGCCTGTCGAGGCGCCGAACAGCCTGCGATCGCGTCAGCATGTCCGCACCCTGCACGCGATCAGTGAGGGCGAAATTAACGGTATCCCTTATGGCGCCATGGGGATTTTTTTCGACGATGTGCCGCTGCAAAACCCTGACGGAAGCTTCAACTTTTCCGATGTTATTCTTGATTACCGTTACGGGACGCAGTGGCAGCCCTACATGCCCATGACCGGGCTTGAGGCGGAACAGACAATTGGGCTTGAACTCAAGGCGGGAGTTTCGGCCGAACGCGCCATCACTGACACCGATGTAGACGCGGTCCGGGTGACGGTCAGCACCCCACAGCTGTCCACTCAAAACACCCAAAACGGGGACATGACCGGAGCAAGAGCCGATTTCCGCATTGAAGGGAAGGTTGGTAGTGGCGCCTGGTTTGCGCTGTGTGGCGACCTGGCGATTGATGGCAAGACCATGAGCCGCACGCAGTTTTCGTATTACATACGTCTGCCGGCTTCCGGCGGCTCACCGCGTTACGTGCGGGTTACCCGGCTCACTGCGGACTCTGTTAGCTCATCGATCCAAAACCGTACCTTCTTCGACAGCTTGACGCTGCTGTGGGATGAAAAACTGCGTTACCCCAACACCGCCATGGTCGGCATCTCGATTGATGCACAGCAGTTCTCCAGCATCCCGCGCATGGCGTTCATGGTTCAGGGGATTAAGGTTCTGGTGCCGGTCAACTACGACCCGGCCACCCGGATCTACAGCGGATCGTGGGATGGCACGTTCAAGCGCGCGTGGACGGATAACCCGGCCTGGATCTGGTACGACATGCTGACCAATACCCGTTACGGGCTGGGAGGCTTGCTCGATTCGTCCCTGATTGATAAATACGCGCTTTACAGCATCTCGCAATACTGCGACGTGCTGGTTCCAAATGGTTACGGCACCGGCGGCTATGAACCTCGTTTTACCTGCAACATGGCCCTGACCACCCAGCAAGACGCATGGAAGCTGGTCAATGATATGGCCTCCGTGTTTCGGGCGATCTGTTTCTGGGCGGGCGGTGCGCTGACGGCTGTGCAGGATGCGCCGCGCACCAGTCGGTATTTGTTCAATAACGCGAATATCGTCGGGGGCGACTTCGGCTATCAATCAGTGGCGTCAGATCAGCGCTTCAACATGGCGGCTGTCACCTGGAACGATCCTTTTCAGCAATACAAGCAGTCGGTCGAGATTGTCGAGCGGCCTGAACTGATTGCCAAATGGGGTCGTATCCAGCAGACCGACGTTGTCGCCGTTGGCTGCAGGTCGCGCGGCCAGGCACGTCGACTGGGTCGCTGGATTCTTTTCGCCGAAAGCGAGGCGGTAACGTTCGCCGTCGGCGCTGACGGGGCAATCCCTTTGCCCGGCGATATCATCGACATCGCCGATGCCAACCGCGCCGGCGCGCGCAATGGCGGCCGATTGCTGGCTGGCAGTACAACCACAGCCTTGCTCCTTGACGCCCCGCTAGGGTTCGGCGGGGGCGGCGTGATCAGCGTCATTCTGGCCGACGGCAGCTATGCCAGCCGGAGCGTCTCTGTTTCGACGGGCGCCACTTCCGTGGTCGTCTCGCCGGCATTACCTTCTGCACCACTGGCGTCGGCTCCCTGGGTCTTTGCCGGTGCCGCACTGGACACGCAGAAGTTCCGCGTCGTCGGCATTACGGAGGGTGACGACGGGACATATGCCATCAGCGCTGTCGCCTACGATGCCGACAAGTTCAACGAGGTGGACTTCGGGATTCCTGATGTCGATGCCCCAACGAGCATCGTCAACTTGGCAGCACCGGATGCCGTCGGCCAACTGACCTTCCTTGAGTCGCTGTATGACACTGGGACAGGGCTTGCAGCTGCCAGGCTGTCGGTCAGCTGGACTCCTTCAGCAAGGGCTATGCGTTACCTGGTCGAAGTCCTTAAACCGGGTGGGAACTGGGAGTTCGTTGGCGAAATATCGACGCCAAACATTGATTTCGAGTCTGCGTCCGCTGGTGCATGGTCGGTTCAGGTCACGCCCAGGTCCGTGCTTGGACTGTCCGGCCCTTCGTCACGGCAAAGCTATACGGCTCAGGCACTTCTGGCTCCGCCGGGGGCGCTGTCCGGCCTCCGGTTGGATGTCATCAATAGTGTCGCAACTCTGGCGTGGGACCCAGTCCCTGAGCTGGATGTGAAGCTGGGCGGTAGCGTTAATATCCGCCAGTCCCGCAACACGTCGGCGAATTGGGATACAGCACTGCCGCTCACCGAGGTAGCGGGGCGCTCAACATCCGCGGTCGTTTCGCTGTTGCCCGGCAAGTATTTGGCGCGCGCGGTTGACTCCTCCGGGGTCGGCGGGCCGATCACTGAAGTCTGGTCTGATGCGCAAGTCCCTCTGCCGGACAACGTTGTCCTGACGGTCACGGAGTCGCCTGCATTCTCTGGCGTTGCGGTTAATGCCGCAGTCGCTGGAGGCGTGCTGAAAATGGCCGCGCTCGGGCTGTTCGATGACATTCCCGATCTTGATGCATGGCTCGGGGAGATCGACAAGTACGGCGGCTCTAGCCTGTCGATGACCTACAGCTTCGCGGCGCCTTCCGATCTGGGTTACGTCTACGACTGCCGCCTGACGGCGAACGTTGAAGCCGTGCTGTACGACGACGGCAGCTACATCGACACGATTGTTGATTTCGACTCGATGATCAGCATCGACGGCGACCCACCGGTCGGCGCCTCGCTGTCTCTGTGGGTTCGAACCTCCGACGTGTTGCCGGCTGCCTGGTCTGCGTGGAAACCGTTTGTTGTCGGTGACTACCGCGCTCGTGTCTTCGACTTCCAGCTTCGTGGGGAGGTCCTGCTGGCGACGAACTGGATCGACGTCTCGACCCTTGAGGTGACGATTGATATGCCAGACCGGATCGAGAGCGGGAACGACATCCCGGTTCCAGCCTTGGGCCTGCCAGTCGTGTACTCGCCACCGTTCAAAGCCAGCCCAGCCGTCAGCCTGACAGCGCAAGGCCTCTCGCCTGGCGATTATCTCGACGTCTCTGCCAAGACCGTCTTCGGCTTCACGGTCTTCATCCGCAATTCCAGTGGGGTAGCCCAGTCGGGCCGCTCGATTGACTACATCTCAAAGGGATACTGACCTATGTCGCAGCATGACTTTACTGTGGATAACGGGGCGGGCGTTGCTGTCCGCGCCGATATCAATCTGGCGCTGAAGGCCTTGGCATCGCAGAGCAGCGGCGCTTCTGCGCCGAGCCCTACTTTCCCGGCGCAGGTATGGGCGGACACTGGGACCGGTCGACTCAAGCAGCGTAACGCGGCTAACTCGGCATGGGTCGACAAAGGCCCAATTGACGGGCCGATGGCGCCACTGGATTCTCCTGTGTTCACCACACTTGTACAGGTGCCGAACGCCGCAAGCGCGAATCAGGCAGTCGCTTTTGGCCAAGTGTCTGGGGTAGTTGGGCAGGCTCGAAATGCAAGGCTTTACCAAAGCACCGCATCATCGATTGCGACCTTTACTGCAGACGAAGTGGTTGTGGAGACTGTACTTGGCGGCTTGCGATACTGCCTGCCGAACGTCAACAAAACGATCAACCTGGGCACGGTCGGCGCTGGCGGCATGGATACCGGAGCGGCGCCTGTTTCTGGATTTGTTGGGCTCTACGCGATTTACAACCCTAGCACCGCCGCGTCGGCCCTGCTGGCAGTCAATGCAAGCGCCTTGGTGGGCCAGGTGTACGGGGGTGCCAACATGCCGGCTGGGTACACAGCCTCGGCGTTGATTGCGGTGCTGCCAACGAACGCCAGCAGCCAGTTTCTGCCTGTGCTGTTGCGCGACCGAAGGGTCAGCTTTGCGCCAAGAACAGCAATTTCTACAAACACCATGGCGGGGTCACCAACCGCGCTATCTGTCTCGGGTTCAATTCCGGCAAACGCGGTATCAGTCGGCGGCAGTTTTGGCCTGACCAGCACTGTCGCGAGCAACCTGAGCACAACTCTGTCTGAAGATGCTGTCAATGCATTGGCCGGCTCGCAGTTCGCGTTAAATGGCGTGACGCTAGTTAACACATTTGAACTGGATGTCACCGGCGCCCAGTTTATTTATTACCAGTGCGCAAGCTCGGCCGGCACCCCGACCTACGGCATCAACACCACTTCTTACAGGTTCTGATATGACCACTTTATTTGTGCAGTTTGAAGATGATGAAGAGCTGAAGATTGTTTCTGTGTTCGGCAACCAGCAGGACGCTGATGTGTACCCTAACCAAGGAGTCGTTGCCGATAATGATCCTCGGTATATGGCATTCATTAATCCGCCGCCAGTGATCGTCACAAATCCATTGGACAAGTTGAAAGCATTCTTGCTGGCAAATCCTGATGTTGCCGCCATCCTGGAATAGAGCTTGTTGCAAGAAAAGCACCCGCCATAGAGCGGGTTTATTTTTGCCTGGAAAAAAATGAAAGTTACCGAAAATGATCGCGACATCCTCGCACGCACGCTATGGGGTGAGGCTCGCGGGGAATCGCTGGCCGGCCAGATCGCCGTGGCCTGGACCATCCGCAACCGGGTGTTCGATGGAAAGACCAAGTCATGGTGGGGTGAGGGGTACGCCAGCGTCTGCCTGAAACCTACGATTACGGCGCTCGGAGCGATTTAGTCGGCCTGGAAATCCTTATAGAGGAAAGGTTTACGCCGGAGTTCTGCGAGGCTTTGATTGAGATAACCGACGTAATCCCAATGCCTAGCGAACGTTGGCGGCACATAGATGGGGTATTTTTGCCTAGCGATTCCAGTAGCTGATAAATTCCGACAGGATGCCTGCGCCGTTTGTATTCAAGCGCGGGACATCCTGTACACTTAGCTCAAAAAGGAGTGAGAATGAATCGAGATTTTTCAAACCGTCAT
Organism: Pseudomonas sp. OV226; assembly: GCF_003148705.1. NCBI lineage: Bacteria > Pseudomonadati > Pseudomonadota > Gammaproteobacteria > Pseudomonadales > Pseudomonadaceae > Pseudomonas > Pseudomonas sp. OV226. Next base: position 2,274 of record NZ_QGGS01000005.1, on the reverse strand, counting down.
GTTGCTGCGCTTGACGGGTTAAGGGGATGCGCTGCCTTAGCGGTTACATTTTTCCATGGGATTCTTCATTACAATGTTGGCCTTGTTGGAAGTGTTTTGTATGCGCCCGTAATAACTATTTCGAATTGGTCTGATGCACTAAACAAGGCTCTACTTGCCGTATTCAATGGCGACAGTGCAGTGCTGCTTTTTTTCGTCCTTAGCGGATACGTTCTTAGTGGATCAATTGATCGCAATCTGAATAAAGTGGGGAATGCTTGGGTTGTTTCCGCAGACTTTTTCATTAAGCGGTGCACCAGAATCTACCCGGCAATGATTGGTTGCATGCTTTTATACTGGGTTATTTTTTTGATGGTAGGTGGCAAGATCGAGTACCCAGCAGTTAACTTTGAGGTTTTCTGGAAGAGCGCATCACTTTACGAACCTACTATCCATGGACCGTCCTGGAGCTTGCAGGTTGAGATGTTTGCGGCACCGTTTGTGTTGTTGTTTGTGCTGTTGCGGCGGAAATTTGGCTTTTTTGCTCTTATTCTCGCTGCCTGCTACGCGACTTTCGCGATTGACTATCCGGTTTTGGTCGGCTACTTGAATAATCTATGGCCGTACCTCCTCGCCTTTGCTATCGGTGTTGGTGTCGCTTCTCCTCAAATATCCGAGATAAAATTTGAAGTTAAGCCGTGGCACCTTGCGGTGGCAATTTTCGCATTCGTTTTTGCTAGACACTGCGTCCCTAGAGCTGGTGTGTCGGGATTAGTCGCTCAATCCATACTTGGTGGCATGGTTGTGTACACGGCAGCCTCTGTTAGGCGGGGGTTGATTCACCGCTTTTTGGTGTCTGCTCCAGTTCTATTTATGGGGAGAATTAGTTATAGTTTTTATCTGATCAATGTTCCTATTCTTTATCTGGTTTGGGGGGTTATGTCGAAAGTATATCCCCTGCAAGTTGTTGCATATCCACTTATTGCTGGGCTTGGGTCGGCATTCATCTCAACAGCTATTACTATTCCGATTTCCGCTTTTTCAGAAAAGTATATCGAACGACTTGGCATAAGCCTAGGGAAGCTATTAACGTTTTGGAGTATTCCAGCGCGCCAGTCTGCCTAATGTAAAAAATAATATTAAACCGCCTCCGGGCGGTTTTTTATTTCTGGAGAAAAGTAATGCCCATAACCGCGCAGCAACTGCTGCAGATCCTCCCGAACGCCGGCCAAAGAGCCGGCGTTTTTGTTCCTGTCCTAAACACGGCGATGCAGCGGTACCAGATTGTCGGGTCCAAGAGGTTGGCCGCCTTCATTGCCCAGATCGGGCACGAGTCCGGCCAGTTGCTCTACGTCCGGGAGATTTGGGGTCCGACCCCAGCCCAAGCCAAGTATGAGGGGCGGGCGGACCTTGGCAATTCCGTAAAGGGTGACGGTTCCAGATACCGGGGGCGAGGCCTGATTCAGATCACCGGCCGGGCCAACTATGCCGCCTGCGGCGAAGCGCTGGGTCTGGACTTGATCAATCAGCCTGAGTTGCTGGAGCAGCCGCAGTATGCCTGCCTGTCGGCGGCGTGGTTCTGGGCAACGAAGGGACTGAACACCTTGGCCGATCAGGACCAGTTCAACAGCATCACCCGGCGCATCAACGGCGGCTTGAACGGCCTTCAGGATCGACTTGAGATATGGGCTCGCGCCCGGGCGGTGCTGGCATGATTCCGCTTTCATGGCGTATCGGCGGCGCATTGGTACTGATCGTAACGTTGATGGGCGGTAGTGCGGCGCTGGCGTGGCAGATTCAGGACTCGCGCTTGGGTAAGCAGCTTGCCGAGCAGGCCGGATTGCACAAGGACGACCTGACCACCATCAGCAACGCGGCCGCCGCTCAGGTGCGTGCCGATCAAGACAAGCGCCTGGCGCTCGAGCAGCGGCTGGCGGCCAGCGATCAAACCCATCACAAGGAACTGACAGATGCTCAAACTGATCAGGCGCGCCTGCGCGATCGCCTTGCCACTTCTGATTTGCGGCTGTCAGTCTTTCTCGATGCCACAGATCCGGCCAGTGGCTGTTCAGTGCCAACCGGTACCGAAGCCGGCGGCATGGTTCATGGAGGCGCGCGCGCCAGACTTGACCCAGCGCATGCTCAACGAATTATCGGCATCACCGACAGCGGCGACCAAGGACTCATCGCCCTGAGAGCCTGCCAGGCCTATGCGAGAGAGGTTTCGACGCCGAAGTAGCCTCTTATGCGCTGACCTTAGCGCCAGCCTTGAGCTTGTAACGTCGGCGCAGCTCG